>NZ_JAYGGQ010000012.1:0-178111 GCF_034931225.1 Sinomonas terricola
CCCCCGCGTCTCCGGTCCCCGGGGAAGCGCGCGGCCCGCCCGGTGGACCGCCCCCCCCCCGGTCGCCCCGCCGGCGCCCCCCCCCCCCCCCCCCCCGCGCCCCCCCCCCCGCGGGGGGGGGCGCCCCGCTTCTGGCCTTCAGTTCGTCAGGCAGGCTGGACTCCGGGCTGGGCGTCGATCCACGTGGCGAGCCGCTCGATTCCCTGCTCAAGTGAGAAGCGGGGCTCCCAGCCGAGGATCTCCTTGGCCGCCGTGACATCTGCCCAGGCGTGGCGGACGTCGCCCTGCCGGTACTGGCCCGTGACGTGGGGCGCGGGCGCGCCGTAGTGGCGGGCGATGATCTCGGCCGCTGTGCCGATGGTCTGGAACTCGCCGGAGCCGATGTCGATCGGCTGCCCCGAGACCGTCTCCGACGTCGCGCCAGCGACGATTGCTGCGGCCACGTCGTCGATCAGAATGAAGTCGCGGCGGACCTGACCGTCCTCGTAGAGCGGGATCGACTTGCCGCCCATTGCCATGCGGCAGAAGAGGCTCATGATGCCCGTGTACGGGTTGATGAGCGACTGCCCGGGGCCGTAGACGTTTTGAAGGCGCAGCACGACCGTCTCGACGCCGTACGCCTTCGCCCACGTCTGGAGGACATTCTCTTGGGCCAGCTTCGTGGCGCCATAGACGCTCACGGGCGCCGGCGCGACGTCCGCCGCCCGCATGGCCGTCGGCTCGGAAGCTGGGAAGTCCCACTGCGCCTGGTCCAAGGTCTCGCTCGTGCGCTGTCCGGGGTAGTACTGCGTGCCGTCGGCGCGCCGCCATGCGCCTTCGCCGTACACGGCACGGCTCGAGGACAGTACGATGCGGCGCGGGAGCTTGCCGTGGCGGTTCAGGCCGTCCAAGAGCTGGGACGTGCCGACGACGTTCACGAGAGCGTGCCTGGTCGACTCCTCGAGCGACTGTCCGGTGCCCGTTTCGGCGGCGAGGTGGATGACGACGTCGGGCGTGACCTCGGCGAGGACACGGTCCCACGTGTCGGCGTCGGCGACGTCGCCGACGATGAGCTCGGCCCCGTCAGCGAGCTCTGCCGGGCGTTCGCCGCTTGCATGGATCTGCGGGTGGAGGTTGTCGACGACGACGACGCGGTCGAAGGCATCGACTAGGGCCGAGGAGATCGCGCAGCCAATGAAGCCAGCTCCTCCGGTAACCAAGACCGTCCCGCGGGCATATCCGCTTGTCTCGAGTGTTGCCATGGGGTATGTCCCTCTCGATTCTCTAGTTTCCGAAGGTGTGGCGCGTGAGCGCCTTGACGGCAGGGAGGTTGCGCGAGGCGACCGCCTTTGGAAGGAGGCTCAAGGCGTGCGCGCGGGACGTGAGGCGCAGACGAGCGCTGAGCGCGGCACGGGCCCAGCCGAGTTCTTCGGCTTGGGAGGCCGCAAGGGAGAAATAGTCCCGTTCGCCGGCGAAGCGCGAGCCGTCGACGAGTTTGGTCGACGACGCGCTGGCCGAGTGCCTCCGGTACTGGAAGCAGACGCTCGGCTCGACGAGCAACTGGTCGCCGCGATAGATCATGTCCATGATGAGGGCCAGATCCTGGATGATGGGGAAGCCGTCGCGGAAGTCGACTTCGCGGAGCTTGTCCGTCCGGAAAGCCAACGACGGCCAGTAGAGCCAATCGCCATGCAGGAGATTCGACGCGATCATCTCGCCTGAGAGGAGCTGCACCCCGCCGCCACGGGGCTTGACGAACTTCTGCTTCACGGCGTCGACGAGGGTGCTTACGACGGCGCCGTTCTCGTCGATCACCTCGACTCCCGGCTGGATAATTGCTGCGTCTGGGAAGCGCTTGTGCGCGTCGAGAATAACGTCCACGTAGTTTGGCAGGAGCACGTCATCGCATCCGAGGATGACCATGACCTCTTCGGAAGCCAGCGAAACACACGTGCGATAGTTCTCGGTGATTCCCTCGTTCTGGTCTTTGCGGATGTAGGTGATGCGGTCGTCGCCGAGCGCCGCGACGAAGTCCTTGATCTCGTCCGAGGGGTAGGCGTCGTCAACGACCGTAAGCTTCCAGTCGCCGTTGTTCTGGGCGAGGACGCTATTGACGGTGACCTTCATGTAGCCGGGGTCGCCCCAGTAGGGGATGAGGATGTCCAGGGCCATCGGGCAGTTCTCCGTGGTCGGTGGGATGGTGGGGTCGGTCAGCTTGCTTCGCTGTCGGCGTCGCGCAGGGGTTGCTCGCAGGCTGCCAGGGCCTCGACTCGAGCCTCGAGCCGCTCTATCTGCGCGCGGAGGATCGCGGCCTCTTCGGCGAGGATTCGGGTCTCGTCCTCAACGACTGAGATCTCCCACGAGAGGTGGAGGCACACGCCCAAGGCCAGAAGAATGCTGAGCGCGAACAGCAGATTGGACGGGACCTGAACGCCGAGCGTGCGGGCGACCAGTGCGAGCAATTGCGGGAACGCGGCCAGGATGAGGGTCGCGATGCCGACAACGAGCCAGAGTGTGGCGTACTTCTCGCGGAACTTCTTCCGCCGCAGGAGCTCGATGACGACGGCGACGATGACGAGGGCGAGGACGAAAGCTGAGTAAACGGCCACGGTCAGACTCCTGCAGCGGTGAGGTCCGAAGCCGGCAGGCTGGATCGTTTGCGGGTTAAGGCGAAGAGGAGGGCAAAGACGGATCGCCCGAGGTAGATCGCCGCCTTCACAGGATGGTGGCTCGGGGTTCCGCCCTGACGCGGACGCATTTCGACCGGGATCTGGGTGACGACACAGCCCGACTTGATGGCGACGACGAGGGAGTCGATCGTGTCCCCGAGGTACTCGGCGGGGTAGTGGTCGATGAACTGCGCAAGCCCGCGCCGGTTGACGGCCTTGAATCCGCTCGTGACGTCCGTGAGGCGAGTCCGGGCCAAGCCCGAAATCACTTTCGCCAGGAACACCATGGCCCACTTGCGTGGCCCGCTGACCTTGTAATCGCCTCGGTTGGCGAAGCGCGCGCCGATGGAGATATCGGCGCGCTGGAGCCCCTCGAGGACGAGCGCAATGTCACTGGGGTTGTGCTGGCCGTCGGCGTCCACCTGGATTGCCGCGTCGTAGCCGTTGCGGACCGCGTACTTGAATCCGGCCCGCATGGCGCCGCCGACTCCGAGGTTGTACGGAAGGTCAAGGACCGTGGCTCCGGCGTCCCTTGCGACTTTAGCCGTGGCGTCCGTCGACCCGTCATTGACGACGAGGACATCGTAGGGGCCTGGCTGGGCGAGGACTTCGCGGACCGTGGTGCCAACCGTTTCCGACTCATTCCAGGCAGGCATGATCACGAGCACACGCAAAGGGGGACTTTGGAGCATGATTCCCAATCTATCGCAGACCGTACCTTCGCCTGATGTAAAGGCCGTACGCGGCGCCGTAGACCCGGGGAAATGCTCGCAGGAAGCCGGCGGCGAAGGCCAGCACGGGAGCGGCCTTGAGCGTCGCCCACAGCCGTGCAATTGTCAGCTGCTGCCGACATTCTGCCAGGGTCTGCCGCACATCGGCGGAGTTACCTCCTCGTGCCATGGCCGATTGGGCGACGAGCATGGCCACGAGCACATTCATGGTCGCGTACGGTCCTGCGAAGCGGCCAGAACGGAAGCGCTGGTCGAGGCCCTGCTCGAGGTGACCCAGTGCGGCAACAGTGTCCTGCATGGTCGGTACGCGGCCCCACGTAAGGCTCTGCCCCGAGATGTAGTACTTGCACACGGGCTCGGACACGGAGACGACGCGTCGCGCCGAGGAGTAGACGAGGATGTTCATCGTCATGTCTTCGAAGCGAGCGGCGCCTTCGGCAAACCTCAGGCCGTCGAACATGGACCGGCGGAAAAGCTTGTCCCACGGGAACGGCGTGAGCTGGTCGAGCATCGCGAGCCTGCAGGCCTCTTCGCCGTCGAAGACTCCTTGGGCCTTTGACGCGGCCGGGGCGACCGAACCGTTGGCCTGCACGACGAGCCTTCCGGCCACAACGACGTCGACCTCCGGGGACGCCTGAGAAAGCATCGTCTGGTGCCACCCGGGCAGCCACTCGTCGTCGCTGTCAAGAAAGGCGACCCATTCGGTCGTCGTCCGGTCAAGGGCCGCGTTGCGGGCCGCGGAAACGCCTCGGTTCTTCGACTGGGTGAGGACCTCGACCCGCGAATCCCCGTCAGCGAGGCGCCGCGCAACCACCCCAGTCTCATCCGGTGACGCGTCGTCGACAATCAGGACTCGAAGGTCAGGATCCTCTTGGGTCAGGATGCTTGCGACCGCTCGCTCGAGTGTTTCGGCTGCCTTGTACGCGGGGATGATGACAGTCACCTTCAGGGTGTCACTCATGCTTTGCCTCCCGTGGTCGGTGAAGCCTCGTGGGAGGCGGCCGTGATGCCAAGAAGGTGGACCACGACGCCGGCCAAAGGCCCGAGCCCGAGCGCGAGAGAGCATCGAACGCCGAGCGGCAGGGGGCATAGGAGGAGCCCGACCGCGACCACCGTCGCCGTCACCCATCCGGTCGAGTAGATCCTATGGCGTCCCAGTGCGAGCGTGGCGGTGCCGCTGAGCGTGACCGCCGCCATGAGGGCGGCGTCGAATGTGAGCGCGGCCAGCAAGTACGGGCCGACGTCGAAGCGTCCCGGGAACAGCACGGACATGATCCACGGACCGAGCAGACCAGCGGCGACCGCGCCTACCGCCCCCGTCGCAGCGCAGAAGGCCAGAGGCTTGACGAGCGCCGCCACGCCGCGGCTCCGATGGGCCACGAAGGCCGAGACAGCCACGCCCTGGAAAGCTTGCAGGGGGACCATGATCGGTGCCCTCGTGAGCTGGATCGCGAGCAGGAGGCCGCCCGCCGACGCGATCTCGGCCGAACTGCTCGTCGCGCCGAGAAGAACCGGGAAGCCGACGATGAGCACCGCCGTCGACAGCGCGGAGAGAATTGCGTGCCCGGTGGTCTGCCAGAGCCGCGCCCGGTCGACGTCGGCCCGTGCTGCGGCAGCCCGGCGCGCCTGTCCCGACAGGGCGATGAAGCCGAGCCAGACGACTGCTGCTGCGGCGGCGCCTGCTTCGAGGCCGAACAGTCCGGCCCCGATCAGAGCGAGGCCAGCGATGAGGAGCAGCCGGACGAACGATTCGGCGCCCATGAGGAGCGAATAGAGTCCCCAGCGTTGATATCCCGCGGATGCCCCTGCGAGCGCCGCGTGTCCGGAATATGACACCGCGGCCGCGGCCATGACGAGGATGAGCGGGAGCCATGCCGTCCCAAGGATCCGCGGGGCCCACAGGGGGCTCGAGATGCAGCCGACGAGGGCGATGAGCCCTCCGGTCACGATGGCGTTGGGCAGGACTCGGGCGCGTCGCGAGCCCACGCCGGAGGAGTGTTCGACGCCGGTCCGGACTGCGCGCGTTGTCTCCTGCTGGATCCCGCTCAGCGTTCCGAACGTGCCGAACAGCGCTCCCCAGAACACCGAGAACGCCGCAAAGTCAGGGCCGGAGAGCGAGTTGCCAGCGATGATCATGATGACCAAGCTCGAGCCGGCGGCGACGATCGAAGCTAAGCCAACACCCGATGCCCCGCGGCTGTTGATGGTCTTTTCGCCGTCTGCGGCGGGAGCGTTTGCGGACGGCATGGCTACTTGCTCCCGGGCGGATCGATCAAGGGGACCATGAAGTCCCATGCCGTGATCTGGCATTTGTCCGTCCGCTTGAACGAGGTGCGGATGAGCTGGCCGTTCGCCCTTCCGAAGACGTCGGCCACTTGCGGTCCGCCGTCGATCTTCTTGCAGTTGTCTGAAGGAACAGGTGTCGTGAGCGATGTCACGTTTGCCTTCACGAACGCGCAGGCCTCGTTGCCATCGGCGCGAGTGCTCGGCTGGACCGCTTTCCCGTTCTGACACACGACGCGAGAGGTGACGGGGTCGACGGCGTTGCCTGGGACAAGCGTGATCGTCAGATCGATCTCGGGTTGACCGGTTGCCGCGGGGTAGAGGGACGTGTGGGGCGACGCGGAGCGGGAAGAAGGGGCCGGGGAAGTCGGAGAGTCGTCATTCGGCGGGGCCTCGCACCCGGACACTCCAAGTACCACCAGCGCCGCGACAGCCGTGAGCGCTGTTGCGGGGCCGATCTTCATGTGCGCCTCCTCCTGTCTGCTCAGCAGCCCAGCCTACAGGAGGCTGCTCGGTCAGGCGTGACGGCGGGGGCGCAGGTAGGCTTGTGCCCATGCGCAGACTGCTCGTGACCGGTGGCGCCGGGTTCATCGGCTCGAATTTCGTCCACTACGTTCTCGGCCACACGGACCATCACGTCATCGTCCTGGACAAGCTGACGTACGCCGGCAACCTCGAATCCCTCAAGGGTCTTCCCAGCCAGCGATTCCGCTTTGTCATGGGTGACATCACCGATACCTCCCTTGTCGACGAGCTTGTCGGAAGCGTTGACGCCGTCGTGCATTACGCCGCCGAGAGCCACAACGACAACTCGCTCCAGGACCCGCGCCCGTTCCTCGACACGAACATCATCGGGACGTACACGCTCATCGAAGCCGCCCGGAGGCATGGGAAGCGATTCCACCACATCTCGACAGACGAGGTATACGGCGACCTCGAGCTCGACGATCCGGAGCGCTTCACGGAATCGACCCCGTACAACCCCTCGAGCCCCTACTCGTCGACGAAGGCAGGCTCGGATCTTCTTGTCCGCGCCTGGGTTCGTTCGTTCGGTCTCGAGGCCACGATCAGCAACTGCTCGAACAACTACGGGCCCTACCAACACGTCGAGAAATTCATCCCGCGTCAGATTACGAACGTGATCGACGGTGTGCGCCCGAAGCTATACGGCAAGGGCGAGAACGTCCGCGACTGGATCCACGCGGACGACCACTCCTCGGCCGTCCTCACGATCCTTGACAAGGGCAGCACCGGTGAGACCTATCTCATCGGAGCCGACGGCGAGAAGGACAACAAGTCGGTCGTCGAACTGATCCTCAAGGCCATGGGACAGCCCGTCGACGCCTACGACCACGTCATCGACCGCCCCGGCCACGATCTGCGCTACGCGATTGACTCCACGAAGCTCCGAACTGAGCTCGGGTGGGAACCCCAGTACCGCGACTTCGAGGCTGGCCTCGAGGCGACTGTTCAATGGTACCGGGAGAACGAATCGTGGTGGCGGCCGCAGAAGGCTCAAACCGAGGCGAAGTACAAGGAGCAGGGCCAGTGACGGCGTCAGGGCACAGGTCAGAGCACAACATCGAGTTCTCCAAGCCGCTCGCCGCGCACGAGACGCCTATTCCCGGCGTCGTCTTGTATGACCTGCCCGTCCACGGCGACAACCGTGGGTGGTTCAAGGAGAACTGGCAGCGCGAGAAGATGCTCGCGCTTGGCCTGCCCGACTTCGGGCCCGTGCAGAACAACATTTCCTTCAACGAGAAGGCCGGAACGACGCGTGGCATCCACGCGGAGCCGTGGGACAAGTACGTTTCCGTTGCGACCGGGCGCATTTTCGGCGCTTGGGTGGATCTCCGCGAGGGGTCGACCTTCGGCGCCGTGTTCACCGCCGAGCTCGACCCCTCGAAGGCGATCTTCATTCCGCGTGGGGTTGGCAACGCGTTTCAGACGCTTGAGGACGGAACGGCGTATACGTACCTCGTGAACGACCATTGGTCGGCCGCTGCGCAGAGCCAGTACACGTTCCTCAACCTCGCCGATGAGGCCGCCGCGATCGAGTGGCCCATTCCGCTCGAGCAGGCCGAACTCTCCGACAAGGACCGGGCCCACCCGTCGCTTGCCGACGTCACTCCGATGGCGCCCCGCAAGATTCTCGTCTTGGGGGCCGACGGCCAGCTCGGCAAGGCGCTGCGCAAGACGTACGACGGCGACGCGAACGTAGAGTTCGCGGCGCGCGCGGAGTTCAACCTCACCGATCCGGCCTCGTACGCGAGCCGCAACTGGAAGAGCTACTCAACGATCATCAACGCGGCGGCCTACACGGCGGTCGACAAAGCCGAGACCCCCGAGGGACGCCGCGCCGCGTGGGCGATCAACGTCACGGCCGTCGCCCGCCTCGCGCGCGTCGCCGTCGAGCACGGGCTGACTCTCGTCCACGTCTCGAGCGACTATGTCTTCGACGGGACCGCGGAGGTCCACGACGAGGACGAGCCGTTCTCGCCGCTCGGCGTCTACGGCCAGACGAAAGCCGCGGGCGACGCCGTCGTCTCCGTCGTGCCGCGGCACTACATTGTTCGGACATCGTGGGTTATCGGAGAAGGCAACAACTTCGTCCGGACCATGGCCGCCCTCGCCGCGAAGGGCGTCAAGCCCTCCGTGGTTAACGACCAGGTCGGTCGACTGTCGTTCACCGACGACATCGCCGCCGGAATCCGGCACCTTCTCGACACTGAGCAGCCCTTCGGGATCTACAACCTGAGCAGCGACGGCGAGCCTCGGTCCTGGGCGGATATCGCGAAGGACGTATACCGCCTTTCCGGACACCGTGAGGACGAGGTCTCCGGCGTAACGACGGAAGAGTACTTCCGGGGGAAGCACGCTGCGCCGCGCCCGCTCGTGAGCACGTTCACGACCGCGAAGCTGGCGGGGACCGGCTTCGGTGTCCAGGACATGGGTGAACGACTTGCGGACTATCTGGGCGGCCGCGCCTGATCCGGCGCAAGAGACTTCGAACAACCGCGCCCGCCGAGCATTGCTTCGGCGGGCGCGACGGCGTTTCTGGATCCAGGTGGTCTTTCTAGTTCCAGCTCGCGTTGACTGAAAGGTTTCCGTTGACGTCGTAGGTGACGTACCAGCCGCCGTTGCGCACGATTCCGAATGTTGCGCGCGTCGCGCTCGGGTTCCATGCTCCCACGACCGGCTGGTCGCTCCCGATGCCGAACGCGAAATAGCGGTCGATGTTGCCCCACCAGATGCTGTTCTGGAGCATCCAAAGACCGTCCCGAACAATGCCAGGCGTGTCGTAGCCGTTCCCGAGCCAGTCGCCCACAATCGGCTTGTCAGTATTTACGCCGAAGTAGAAGTCGCGAAAGACGTACGGACTCGTCGTCGACTGCGCGAGGATCCATTCGTTTCCTCTCACGACTCCGATCGACGCTGGTCCGGGCCCGCTCCAGCGGCCAACGATCGGTCTGTCGGAACCTATACCGAAGTTGACGGCTCGGAATACCCACGGATTGGTAGCGTCGTTTGCCAGGAGCCATTGTCCGTTTCTCACAACTCCGATTCCGTCGGTTCCGCTGCCGGTCCAGTCGCCGACGATGGGGAGGTCCGTCGAGATTCCGAAATTGAAGCAGCGGTTGACATTGAATGGCATTTGCAGGCACCAGTAGCCGTTCTGCGCCCATCCGGCGTAAGTCAGGCCGTCGCCACCCCACTTGCCTGAGAGCAGCGTCGCCCCCGCAGGGGTCTGCAGGGAAGGCCTAACGTCGGCGTGCGAGGCGAGAGCCTGAAGCTGCCCGTACGAGCCATTGAAGACATTCTGATCGCCCGGGAACACCGAGCCGGCGCCGTCGTTGTACTGCCACATGGTGTATGTCGGCCACGAGCCCGGGATGTACGGACCGGTGCTGTTGTAGGCGGCAAGCCATACCGGGTTTGACTGGCTGAAAGCGTTCGTTCCGCCGAGGCACTGCTGCCAGAAATAGTAGCCCGTGTAGATCATCGGGGCTTTGGTCGTCCGGTTGAGCATTGTCTGCACGAAGTCCCGGGTCCACGATGTCAGTTGGGCTGGGGTCATCCCGTAACACTGATCTGTTCCGTACGCAGCTGGCTGCGCTTCCAAGTCAAGCGCGGGGGGCAGCGTAATTCCGTCGGGGCTCCAGCCGCCGCCTGAATTCAGAAACACATTGGCCTGCGTTGAACCGCTCGAAAGGTTAGGGCGAGCGAAGTGGTAGGCGCCACGGATCATTCCGGCGTTGGCGGAGCCGTTGTACTGCTGGGCGAAGTAGTCATTGAGAGTCCAGTTGCCCTCAGAGGCTTTGACGTAGGCAAACACGGCTCCATTGGCTCTCGCGCTCGTCCAGTCAACGTTGCCCTGCCACCCGCTCACATCGATGCCCATCGGCATGCCGTCCGTAGAGGGCGGCTGGCCCGGGGCCAATGAGCTGGGCACCGCGAAGTGGGATGCGAGAACGGACTTCCCTCCGGAAGGTGCGCCCGCTGAGGGCGAGGTTTGCTGATTCTTTGCTTGGGCAGCTGGCTGCCCGCGACCGGCACGCATCACCGCGCCGCCGCCGCTAGGTTTGCCAGAACGGTCGACGGTCAGGCTCGGCTGCCCGTCGGGAGCTGATGTTGTCGATGGGCTAGCGGGTGGGGCGGGGGCGCCCTGCGCTCGACCTGAAGGCAATGAAGTCGCGGTTGGTGCGGAAGACGCTGTAGCCGACGGACTTGGAGTCGTTATGGAAGCGGCTTGTGCGCACAACGGCGAAAGCATCATGGCGCCAGCCAACAGCGAAGATGCAGCGAGTCGGATACGGCGGCTCATCGACAGAACTCCAGAGTAGGGGCAGGGAGCTCGGCCCCCACCTCCCCAGGCCAAAGCATAAGGCACCTGTTACGGATGTTTCTAGTGATGCGCAAGTTAACACCGGCGCTGCGTATCGCCCAGGCTGACTCTGACCCTCCCGTAGGCTACCGATATGCCTCAGAGCTCACGTATCACGAAGGCCGTCATCCCCGCGGCGGGTCTGGGCACCCGCTTCCTCCCGGCAACGAAGGCGATGCCGAAGGAAATGCTGCCGGTCGTCGACGAACCTGCGATCCAGTACGTTGTCGCCGAGGCGGCGAAGGCAGGCCTGGACAACGTGCTGATGGTCACCGGCCGCAGCAAGCGGGCGCTCGAAGATCACTTCGATCGCGTTCCCACGCTCGAGACGATTCTCGAGGAGAAGGGGGATACGGCCCGCTTGGCCGCAGTGCGGGAGGCGAGCAATCTTGGCGACATCCACTATGTTCGCCAAGGAGATCCCCTGGGTCTCGGCCATGCAGTGCTCTGCGCGAAGCGGCACGTCGGCAATGAACCGTTTGCAGTTCTTCTTGGCGACGACCTGATTGATGCCCGTGACGAGCTTCTGAGCGAGATGATCCGCGTGCAGCAGACAACCGGCGGGTCGGTGATTGCTCTCATGGAAGTCGAGCCAGAAAAGATCTCGGCGTACGGCTGTGCCGACGTGATGGCGGTCGACGGCGAGGATTTTGTCAAGGTCAACGGATTGGTGGAAAAGCCTGCGGTTGAAGACGCCCCGTCGAATCTTGCGGTGATCGGCCGCTATGTTCTGAACCCCGCCGTCTTCGACATTCTCGAGATGACGGCGCCGGGTCGGGGTGGCGAGATCCAGCTCACTGACGCGTTGCAGACTCTCGCCGCTGGCGACGGCGAGGGAGGCGGCGTCTACGCGGTGGTCTTCCGCGGGCGCCGTTATGACACTGGGGACAAGGTCAGCTATCTCAAAGCTGTGGTGACGCTGGCCGTCGAACGTGAAGATCTCGGGCCCGAGCTGCGGCCGTGGCTGAAGGAATTTGCTGCTGCACTCTGACGCATTGCCCCCGCGATCAGAGCTGGCGAGACTGGTCGTATGGGATCTGCCACTACTGCTGCGGACGCGATCGGCGTATACGTCGATCGTTACCTGGACAAGCTCCTCGAACTGATTCCTGCCGCGGCACTTGGCGACGTCGACGCGGTCCATGACGCGCGGGCGGCGCTCCGGAGGGTGATCTCGGTGCATCGCGGCTATGGGGGCGAGCTGTTCAAGGTGCGGAAGAAGAAGCTTAAGGGGGCGCGCGCCGTCGTCCGTCATCTCGGTTCGGTGAGGGATCCCCAGGTCGCTCTGCAGAGGCTCTCCGAGCCTCCGCTGCCGCAGGACGTCGCGAGCCTCCCGGCATTGCGGCGGGCCCTGGTCGACCAGGCCGACCTGGGCCTGAACCGGCTGCGTCCCAAGCAGCTTCGCCGTCAGTCGCGCAAAGCTGCCAAGGGCCTCCGGCTCGAATCCTCGGAAGTCGGCAACGAGGCGGTCGTAGATCTCCTGCAGCAGCAGTGGGACATTTGCGAGCAGCTCAGGACCGAGGCCGAAGCCTTCCCGCCCGGTGCCGCGAGATGGACGCAGCTTCATCTCGAACGAAAGGCACTCAAGCGGCTCCGCTACATGGCGGAGGCTCTTGAATCGTGGGCGGAAGACCGCGCGAGCGGACTCGCCGACGCAGCCCGGGAGCGTCAGGACTCGCTGGGCGCGCTCAACGACTGCTGGCAGCTTGAGCGCTGGCTCGTCGATTCGATCCGCCTTCGTGGCGTTACCGAGGAGGACATTGTCCGTCTGTTGGGTGCCGAGGATGGTGCGCTCCGAGCGTGCGACGGCGACTACCGAGACCTTGCATCTGCCTCGCTCCCGTCGTGGGACCGTCAGCGTTCGGCGAGCTGAGTTATCCACAGACGAACCAGCCGGTGCCTAACAACTGCCTAAGATCCGCTAGGCTGGTCGAGTCGGCCGGGGGGCCGGCCCGCTGCGGCTTCGCACCGTCTGCAGCGTTGGGGGAGCAGCATGGCGCTGCGTTGGGGGTTGCATGGACGCCATACAGATCGTCGAAACCGAAGTGCGCGAGCTCGTACGCCTGCGCGGCATCGACCCGTTTCACGACGGGACCGAGGTCCGCCGGCTCATCGACGAAGCGGTCGCGGACTACGACGAACGAGCACTCCTAGGGGCTGTCCCCCCGGTCGGCGCGATCGAACGCGCACGCAAACAGGTATTCGATGCGGTGGCCGGATATGGTCCCCTTCAACCGCTCCTCGAGGATCCGACGATCGAGGAGATCTGGATCAACGCGCCGCATGAGGTTTTCGTAGCCCGCAGCGGCGAGTCGGAACTCACATCGGTGACGCTCACCGACCAGCAGGTGCGGAATCTGGTCGAGCGGATGCTCAAGACTTCGGGGAGGAGGCTGGACCTCTCGAGCCCGTTCGTCGACGCGGCATTGCCTGACGGGTCCCGCCTCCACGTCGTCATTCCCGACGTGACGAAGCGCCACTGGGCGGTGAACATCCGCAAGTTCATCGCCCGCGCGTCTCGTCTCGACCACCTCGTCGAGCTCGGCTCCTTGACACCGGAGGCCGCGCGGTTTCTGGCCGCGGCAGTCTCCGGCGGCCTCAATGTCCTGGTCTCGGGGGCAACGCAGGCAGGCAAGACGACCATGCTCAATTGCCTCGGGGCGTCGATCGGCTCGCGTGAGCGGGTCGTCACTGTGGAGGAGATCTTCGAACTGCAGTTTCCGCTCCGGGACGTAGTCGGCCTGCAGTGCCGCCAGCCGAACCTCGAAGGCACGGGAGAGATTCCCCTGAGACGGCTTGTGAAGGAGGCCCTGCGGATGCGCCCGGACCGGCTCATCGTGGGGGAGGTCCGCGAGGCCGAAAGCCTCGACATGCTCATTGCCCTGAACTCGGGCTTGCCCGGAATGTGCACCGTCCACGCCAACTCGGCCCGAGACGCGGTGACCAAGCTCTGCACGCTGCCTCTTCTCGCGGGAGCGAACATTTCGAGTTCATTCGTCGTGCCCACGGTGGCCGCATGCATTGACTTGGTTGTGCATTGCGCTCGGCGCCCCGACGGAACACGGCGTGTCGAGGAGATCCTCGCGGTCGGCTCCCGGGTGGAGAACGGCGTCATTGAGACCACTTCGGTGTTCGCACTCGACGGAGGAGCGCTGCGGCCCCATTCGGCCGGCGTTCCGAAGCCCGAGAAGTTCGCGCGAGCTGGCGTTGACGTGGCGGCCTTTCTTGGAGCCGCCTGATGGCCGCGATCGTGGGTCTCATGGGCGGCATCGGACTGTTCTTCGTGTGGTGGGCGTGCTGGGCGGTTCCTCCTCCCGCGCCGCGGACGCCCCGCGAGGGACGGATTGCCGCGCTTCTGCGACGCGCGGGCATCGACCGCGTGACGACGGCTGGCTTCGTTGCCTCGGCCGTGGGCCTCGGCTTGTTCGTGGCCTTGAGCCTCTTCGTCGCGACGTCGGCATGGCCGGTGGCCGTGTGCTTCGGCTTGTTCGCGTCTTGGCTTCCCGTCGCTGCAGTGCGGTGGCAGGCCCGGCGGCGCGCTGCGCTCCTTCGCGAGCATTGGCCCGACGCTGTCGACCACCTTCGTTCCGCGATTCGCGCTGGCCTGCCCCTCCCGGAGGCTCTCATCCAGCTTGGCCATAAGGGTCCCGCACCTCTTCGTCCCGTGTTCCTCGAATTCGCTGCTGATTATCGGGCGGGTGGGCGCTTCGGTGCAGCCTTGGATCGGCTCAAGGGGCGGCTCGCGGATCCGATCGCCGACCGCATCGTCGAATCCCTGCGGCTCACCCAAGAGGTAGGGGGATCAGACCTCGGGCGACTCCTCGGAACGCTTGCAGAGTTTCTCCGCGAGAGCGCGAGGACGCGAAGCGAACTCGAGGCCCGTCAGTCATGGACCGTCAACGGCGCAAGGCTCGCCGTTGCCGCCCCATGGGCTGTCCTCCTCATGCTCGCCACACGCCCCGAGGCCATGGTCGCCTACTCCAAACCGATCGGGATGGCTGTGCTGGGCGGGGGACTTGCCGTCTCGGTCGTGTGCTATCGGCTCATGCTGCGCATCGGAGCCTTGCCCCGCGAAGAACGGGTTCTGGGATGAGCGGAATCACTGGCTTGGCTGCCCTTGCCGGAGCAGCGCTGGGGCTCGGTCTCTGGCTCGTCTATGTCCGGCTTCCCGCGATGCGGCGGATCACTTTCGCTGACCGTGTGGCTCCCCAGCTGCGTTCGGTCGATGCCTCCTCGCGGCTCCTCCGTGACATTCCAGGCCCGGTCCTTCCCTTCGGGCCGCTTGAGCGGATCGCGCGGCCCATGCTTCGCGAGGCTGTTGCGGTACTTTCCCGTTTCAACCTGGGCAGCTCAGCGCTTTCAAAGCGACTCGCGGAATCCGGCTCGCCGAAGACTCCTTTCGACTTCCGCGCAGAGCAGCTCGTCTGGTCGGGCGTCGGCTTCGCTGCTTCGACGGCGGTTGCGGTGTGGCTTGCTCTGTCGGGGCGGCTCAACATCCTGACTGGCGTGCTCATGGTCTTGGGCGCCGCGGTGGCGGGGTTCGTGGCGAGGGACTACGCGCTCAGCTCGGTCATCCAGCGCCGACGCCACCGCATACTCGCCGAATTTCCGGCTGTTGCGGACATGATGGCCCTCGCGGTCGGAGCCGGCGAGACGGCCGGGGGCGCGCTCGAACGAACCTCGCGCCTGACACAAGGGGCCCTGGCTCAGGAATTCCGGCTCGTCTTGGCGGACATGCGGTCGGGGAGTCCGTTGGCGCAGGCCCTTCACGGCATGGCGGATCGAGTCGGCCTATCGCCGATCACACGTTTCGTCGACGGACTCGTCGTCGCTGTCGAGCGCGGAACCCCGCTCGCCGACGTCCTGCGGGCCCAAGCCCAGGATGTGCGCGACCTCGCAAAGCGGGAGCTCATGGAGGCTGCGGGGCGCAAGGAAATCGGAATGATGGTGCCGCTCGTATTCGGCATCCTCCCGCTCACCGTGCTCTTCGCCGTGTATCCCGGCATCGCGGCCATCACCATTGCGACCTAACCACCTTCACACCACACACAGGGGGAGACATGAACAGGATCTTTGGTCACGCGGCGATCGCGTGCCAGTCGACCGCCAGCGCGGCGTTCCGGATCATCGGGGGCGCACGGGATGACCGCGAACGGGGCGATGTGCCCGGCTGGGTGATGATCACCTTGATGAGCGCTGTGCTCGTGATGGGCCTTCTCGCCATCGCGTCGCCCACGCTCGAGGGACTCTTCAAGCAGGCCATCAGCAAGGTCAGCAAGTAGGCCGGGATGCGTTCTTTGGGTGCAGGAGAGCGCGGATCGGCGCCTGCCGATTTCGTGCTCGTGGGCAGCCTCGCCACGGTGCTCGCGCTGGGCATCGTTCAGCTGGCCTTGATCCTCCACATGCGGAACTGCCTAGTTGACGCGGCGGCATCGGCGGCTCGGTACGGCTCGTTGGCAGACCGAAGCCGCGACCAAGCGCGCGATCGAGCCGAGGAGCTCGTGACGTCCTCGGTCGGCTCCTCCTATGCGTCGGACATCTCGGTCCTCGATGCGAAGATCGGCGGCGTCGACGCGGTAGAGGTCAGAATCCGCGCGCCGCTCCCGATCATCGGACTTCTCGGACCAGCTGGGACGATCGAGGTGGCGGGGCATGCCCCTGCACTCTGAGCTACGGGAACCAGACGGTTGGCCGTCGCGGTCAAGGCCCGGGCCCGACCGCGAATCCGGAGGCGCGGCCGTCGAATTCGTGATGCTGGGCGCGTTGCTCATGGTGCCGATCGTGTACTTCATCCTCGGCGTAGGGATACTCCAAGGGGCGTCGTTTGCGGCCGCGGGAGCGGCCGATCACGCGGCGAAGGTCTTCGTGCGGGCCGAAAACCCCGTGTCCGGACAGGCCGCAGCGGAGGCCGCACTCCGCATGGCTGTCGCAGATTTCGGCCTCGTCGAGGCGTCCGCCTCGCTTGAAATCTCGTGTGATCGGCCCATGTGCCTCGAATCCGGGACGGCCGTTAGCGTCACGGTTGTCGTGGAGGCGCCGCTTCCACTTGTTCCGGCGCTCGGTGACGCTCAGCTCGCGGCCGGGCGAGTGAGCTCGAGCGCGACGCAGATCGTGGGGAGGTTCCGCTGAGACCCAGGGCGCCGGGCGACGGATCCGGCCAGCTCGCGATCCTCCTGATCGGCTACGCGGTCCTCTGCCTGCTCGTGGTCGGAGCAGTGATTGGGGTGTCCGCAGTCCACATCGAGCACAAGCGGCTCCTTTCAGCGGCCGACGGCGCCGCGCAGGCAGCCGCTGACAGCTTCACCTTGGCTGACGCGGCCCAAGCGCAGGGACTGCCCGCCGCGGCGCTCGGCACGGACCGGGTGCGTTCTGTCGTGAACACCTACCTCGCGCGCGACGTGGCAGCAGCGAGGCTCGAGGGCCTCGCCGTCGAAGGCGCCACTGGATCGCCCGACGCACGCAGCGCCCAAGTGACCCTCTCCGCCGTCGCCCGTCTGCCCCTCATCGGCATGGTCATGCCGGACGGCGTGCCGATCCAGGCGACGTCAACTGCCCGGGCGAGGCTCACACGCTAGCCGATGGCGTAGGCTTGAGAGGCTATGGCTGAGATCGACTTTCCCGCAGAAATCCGCGCCCTTCGCTCGACCCACTCGTCAATCGAGCAGGTGACCGACGTCGAAGCGCTGCGCGCCGAAATCGCCGAACTCAGCGAGGCCGCGGGCGCCCCCGACCTGTGGGACGACCCGAGCAAGGCCCAGCAGGTGACGTCGCGCCTCTCGCACCGGCAGTCGGAACTCGAGCGAGTCGAGCGGCTCGGAACCCGCATCGACGACCTCGAGGTGCTTGTCGAGCTCGCCAACGAAGAGGGCGACGCCGATTCCCTCGCGGAAGCCGCCAAGGAACTTGGGTCTATCAGCAAGGCACTCGAGGAACTCGAGGTCGTCACGCTGCTCAACGGCGACTACGACGAGCGCGAAGCCGTCGTGACGATCCGCTCGGGTGCCGGCGGCGTGGACGCCGCCGACTTCGCGGAGATGCTCCTGCGCATGTACCTGCGGTGGGCCGAGCGGCACGGCTACTCGACCAAGGTGATGGACACCTCGTACGCGGAAGAAGCCGGCATCAAGTCGGCCACGTTCGAGGTCAACGCGCCCTTCGCGTATGGAACGCTCTCGGTCGAGGCCGGGACCCATCGCCTCGTCCGCATCAGCCCCTTCGACAACCAGGGCCGCCGGCAGACCTCCTTTGCCGCGGTCGAGGTGATCCCGCTCATCGAGCAGACCGACTCGATCGAGATCCCCGACAACGAGATCCGCGTCGACGTGTTCCGCTCGTCGGGCCCGGGAGGGCAGTCCGTCAACACGACAGACTCCGCCGTGCGGCTCACTCACCTTCCGACGGGCATCGTGGTCTCGATGCAGAACGAAAAGTCCCAGATCCAGAACCGTGCGGCAGCGATGCGCGTGCTCCAGTCGCGGCTCCTCCTGCTCAAGAAGGAGCAGGAGGACGCCGAGAAGAAGGCACTCGCGGGAGACGTCAAGGCGTCGTGGGGCGATCAGATGCGCTCCTACGTCCTCAACCCGTATCAGATGGTCAAGGACCTCCGGACGGAGCACGAGGTCGGGAATCCTGCATCCGTGCTCGACGGGGAGATCGACGACTTCATCGACGCCGGCATCCGCTGGCGCGCGGGCCAGCGCCAAGGCGCCGAAAACTAGCCCGCGAGCGTGAGCTCGGGTCCGCGGCACCTGCGCCGTGGGAGAGACATTGCCCGTCCCGCGGCGGGAGGGTGAGGACTCCGCCGTCGAGCGTGGAGAAGATCCCGGAAACGGCAAAGTTCTCCCAAGACTTCTCCAAGGACTCGGCAACACGCCGGGGATGACCTCCTCGAAAGTCCCATTCCATGCATATAGTCGAGCAGCCGGCGCATTCCGTCCCCCCGACTGCGCCCGTGCGCCGGTGTTGGATGCGGCGACGCGTCCCGCCGGGCCGGAAGTGCCATGATTCGCTTCGACAACGTCACAATGGTCTACGACAAGAAGGCCAGGCCCGCGCTGGACTCGGTATCGATCGAGATCGAGCGCGGCGAGTTCGCGTTCCTCGTCGGCCCGTCCGGCTCCGGAAAATCGACTTTCCTCCGTCTCGTCCTGCGTGAGGACCGCGCTACCGCGGGGGCGGTGTACGTCGCGGGCCAGAACGTCGCCCGGCTTTCGAGCTGGCGGGTTCCGAGGCTCCGCCGGGGCATCGGCGTCGTCTTCCAGGATTTCCGCCTCCTCCCACAGAAGACCGTCTTCGCGAACGTCGCGTTCGCGATGCAGGTCATCGGCAAGAACCGAGGCGTGATCCGCGAGACCGTCCCCGAGGTCCTCAAGACGGTCGGCCTCGAAGGCATGGGCCACCGCATGCCGCACGAACTTTCTGGCGGCGAGCAGCAGCGCGTCGCGATCGCGCGCGCCGTCGTCAATCGTCCCGGAATCCTGCTCGCCGACGAGCCGACGGGAAATCTCGACCCCACCACCTCGCAGGGGATCATGCAGCTGCTCGACAAGATCAATCAGAACGGCACGACTGTCGTCATGGCGACGCACGACGACGACATCGTCAACTCGATGCGCAAGCGCGTCGTCGAACTCGGCTCGGGGAAGATCGTCCGCGACGAGGCGAAGGCGCTCTACACGTCGATGATGCCGGCCCTGCGTCCGCGCCGCCTGGACGATCCGCCGGCCGACGGAGGACGCGAACCCGTGCCCTCGCCGTCGGGCGCCGGCGAGGAGGAGATCTGATGCGGCTCGCGTTCATCCTCGGGGAGATCGCAAGCGGTCTCCGTCGGAACCTCTCCATGGTCGTCTCGGTCATTCTGGTGACGTTCGTGTCCCTCACGTTCGTCGGCGCGGCCGGAATGCTCCAGCTCCAGATCAGCCAGCTCAAGGGCTATTGGTACGACAAGGTCCAGGTCGCGATCTTCCTGTGCGGCCCGGGTTCGACATCGGCGGGCTGCGCGGGCGGGTCGGTCACCCCGGACCAGCAGAAGTCCATCCAGGCGCTCCTCGATTCGCCTGCCGTCGCCCAGTACGTCAACGACTACCACTTCGAATCCCAGTCCGAGGCCTACCAGCACTTCAAGGAGCAGTTCGCGAACTCGCCGATCGTGGACTCGGTGACCCCGGACCAGCTCCCCGCGTCGTTCCGCATCAACCTCAAGGACCCCGAGAAGTACCAGATCATCAGTGAGACGTTCTCTTCCCGCCCCGGCGTCGAGACCGTCATCGACCAGCGGCAGCTGCTCGAGCGCCTCTTCACGATCATGAATCAGGCCTCGGTTGTGGCGATCGTCATCGCAGGGGTCATGATCGTGTGCGCGATTCTCCTGATCGGCACCACGATCAGGCTCTCCGCATTCAGCCGTCGCCGCGAAACTGGCATCATGCGACTCGTGGGAGCCTCGAAGCTCGTGATCCAGCTGCCATTCGTGCTCGAAGGCGTCATCTCCGCCGTCGTCGGGGCAGTGTTGGCCTGCGCGACGCTGTGGGCGGTCGCGAAGTTCTTCCTCGGCGACGTGCTCGCGAAGCAATACCCGGACACGGCCTTCATCTCCCCGGCG
Source organism: Sinomonas terricola (assembly GCF_034931225.1). Taxonomy (NCBI): domain Bacteria; kingdom Bacillati; phylum Actinomycetota; class Actinomycetes; order Micrococcales; family Micrococcaceae; genus Sinomonas; species Sinomonas terricola. Next base: position 20,149 of record NZ_JAYGGQ010000012.1, read on the forward strand.
CAGGTGCTCATCCTCGTGCCGCTGCTCATCGGTCTGAGCGTCGTCCTCGCGGGCGTCTCATCCCTCGTGACCCTCCGACGCTACCTGAAGGTCTGACATGGCTTCCGAGAAACGACTCTCCGCGCCCCGCACCGCATCGGCACGCCACCGACGGCTGGCCTTCGTCGCCGTCGTCGCCCTGGCTCTGAGCCTCGCCGCCTCCGTCCCGGCCAGCGCGGACGATCTCGACAACCAGAAGGCGCAGCTCGACCAGCAGTCGCAGCAGGTCCAGTCATCGCTCGAGTTCCTCGATGGCCGCATCCAGCAGTCCGCGGCGGACCTCGCGAACTATCGCGCCCAGATTCCCGGGGCCCAGCAGGCGCTCGTCGAAGCACAAGGGCGCGTCGCCGCCGCGACCAAGGAAGCCGAAGCCCTCGCGATCCGCGTCGACGCGGCGCAGCAGGACAAGGCCAAGATGACCCAGCAGCTGGCCGACGACCGGGGGAAGGCCGAAGAGACCAAGAAGCTCATCGGTCAGATTGCGACCCAGGCCTATAAGACCGGCGGCGTGCCGTCGAACCTGAGCCTCATCTTCGGCGACGCCGGCGGCGGGAGCCTGGCAGACAGCATTGACCTCGCAGACCAGGCGCTCCGCACCCAGAACGCGACCCTTGAGCGGCTCTCGCAGCAGACCGCCGCGAACGTCAACGCCGAAGCGAGGCTCGCCGCCGTCGAGGACCAGATCCGCGACCTCAAGGCCCAGGCGGATGCCGCGCTGGCCCGCGAGCAGGCGGCGCGGGACGACGCCGCGGCGAAGAAGGCTGCGGTGGACAAGCTGGTTGCCGACACCGACCGGCTCAATCAGGAGCTTGAGGCGCAGCGGCCCGCGATCCAGCAGCAGATCGCCGACCTCAAGGCCCAGCAGGACGCGGTGGCCGCCCAGATTGCCGACCGCGACCGTCGGCTGCGCGAGCAGTGGCTCGCCGAGCAGGCAGCCCGCGGGCAGTCGACGCAGGTCGGCTCGCCGTCCGCCTTCGGACTCCGGCACCCGTTCGCGTACGACATCCCGATCACGTCCGGCTTTGGCTGGCGCGCGACGCCGCCAGGAACCATCGATTTCTTCGGCACCGGCGGCTATATGCACACGGGCGTCGACTTCGGTGCCCCGTGCGGCACCCCGGTCTACGCGGCAGCGGCGGGCACTGTCACCGTCGGCGGCTGGACGAACGGCGGCGGTGGATGGACCGTCATGATCTCCCACGGAGTGATCCAGGGAAACTCGCTCACGACCGTCTACTACCACAACTCGAGCGTCGTCGTCTCGCCGGGGCAGCGCGTCGGCCAAGGGCAGCTCATCGCATACTCGGGCAGCACCGGCAACTCGACAGGCTGCCACGCCCACTTCGAAACCTGGCTCAACGGCAGGGCAGTCGATCCGATGACGCTGCTCTGATTCGCCCATGCGGTAGAATTCTTGGGTTCCTCGGGGCTGAACGCCAGAGGATCAGACCACGGAATTCGCAGCGAACCCAGCGATGAGGAGGAGAGACGTGTCGAAGGAGACCGGCCGCAAGGCCGTCGCAACCAACCGCAAAGCCCGGCACGACTACCACATCCTCGACACGTGGGAGGCGGGCCTCGTGCTCATGGGCACCGAGGTCAAGTCGCTGCGCGAGGGCCACATCTCGCTCACGGACGGGTTCTGCTCGTTCTCGAACGGCGAGCTGTGGCTTGAGGCCGTCAACATCCCCGAGTACAGCCAGGGGAGCTGGACGAACCACTCCGCGCGCAGGCGCCGCAAGCTGCTCCTCCACCGCGAGGAACTCGTGAAGATCGAGCACAAGGTCAACGAGCAGGGTCTCACCGTTGTGCCTCTTCAGGTGTACTTCAACGAGGGGCGCGCCAAGGTCGAGATCGCGCTCGCCCGAGGCAAGAAGGAATACGACAAGCGTCAGGCCCTGCGCGAGAAGCAGGACAACCGCGAGGCCCAGCGCGAGATGCGGGTACGCAACCGGCGCTGACCGCTCGCGGCGAGTCCCGAGCGGCGAACAATCGGAGCCTGTGAGGGAGGGTCGTGGCATTCGGGAGTACGCGGGCGAGGATCGTCCTGGCGGTCGGCGCGGCAGCTATGCTCGCCGCGGTGGTCGTCGTCATCGGCATCGTTCCCCGGCTGATCGGCACTCCCGGCGCCCCGCCGTCGTCGTCCGCATCCGCGACACCATCTCCCACCACGGCGCCCGGGACAGCCAGTCCGACGACGGCGGCGCCTGCCCCGCCGTCGTCCGCCCCGCCATCCAGCCCAGGCGCCGCGGCGCAAAGCCAGGCCCAGCGGATCCTTGCCTCGATGAGCATCGAGCAGCGCGTCGGCCAGATCATGATGGTGAGTTCGCCCGTGACCGGACCGGATTCGGCGACCCTTGACGCGCTCCGCCGGCTGCACGTCGGCAACGTCTTCCTCAAAGGGCGGACGACGGCGGGGGCGGCTGCCGTGGCGGGCGTGGTCGGGCAGCTGCGCGCCGAGGCAACGGCGGATGCGACACTCGGTGTCGGCCAGTTCGTGGCGACCGATCAAGAAGGCGGACAGGTCCAGATCCTCCGTGGCCCGGGATTCTCGTCGCTGCCGTCGGCGCTGGGCCAAGGATCCATGGACCCTTCCTCGCTCCGGAGCGCTGCGGGGCAGTGGGGGAGGGAACTCGCGTCCGTGGGCGTCAACGTGAATTTTGCGCCCGTCCTGGACACGGTTCCGTCCGCGGAATTTGCGCCGAGCAACATCCCGATCGGGCACTACGAGCGCGAGTACGGCTTCACGCCAGACGACGTCGCGGCGCACGGCATCGCGTTCGCCCAGGGGATGGCCGATTCGGGCGTCGAGGCTACCCCCAAGCACTTCCCTGGACTAGGGCGGGTCACGGCGAACACGGACACGAGCAGGGACGTCTCCGACCCCGCCATGACCCGATCCGACCCGTACCTTGCGCCGTTCGCAGGGGCCGTGAAGGCGGGGGTGCGGTGGCTCATGGTCTCGAATGCGCTCTACCCGGCCATCGACCCCGGCAACAACGCCGTGTTCTCGCCGGTTGTCATCCAGGGAATGATCCGTGGCGATCTCGGCTTCCGTGGCATCGTCGTCTCGGACGACGTCTGCGACGCGGCCCAGCTCTCCGGATTCCTCCCCGAGCACCGCGGAAGCAACTTCCTCGCCGCCGGCGGCACTATGGTGCTCTGCACGGATCAGGCCCTCGCACCCCGCGTGTGGCAGGGGATCGTCGACCGGGCACAGTCCGATCCGGCCTTCGCGCGGACGGTCGACGGCGCCGCGCTCGCCGTGGTTGAAGCCAAGGCGGACGCGGGGCTGCTTCCGCATTGATCCGCGGTCGGGGCGGGAATGAACCGCCTCTCGGGGGCGCTATACTGGATGTTCCGGTGAGCCGCGAGGCACGCCGGTCGGTTGACAACCGAATAGGGGATGATCGGTTTCGACGGTGTTGGTTGAGACAGGTGAAGCGGGCCGAGGATGCAGAGTCATCTCGTCAACGCTCTCTGCAAAACAATAAGTGCCAACTCTAAGCGCACTGACTTCGCTCTCGCTGCCTAAGTAGCGAACGAGTCCGTCAGCCCGGGAATGCTATCGTCCCGGATCCTGGCGTCGTTTAGATAGCCACTGCTGGTAGCCCTCGTCATTGGGGCTGCTGGGACTCTTAGATGACTGGGCCCGGGTCAGCCACTTGTGTGCATGATGGCTGGGGCCGAGAAATCCCGACGCATACTGCGCCCGGAGAAGCCCTGACAAAGCCGCATCGGACGGGGGTTCAATTCCCCCCATCTCCACTTTTCGCCCCCGGTCTTCGGACCGGGGGCGTTCTGTTTTTCCGACGGCGTCCGAAAGTCCCGTTGTCGCGAATCGCAGTTCTCTCCTCGCCCCTAAGTTCTCCGGTGGGGGACTTGTGCGCGAGGAGGGGACTGCTGTCGCCGGTTCCTTCCGAGTGGGGCCACGGGCCACGAGGTGCCGCCTCGACCTCGCGAGCTCCGTGGAGCAGGATGGGCGTGTGACCCAACCCGCGGGACCACCCGAGAACCCGGTGATGACGTCTCTCCAACGCCGTGTGCTCTTCGTGGCCGTGTGCTCGAGCTGTCTCGTGATCCTCGACGCGAGCGCCGTCAACCTTGCCCTGCCCGCGATGATGCGCGAGCTCGGGGGCGGACTCGCCTTCCAGCAGTGGGTTGTGGACGGCTACCTGCTGACGCTTGGGGCGTTCATCCTCGCGGCGGGATCGGTCGCCGACCGCTACGGCCGGGCGCGCGTGCTCGGCATCGGCGTGATCGCGTTCACCGCGACGTCCCTCGTCTGCGGCTTCGCATGGAGCGACTGGATCCTGGTGGTCGCCCGGCTGCTCCAGGGAACCGCCGCCGCGGTTGTGACACCGAGCGCACTCGCGCTCATCACGGCGTCCTCGGGGGGCCCTGTCCGCGCCCGCATGATCGGCCTGTGGACCGCCTGGACCTCGGCCGCGGCGGTTGCCGCGCCATTCGTCGGGGGCGCTGCCGTGGACCTCGCGACCTGGCGGCTCGTGTTCCTCGTCAACGTCGTTCCCGCCATACTCATGTGGCGGCCGCTTGTCCAGCTCAAGAAGGCCGTCCCCACCCCCGCGCCCTCGGGGAGGCTCGATGCGCTCGGCGCGTCCCTCGCCGTCGTCGCCCTTGGAGGCATTGTGCTGGGGCTCATCGAGCAGGGTGCCCGCGGATGGGGAGACCCGCTCGTCATCGTGTGCCTCTCGGCGGGAGTCGTCGCGGGGATAGCGTTCGCGGTGCGGCAGCGCGTTGCGGCCACGCCCATGCTTCCGCTCGCCCTCTTCCGCGAGCGGAACTTTGCGGCAGGCAACCTTGCAACGTGGTGGGCGTACGGAGCGCTCGGTGTCGGGTTCTTCATCCTCGGTCTGTACCTCCAGCAGCGCATGCGGCTCACGGCGTTCGAGGCGGGCCTAGGGCTCCTTCCGGCCACCCTGTCCCTGCTTTTCCTCTCCTCGACAGCCGCTCGGATCGGGGCACGCATCGGGCCGCGCCTGCCGATGGCGCTCGGCCCTGCGCTGGGGGCCGTGGCCTTTGCCTGGATCGCGCTCGAGACGCCGCCCCTCGACTACTGGCGGGACATCCTTGCACCCGTCGTCCTGTTCGGCATCGGACTGTCCATCATGGTGGCGCCGCTCACGGCGGCCGTCCTCAACGCAGCGCCCATCACGGCGGCCGGCATCGCGTCGGCGGTCAACAACGCCGTTGCCCGTGTCGCCTCTCTCGTGTGCATCGCGGCTGCCGGCGGGATCATGGGCGGCGTGCTCGACGAGGCCGGCCTCCGCCGTGGCATGCTCGCCTCGGCGGGGCTGCTCGCCGCGAGCGCGGCGACGTCGGCTGCGTGGATCCGCAATCCGAAGGCTGCCGCCAGGCCATCCTCCTCAGGGGCCGGCTCGGCCGTCGTAGGCGGAACCGAAGAGCACGACTAAGCTCGCCTCATGCCCGAGCGAATGGACACCGAGCGCGCCCGCAGGCCGCGGCCGCCTGCCGCGCGGCCCGTTCTCGCGGCAGTCCAGGGGCTGGTCGCGTTTCTTCTCGAGATCGCGATGCTCGCCGCCTGGGCCTATGCGGGCTTCCGTGGCACGCCACCCGCGAACGTCGTGTTCGGCATCGGCCTGCCGCTCGCCGTCGTCGTTCTGTGGGCCTTCTTCTTCGCGCCGCGCGCGTCCCGCCGCATCCCTTGGCCGTGGCTTCCGCTCGCTTCGTTCGGGATGTTCGCGACCGCGGGCCTCGCCGTCGTCGTCGTGCGTCAGCCGGTGCCCGGCGCGGCGCTTATCGCGGTCGCGTTCGCAAACCTGATCGCCTCGTTCTGGCTCAGGCGGAAGGACTGAGGCGCGTCACGCGCTTTCGATGGTGCAGCCCTCGTGGGGCGCGTCGCTGTGCACCCACAGCGCGGAGGCGATCGAATCCGGCACGTCGAACTCGTGTGCGGCGCCCCCGCCCCCGATCCGCACGACGAGCGGCCCGCCGAAAGGCTTGCGGCGCACCACCTCGACGGCCGTGTCGAGGCCGATGTGCTCGCGCGCGAGATAGCGGAGCATCTCGGGGTCGTCGTCGCTGATCCGCGTGATGCGCCCGGCATGGCCGGGGTCGAGCCCGCCGAGCGGGAAGGCCGACGGATGCTCGACGCGGCCCGTCGGTGTGGGGATCGGGTCGCCGTGGGGATCGCGCTCAGGGTGCCCGAGCTTCTCCGCGAGGCGTTCGACGAACGTCTCGGAGACCGCGTGCTCGAGCTGCTCGGCCTCGTCGTGGACCTCGTCCCAGCTGTAGCCGAGCTCCTCGACGAGGAAGGTCTCGAGGAGCCGGTGCCGCCGGACCATCGTGAGCGCGAGCCGCTCGCCCTCGGCGGTGAGCCGCACGGCGCCATACGGGCGGTGGTCGACGAGGCCCTGGTCTTTGAGCTTGCGCACCATCTCGGACACCGAGGAGTTCGCGACGCCGAGGCGAGCGGCGAGCTGGGACGACGTGATGGGCTTGTCCTGCCACTCCGTGAAGGAGTAGATGACCTTCACGTAGTCCTCGATCGAGGAAGATGGCTGGCTTTTCACTGTCTCAGCCTACCGTCACCCTTGCGCCGGGCCGCGGGGACGCGGCGTCGTCGTGGGGCGGGGCGCCGTCGTCATGCACCCGCAGTCGCCGTGAGCCACACGAGGACGAGGTTGAGCGCGACGACGAGCGCAGCGCTCCCCCAGGCCGCGACGACGACCGTGCGCGGCATGGAGAACTCGCCGACCAGCGACGCGTCGGATGCGAGCCGGATGAGCGGGATGAGCGCGAACGGGATCCCGAAACTCAGCACGACCTGGCTCACCACGAGGGACATCGTGGGATCGAGGCCGAGCGCGAGGAGCGCGACCGAGGGCACGAGGGTCACGAGGCGGCGGACCATGAGCGGGATCCGCCGGTGCAGGAGCCCCTCCATGATGGTCGCGCCCGCATACGAGCCGACTGCCGTGGACGCGAGCCCGCTCGCAAGCAGCCCGATCGCGAAGACCGTTCCGACGAGCGGTCCGAGCGCGCTCTCGATGGCTGCATGCGCGCCCTCTATCGAGTCCGTGCCTTCGCGGCCGCCGAGCGTCGAGGCCGCGAGCAGGAGCATCCCGACGTTGACGACGCCGGCGATGCCGAGCGCGATCACGACGTCGAAGCGCGTCCCGCGCAGGAGACGCGCGACGGCGTGTGGCGGCACATGCGTGTGCGGGTCCCCCCGGTGGCGGTCGCGGGAGAGGGCCGAGTGGACGTAGATCGCGTGCGGCATGACCGTCGCGCCGAGCATGGACGCGGCGAGGAGCACGGATTCGGGCCCGTCGAAATGCGGAAGGAGTCCCGCGACGACGCCTGAAGGCGCGGGAGGGCTCACGAACATCCCGGTGAGGAAGCCGATCGTGATGATCGCGAGGAGTCCGATGATGGCGAATTCGAAGCGCTGCTGGGTCCGCCGGTCCTGGATCGCGAGGATCCCCATGGAGACGGCTCCGACGATGACGGCGCCGAGGGGGAGCGGCACCTTGAAGAGGAGCTGGAGGGCGATCGCGCCGCCCACCACCTCGGCGAGATCCGTCGCCAGAGCGACGACCTCGGCCTGCGCCCAATAGAGGCGCCGCGTCACGGGCCGGAGCTTCTCGCCGAGGAGCTCGGGCAGCGTCCTGCCCGTGACGATGCCGAGCTTCGCGGATTGGTACTGGATGAGCATGGCCATCGCGTTCGCAAGCACGAGCACCCACACGAGAAGGTAGCCATAGCGCGACCCTGCCGTGAGGTTCGCCGCGACATTTCCGGGGTCGACGTAGGCAATCGACGCGACGAACGCGGGGCCGAGGAGCCCGATCGCGAAGGGCCATCGGAGGCGACGCGCCGGCCGCTCTCCGGTGTCCCGTATAGTCCTGCTCACGCCGCCCAGCCTTTGCGATGTCTCGGAAGAGTCGCGGCAGTTTCTGCCTGCCTCATCATTGAGTTTCGGTACACCTAAACATTAGGTGCGACTGTCAGCGGGCGCAAGGCGGCGCGGAACTGACGCGGGCCCTAGTGCGTCGCGGCGACCGCGCGCCACGCCTGCGTGATGTACGGCAGCAGGAGCTGCCCGCCGTCCCGGTGGCCGAGATGCTCGTGGAGGTACCACGCGAGGTTCGCTTCGACGCGCGCCCGCTGCTTCTCCGAAGCCCGCAGATAGTAGCTGCGCGACTTCGTGAGCTCGATGATCCCCTCGGGCGTGATCGGGTCCTCCCACCTGAACACTGCCGACTCCCACCCCGTGAGCTCGGGTCCAGTGGGCGGGTGGTAGTCAGGCTTGTGGACATCGCCGGCATGCATGATGCGGGAAAGGCGATGCACCCACGGGACCGAGGTGTCGAGCTGGTTCCAGACGAGTGCCGCTCGGCCGCCCGGCGCGAGGAGCCGAGCCGCCTCGCGGCTCGCGGCGCCGGGATCGAACCAATGCCAGGCCTGCGCCGCCACGACGAGGTCCGCGGAGCCACTCGGTAGAGTCGTCGCCTCTGCGGGGGCTATGACGACGGCGACACCCGGGTGGAGGCGGGTGAGCTCGGCGAGCATGCTCGGGCTCGGGTCGACGGCCGTGACCGCGAGGCCTCGCGCGACGAGCTGGCCCGTGAGCTTTCCCGTCCCGGCCCCGAGGTCGACGGCGGTGCTCGCCCCAGGCGGCAGGATCCAGTCCACCGCCGCGTCCGGATACCCCGGCCGCACCTGCTCGTAATGGGCTCCGCCGTCGAGGAACGCCTCGGCGAGCTCTCGCCGTCGTCGGTCGTCGAATTTCGGTCCGCCCCGCGCCATGCTGTTGCTTTCCTCTCCAGCATGCCCCTGCACGCTCAGTTCCCGGGTTCCCCCGATTCGCAGGGTCGAATCTACCGGGAAAAGAAGGCGCTGGCCGCACGAGGCGGATCGGTCAGTCCTCGGCGACGCAGGGCGCGGCACCAGCGGTGCCGGGCGTGTTGGGTGCCCACACGGGGAACGGGCGGCCGTCTTGGGCGGGAACCCACCGGCCGGCGTCGATGCGGTAGTCGAGGCGCAGGCCGCGTTCGACGAGTTCCCGGACACCAGCCACGAGGCGTTCGACGTCGTCGAGCCGCGAGCCGAGGCCGAAGCTCGCCCGCAGCGAGCCCGACGGGAGGCCGAGGCGGCGGAGGGCCGGATGGGCGCAGAAGCGGCCGTCGCGGAGCCCCACGCCGTGCTCGGCGGAGAGGTAGGCCGCGGTGAGGCCCGCGTCGTGCCCCGCGATCGAGAAGTTGACGATGCCGACGGCGCCGCGCGACGCCGTGCTTGCTCCGAGGTCCGAGTCCTCGAAGAGCCGGTGCACCGTCACACCCTCGATCGTGCTCAGCCCGTCGACGAGCGCCGACCGGAGCTGTTGCTCGTGGCGGTGCCACGCGGACTCGTCGAGCGAGGAGATCACCTGCGCGGCCTTCGCAAGCGTCGCAGCGCCGAGCACGTTCGGCGAGCCGGCCTCGTGGCGCGCGGGGCCATCGGCCCACGCGACCGAGTCGAGCCGCACTTCGCGCACGGCCCCGCCTCCCGCGAGATGCGGGCGGCCCTCGTCGAGCCAATCGCGGCGGCCCACGAGGATGCCCGCCCCGAACGGCGCGTAGAGCTTGTGCCCGGAGAAGGCGAGATAGTCGATCCCGGCCCCCGCGACGTCGATGCGGCGGTGCGGCGCGAGCTGGGCCGCGTCGACGGCGATGCGCGCACCGTGTTCGTGGGCCAGCGCGGCAAGTTCGGTGATCGGCAGGATTTCGCCCGTGATGTTGGACGCGCCGGTCACGGCGACGAGGCTGATCTCGCCCGCCTTGAGCCAGGCCCGCACGCGCTCGAGCGTCTCCGCGAGCGTGCGCGCGGCAACCACGCTGCGGTGCGGACGCGCCTGCCACGGGAGAAGGTTCGCGTGGTGCTCGATGTCGAGGTACAGCACCTCGCCCGAACCGGGAACCGAGCTGGCCAGGAGGTTCAGCGAATCCGTGGTGTTGCGCGTGAAGATGACCTCGTCGTCGGGGCGGGCCCCGACGAATTCGCGCACGATCCCCCGCGCGTTCTCGTAGAGCGACGTGCTCACCTGAGATGCGTACCCCGCGCCGCGGTGGACGCTTGCGTAGTAGGGGAGCACCTCGTTGAGGTACGCCGCGACCTCGGTGAGCGCCGGAGCCGACGCGGCGTAGTCGAGGTTGGCGTAGCGGACCTCGCCCCCGCCCGCGAGCGGCGTGATGAGCTCGGCGCCGATGACGTCCGCGAAGGGGCGCACGGAGTCGGGGTAATTCGCAGGGGAAAGAAGGGGAGAGGAACCAAAGGCCGAGGCCTGGTTGGACGGGGAAGAAGACTGGACGACGACGGGCGTGCTCATGACTGCACCTCGGGGTCGGGGCCCCGCCTCGCGGGGGCCGCGCTTGCCGTATCCGCTCCGGACCGGCCTGGTCGTCACCCGGGGCACCCCGCCGCGTGAGGAGGGTTGCCGGCCAGCAAGCCGGGGCTTCGCGCTGGCACTCGTGACCTGAACACGAGATTACGGGAGGGCGCGCACGGCCTCCAGCCGGCGCGCCCGTGTTACATCCCGTGAAGTGCGCCCCTTGCGCGGGTCTGGAGTTCGTGCGTGGCGTTCCCCTATGGGACGAGAAGGTCGTCGAGCTCGGGGTTGAGCCGGTGCAGCGCAGCCGAGTGGAGGATGCCGTTCGTCGCGAGGGCATTGCCTCCCCAGGGACCGTCCTCGCCTTCGAGGGACGTGAAGCGGCCCCCCGCCTCCGTGACGATCGGCACGAGCGCCGCCATGTCGTACAGCTGCAGTTCGGGCTCGGTCGCGATGTCGACGGCGCCCTCGGCCACGAGGCAATAAGACCAGAAGTCGCCGTACGCGCGCGTGCGCCACACGTCTTCCGTGAGGCTCAGGAAGTCGCCGAAGTTCCCGCGCTCGCGCCAGCCCGAGAGGCTCGAGTAGGAGAGGGAGGCATCCTCGATCCGCGAGACGTCGGAGACCTTGAGCTTGGTTGCGGAAGCGAGTGAGCGGCCCGTGTACGCCCCGGCACCCTTCGCCGCCCACCACCGGCGGCCGAGGGCGGGCGCGCTCACGACGCCCACCACGACCTCGTCCCCGTCGACGAGCGCGATGAGCGTTGCCCACACGGGCACGCCACGGACGAAGTTCTTGGTCCCGTCGATCGGGTCGATGATCCAACGGCGCGAGCCGTGGCCCGTGGTGCCGAATTCCTCGCCCACGACGGCGTCGCGGGGGCGCGACCGTGAAAGCTGCCCCCGGATGGCTTCCTCGGCGGCACGGTCCGCGTCGGTGACGGGCGTCAGATCGGGCTTCGTCTCGACCCGGAGGTCGAGGGCCTTGAAGCGGTCCATGGTCTGCGCGTCGACGGAGTCCGCGAGCACGTGGGCCAGGCGGAGGTCGTCAGTGTACGACTCGGCAGCGAGGGTCATGGGCTCAACGCTATCGTCTAGTTGGACGTTGGACGGTGTCCGGCGCGGATCGGGGCGGAATCAGAGCGTTCCGAGTTCCTTGGCGTCGGCGATCTCCTCGCGCGGCCCCGCCCCGAGGAGCCGTCGCAGGGATGCGAGGCGTGCGGGCCCGTGCGGGCCCGCGTGGCCCTCGGCAACCCAGGCGTCGAGCCCGCAGTCCACGGCGGTCGCGTCGTGCCGGCAGCCGCGCGCGCAGTCTTCGGTGCCGGGCTCGAGGTCGGGGAACGCGTGGAGGATCCGGTCGGGGTCCACATGGGCGAGGCCGAACGAGCGGATCCCCGGCGTGTCGATGATCCAGCTCCCGGGGGGCGCGCCGTCGAGCCGCAGGGCGAGGGCCGACGACGACGTGTGGCGGCCGCGGCCGGTCACCGCGTTGACGCCCCCCGTCGCGCGGTCGGCACCCGTGAGCGCGTTGACCATGGTCGACTTGCCGACCCCCGAGTGCCCGAGCAGAACGGTCACCTTGCCGTCGAGTTCCTCGCGCAGGCGGGCGACGGCGTCGTCGTCGAGCCGCACGCTCTGCCCGTCCGGTGCCGAGGCGCCCTCGGGCGCTTCACCCGCGTCGTCGTCGGCCTCCGCGGTGCGGCTCACGACGACGGCGAGCGGCAGGAGCTCGTAGGTGGCCAAGAGCGGGGCCGGATCCCTCAGGTCCGCCTTCGTGACGAGCAGCAGGGGCTCGATGCCCGCGTCGTAGGCCGCGACGAGGGCGCGGTCGATGAAGCCCGTGCGCGGCTCGGGGTTGGCCGCCGCGACGACGATCACGAGCTGGTCCGCGTTGGCGACGACGACCCGCTCGATGGGATCGTCGTCGTCCGCGCTGCGCCGCAGGACCGTCTGACGCTCCTCGACGCGCACGAGGCGCGCCAGGGTGTCCGCCCGCCCGCTCACATCCCCGACGAGGCCGACGAAGTCGCCCGGGACGACGGGGGTTCGGCGCAGCTCGCGCGCGCGGGCCGCGACGACGATGCGCTCCTCGGGCGTGTCCTCGGCGACGACGGCGGTGTAGCGGCCGCGGTCGACCGTGATGACGCGGCCGGTCACGGCGTCCTCGTGGCTCGGGCGGTCCTTAGTGCGCGGCCGGCTGCCCTTCTTGTTCGGGCGGATCCGGACGTCGCTCTCGTCCCATTCGCGGGCGGCCATGGGCCTACCGGGCTCCGTCCGCTCGCGCGCCGGTCTGGGCGGACGCCGCGGCCTCGCCGAAGCCCAGCATGCGCGCCCACATGTGCGGGAACTCGGGCATGGTCTTGGACGTCGTGGCGATGTCCTCGACCTCGACGCCTTCGACCGCGAGCCCCCAGATCGCGCCGGCGGTCGCCATGCGGTGGTCTGCGTAGCTCAGGACGACGGCGCCGTGCAGGCGGGCGGGCCGGATCACGAGGCCGTCTGCGGTCTCCTCGGCGTCCCCGCCGAGCCGCGTGATCTCCGTGACGAGGGCAGCGAGCCGGTCCGTCTCGTGGCCGCGCAGGTGGGCGATGCCCGTGAGGCGCGACGGCGAATCGGCGAGGGCGCACAGCGCTGCGACCGTGGGGGCGAGCTCGCTCGTGTCCGCGATCTCCGCCCCCGTGATGCGCTCGCCGCCCGTGACGGTGAGGGTTCCGCCGTCGAGCGCCACGCGTGCGCCGAGCTTCGGCAGGATTTCGCGCCATGCGTCGCCCACTTGGGTCGTGTGCTCGGGCCAATTCGGAATCCGCACCGTGCCGCGCGTCGCGAGCGCCGCGGCGAGGAAGGGGCCCGCATTCGAGAGGTCTTGCTCGATGCGGACGTCGAATGCGCGGATCGGTCCCGGCTTGACGAACCAATGGTTCGGCACGGTGTCGTCGACCTCGACGCCGAGCTCGCGGAGCACCGCGATCGTCATCGCGATGTGGTCGAGGCTAGGGACGGGCTTGCCGATGTGCTCGAGGTGCAGGCCTTCCTCGAACCGGGCACCCGCGAGGAGGAGCGCCGAGACGAACTGGCTCGAGCCGCTTGCGTCGACGATGATGTGGCCCCCGGGCACCGCGCCGGTTCCGTACACGGTGAAGGGGAGCGACGCGGGGCGCGCGCCATCGGGGGCGGACAGGGCGACGCCGAGCGATTCGAGGGCATCGATGACCGGGCCCATGGGGCGCACCCGGGCGTGCGGATCGCCGTCGAACGCGATCTCCCCGCGGCACAGCGCCGCAATCGGCGGCACGAACCGCATGACCGTGCCCGCGAGGCCGCAGTCGATGGCCACGGCACCGAGGCCGCCCGCCTCGCGCGAGCTTGAGGGGATGGGCGTGACCTCGAGATCCGGCCCGAAGTCGCCGTCGCCCTGCACCTCGGTGACGGTCGCGCCGAGCGCGCGGAGGGCTGCAATCATGAGCGCCGAATCACGCGAGTGGAGCGGGGCCCGCAGGCGGCTCGGGCCGTCCGCGAGGGCTGCGAGGATGAGGTAGCGGTTGGTGAGGGACTTCGATCCGGGGACCGTGACGGTGGCGTCGACGGGGCCGTGGGCAAACGGTGCTGGCCACGGCGCGGCGGAAGGGGTCACGCGTGACCGCCCGAGATCGCGCGCCCGGCCTTCTTGACGGCCTTTGTCGCGGACTTCGCCGCATCGGCATTGGCTGCCATCGTCGTCTTGGCTGTCCTCGACGCGTCCGCGGCGAGCTGCTGCGCGCGCCACGCGAGGCCCGGGCGCCCCGCGGTGTCGACGGATGCGAGCAGGACCCCGCCGACGAGCGAGAGGTTCTTGAGGAGCCTCGCGCGGCGCTCGGCCCGCAGCCCCTTCGAGCCGATGTCCGCCGTACGCCACTCGACGAACGTGTTGAGCGCCGTCGTGAGCGCAAGCACCGACGCCGAGAAGCGCGGCACCTTCCCGAACGCGAAGAGGAGGCCCGCCCCGAGCTGCGTGGCACCGACGGCGCGGGCAAGCGTCTTCTCCTCGACCCGGACCGGCAGGGCGTCGGCCGCGCGCCGCAGGACGGGGGAGAGCTGCTCGGCGGTATCGTCGGCGTTCTTGAACTTGTCGAAGCCCGCGACGATGAACGACGACGCGAGGAGTGGCCTCGCCAGGAACCGGACTGCCGTCATGCTTCGCTCCTCTTCCGTTTCAGTGATTGGTCGGTGACGTGGTGGCCACAGGGGCCCCAGCAGGTCCAGTCTTCCACTTCCTGGGAATATTTTCCCTTCCGCAGCGGTTCGCACCTTCGTCGACCCCCGCACCATCAGGAGGAGAGCCCGTGCTGGTCCTCGACCGTCCGCGCCCCGCCCCGCCAGTAGACTGGAGCGCGATGAGCACCGTCGATTCCATCGAGCCTGACGAGTTCGGCGCGGACAGCGCACCGGTCGTGGAGCTCGGCGCCGAGAGCGCCGAGCAGCGCCGCGACCGGTTCGAGCGGGACGCCATGCAGTATGTCGATCAGCTGTATTCGGCTGCGATGCGCATGGCCCGCAACCAAGCCGACGCGGAGGACCTGGTCCAGGAGGCGTACGCGAAGGCCTTCGCGGCGTTCCACCAGTACAAGCCGGGCACGAACCTCAAGGCCTGGCTGTACCGGATCCTCACGAACACGTACATCAATCTGTACCGCAAGCGGCAGCGCGAGCCGCAGCAGGCCAACACCGACTCGGTCGAGGACTGGCAGCTCGCACGCGCCGAGTCGCATTCGTCGACAGGGCTGCGTTCGGCTGAGGCCGAGGCCCTCGACCACCTCCCGGACTCGGACGTCAAGGATGCGCTGCAGTCGATCCCCGAGGAGTTCCGGCTCGCGGTGTACTTCGCCGACGTCGAGGGCTTCGCCTACAAGGAGATCTCGGAGATCATGGGCACGCCGATCGGCACCGTCATGTCGCGGCTCCACCGCGGCCGCAAGCTGCTGCGGGACCGGCTCGCGGACTACGCGGCGGAGCGCGGCTTCGCAGGTGCCGCCGCACCGGGCACTGCCGGTGCCACCTCGGGTGCGGGAGCGACCGCACGAACAGGCTCGAGCAAGCAGGAGAAGGAACGATGAGCAACTGTCAGGGACTCGGCGATTGCGATGAATCGCGGCTCGAGCGCCTCTATGAGTACCTTGACGGTGCGCTGACCGCGGCAGACGTCGCCGAGATCCGGGCGCATCTCGAGTCATGCGCCGAGTGCCGCGAGGAGCACAACCTCGAGTGCATGATCCGCAGCGCGATGAAGCGAAGCTGCAGCGAGCAGGCGCCCGCGACCCTCAAGATGAGCATTCTCGAGAAGATCCACGCCGTCCGTGGGGCGGCAGAGGCCGCGGAGGTCTGAGCCGCCCGCGCATGAGCTGATGCGAAAGGGCCCGGAGCCATTGGCTCCGGGCCCTTCCCGCACCACGGGGACGCCGCGCGGGCGCCTCATGAGGCGCCTCAGGCGTTGGGGCGCCGTCCGTGGTTCGCGCCGCTCTTCTTGCGGTCACGGCGCTTGCGTGCACGCTTGCTCATAGGGGCCTCCTTCGACTCGGTAACGTTGATGGCCCAGAAGGCCGCCTACCATCCTCCCATACGCCGCGCCGTGCGCCTAAACGCCCCCGGCGTCTTCGCGAGAGCGGGTTCAGCCGCGAAGCGAGTTCTTGACCGCGATCCGGGCCTGGTCGAGGACGGTCCGCAGCGTTTCAAGAGTCACCTCCGTGACGGGGTGGCGGGCGGCGTGGGTGCGCAGCTCGACGCGGACGTCGTCGCGGAACGCCTGGACGAGCATTTCGGCTTCCTTGAGGCGCCCCTGGCTTTCGCGGCTGAACCGCTCCGGCGAGGGTTCGCGCGTCTCCTCGCCCGGCTCGGGTCCCTGCCAGGACGACGACGGCGAGCCGGCCCCGTGAGGGTGCTTCGCCGTCGTACGCGCCTCGACGCGGACGCTGCGTGCCGCCTGACGCGCCGATTCCGCCGTCGCCGCTAGGTCCGCGCGCAGTCCGCGCATGCTTGCGCGCAGCTCGTCTCGCAGCGAATCGGCGAGGCGGCGCACCGACGCCGAGATGTCCTGCTCGACGTCGGCGAGCTCGTCGCGCCGCGCGTCGAGCTCGTGCAGGCCTGCTTCGGTGATGCGGTAGATGCTGCGCCGCCCGGCCGACTCTGCCTCGACCAGGCCCTCCTCTTGGAGCTTCGCGAGGCGGGGGTAGATGGTCCCGGGGCTTGGAGCGTAGGTGCCGCCGAAGCGGTCACTCAGGGCCTTGATGAGCTCGTAGCCGTGGCGCGGGCCGTCCTCGAGCAGGGCGAGGAGATACAGCCGAAGCGCTCCGTGCGCGAAGACCGGGGGAGTCACTCCGGGGCCTGCTCTCCCTCGGGTGAGCTGTCCGCCCTGCCCGGCGCGGCGCCGTCCGCCGCATGCACCACCGAGACGTTGCCCGAGACGGTGTTGGTGCGCAGGACCATGAGCTTGAGGTCGGGGCCGAGGATCGTCTCGAGGCGGCCCTTGATGGACGAGAAGCGGGATTCGTCGACGACGATGCGGCCTGACACCGTCGTGGCCGAGAGGTCCACGCCGATGTCGCGGGGGAGCCGGATCGTGACGTCGCCGCTCACGGTGCTCGCCCCGAGCGACTCGCAATAGCCTTCGGTGTCGAAGACGAGATCGCCCGAGACCGACTTCGCCCTGATGTCTTTGAGGCGCCCCGAGGCGGTCACTTCGCCCGAGACGGTCTTGGCGGTGAGGATGCCTTCGTGCGCGCGGGCGATGACGTCCCCGCTCACGGTGTTGAGGTGGAGCTCGCCGCGCGTGCCGTTGCCCAGCACCGAGCCGGAGACGGTGTTGAGCCGCGTGGCAGGTCCGGTCCCCGAGGCGAGGCCGTCCCCGCTCACGGTGCCGAGCTCGACCGGGACGCCCGCCGGGATGGCGATCGAGATCACCGCGTGGTTCTCGCTCGACCCGGAAACTGTGCTCATGAGGGTCTTGAACCACCCCTCGAGGCCCTGGACCTGATGGCGGACTTCGAGCCGCCCGTTGTCGAGGCTCACGGCGACCGCGTCGCCGACCACCTCGCTGATTTCGATGATCGCGTCGGTGCGGTCGTGCACGATGACGTCGAGCCGCCCGCCGACGATCCCGGCGCGGAGCGACGTGACGCCGTCGACCGTGATGGTCTGTGCCTCGGTGACGTTCCAATTCTCTGTGGACATGACCCCTCCTTGCGGATCCCCCTGCAAAGGTCCCGGCCGCGGGCCGGGGGGCCAGCGGCGGTCGCGATATAACGCGTTCTTGAACACGATATATCGCGATGTTGGAAGGTGCAAGGCCCCGCGAATACGTTCAGGGGTCAGCTCCCGGACCTAACCCACGGGAGCTGACCTGAACGAAAGAAAGGGGGACTACTGCTGCGGCTGGGAGAGCCGGAGCCACGGGAACCACCCGCGGTGCAGGACGAGCCACGCGATGAGGCCGTAGCCGGCTTGCCCTGGCGCGCCCGCGTTCGCCCCGAGATCGGTGCGCCACTGCTCGTGGTTCAGGAGCGGCGAGAACGTGTCGACGTAGTAGTGCTTGCGCCGCGTCGTCACGTCGGCGAAAGCTGTGTTGAGCTCGGCGAGCCGCCGGTTCTGGACCGGGTCGAGCGTCGGCGGGGGCCCGACGACGAACACCTCGGCGCTGTTCTGCGCCGCGCTGTCGAGGATGTTGGCCACGTTGAGGCGGCTTCGGGCCGGCGAGATGCCGAACTCGATGTCGCGTCCCGAGAGCCCGATCACGAGCCGGTTCTCATACCCGTCGCCAAACCGTCGCTGAGCCTCGGCAAGCCATCGGGTCGAAAGGGACTCCGTGCCCTCCTCGGGGGCCGCGAGCACGTAGCTCTCGAGCGTGAGCTCCTCGCGCGGCGTCCGTGCGAGGACACGCCCGAGCCAGCCGAGCGCGCGGGGGTCGCCGTTCCCCGCCAGCAGCTCGTCGCCGATCGCCGCGAGGCGAACTTTCCTCTCCTGCGCCATGCGCCCCTCCACGTCCCTGCCGGCGCCGTCCGCGCACGGCTCTCTCGGCTCCCGAGTCTAGCGAACCGAGCCCGCGGGACAGCGGAGGCGGGGAGTCCTTCGCGGGTCTTCGCACCGACGGAGGACGACGGCGGCCCGCACCCTCCGTCGGGAAGGCGCGGGCCGCCGTCGACCGCGTGGCACCCGGGGGCGCCACGAGCGCGTCAGAACTGGAAGCACTCCTCGAGGAGCGTGGTCTCCTCAGCCGTGTGCCGCTTCATCGAACCGGCCGACGTTGCCGCCGACGCCGGGCGCGAGACAAGCCCGAGCGGGCGGCCGAGCGTCGGTGCAAGGTTGAGGGCCATGAAGGACCATCCACCCTGGTTCGCGGGCTCGTCCTGAGCCCAGACCACCTCGGCGTTCGGGTACTTCGCGAGCTCCGCCTGGATCTCGGCCTCGGGCAGCGGGTAGAGCTGCTCGAGCCGGACGATCGCGGTCGTCGTGTCCTTCGCCTTCGTGCGCTGCGCGAGCAGGTCGTAGTACAGGCGGCCCGAGACGAGGAGCACGCGCTGCACGCCGTTCGGATCGAGGTTCTCGTGCTCCCCGATGACCGGGCGGAACGTGCCGCTCGTGAACTCCTCGACGGGGGACGCCGCGGCCTTGAGACGCAGGAGCTGCTTCGGCGTGAAGACGATGAGCGGCTTGCGCGGGCGGCTGTAGGCCTGGCGGCGCAAGAGGTGGAAGTGCGACGCAGGAGTGCTCGGATGCGCGACGATCATGTTGTCCTCGGCGCACAGCTGGAGGAAGCGCTCGATGCGGGCCGACGAGTGGTCCGGACCCTGGCCCTCGTAGCCGTGGGGGAGGAGCATGACCACCGACGAGCGCTGGCCCCACTTCTGCTCGGCCGACGAGATGAATTCGTCGATGACCGTCTGGGCGCCGTTGACGAAGTCGCCGAACTGCGCCTCCCACAGCACGAGCGCCTCCGGCCGCTCGACCGAATAGCCGTACTCGAAGCCGAGCGCGGCGTACTCGGAGAGGGACGAATCGTAGATCGCAAGCTTCGCCTGACCGTCGGAGAGGTTCCCGAGCGGCATCCATTCCGCACCCGAGTTGCGGTCGTGGAAGACCGCGTGGCGCTGGACGAACGTGCCACGGCGTGAGTCCTGGCCGGCGAGGCGGACCGGGACGCCCTCCATGACGAGGGTCGCGAAGGCCGCGAGCTCGCCGAAGCCCCAGTCGATCCCGCCCTCGCGGGACATCTGCTCGCGGCGCTCGAGGAGCTGCTTGAGCTTGGGGTGGACCGCGAAGTCCTCGGGGATCTCGAGGTGCACCTTGCCGACGCGCGCGAGGGTGTCCGTGCTGATCGCCGTCGACTCGGGGTGGCGCTCGCCCGTCGAGTCCTCCTGCTGCTGCGAGATCGGGCGCTCGAGGTCGGAAACCGCCTTGAGGTCGCTCGTGACGATCGGGATCGGCGAGGTCTGCGCGGCGTGCGTCTCGGCGAAGACGCGCTCGAGACGCTCCTGGTAGTCGCGGAGCAGCTGCTCGGCCTCGTCCTGCGTGATGTCGCCGCGCCCGATGAGGCTCTCGGTGTAGAGCTTGCGGACCGAGCGCTTCGCCTCGATGAGGTTGTACATGAGAGGCTGCGTCATCGACGGGTCGTCGCCCTCGTTGTGCCCGCGGCGGCGATAGCAGACGAGGTCGATCACGACGTCCTTGTGGAAGCGCTCGCGGAACCGGTACGCGAGCTGGGCCACGCGGACGACGGCCTCGGGGTCATCGCCGTTGACGTGGAAGATCGGCGCCTGGACCATCTTCGCGACGTCGGTCGAGTAGACCGACGAGCGCGAGGCGGACGGCGACGTCGTGAAGCCGACCTGGTTGTTCACGATGATGTGAATCGTGCCGCCTGTGCGGTAGCCGCGCAGCTGCGAGAGGTTGAGTGTCTCGGCGACGACGCCCTGGCCCGCGAACGCCGCGTCGCCGTGGACGAGGATCGGCAGGACGGGGAACGCCTCGCCCGTGTCGAGCCGGTCCTGCTTCGCGCGGACGATGCCCTCGAGGACCGGGTCAACGGCCTCGAGGTGCGACGGGTTGGCGGCGAGGTAGACCTTGGTCTGCTTGCCGTTCTCGGCCGTGAACGTGCCCTCGGTGCCGAGGTGGTACTTGACGTCGCCCGAGCCCTGGACGCTGCGCGGGTCCTGGGTGCCCTCGAACTCCCGGAACACCTGGGCGTAGGTCTTGCCCGCGATGTTCGTGAGCACGTTGAGGCGCCCGCGGTGGGCCATGCCGATGCCTACCTCGTCGAGGCCGTCCTCGGCCGCCTCGGAGAGGATCGCGTCGAGCATCGGGATGAGCGATTCGCCGCCTTCGAGCGAGAAGCGCTTCTGGCCGACGAACTTCGTCTGGAGGAACGTCTCGAACGCCTCGGCCGCGTTGAGGCGGGACACGATGCGGAGCTGCTCCTCGCGGCTCGGCTTCTTGTAAGCGTGCTCGATCTCGTCCTGGAACCACTTGCGCTCGGCGGGTTCCTGGAGGTGCATGTACTCCGTTCCCGTCGTGCGGCAGTAGGCGTCGCGGAGCACTCCGAGGATGTCGCGGAACTTCATCTTCGGCTTGCCGCCGAAGCCGCCCGTGGGCCATTCGCGGTCGAGGTCCCACAGCGTGAGGCCGTACGTGAGCACGTCGAGGTCGGGGTGACGGCGCTGGACGTACTCGAGCGGGTTCGTGTCCGCCATGAGGTGACCGCGCACGCGGTACGCGTGGATGAGCTGCTGGATCCGGGCCACCTTGTTGATGGTGTCCTCGGGGTTGACCTGGAGGTCGGGGCTCCAGCGGACGGGCTCGTACGGGATGCGGAGCGCCTCGAAGATCTCGTCGTAGAAGCCCTGCTCGCCGAGGAGGAGCTGGTGCACGATGCGGAGGAACTCGCCCGAGCCCGCGCCCTGGATCACGCGGTGGTCGTAGGTCGAGGTCAGCGTGATGATCTTGCCCACGGCCTGGAGCGCGAGGATCTTCTCGGACGAGCCCTGGAACTCGGCCGGGTACTCGAGGGCGCCGACACCGACGATCGCGGCCTGTCCCTTCGAGAGGCGCGGAACGGAGTGGACTGTGCCGATGCCGCCCGGGTTGGTGAGCGAGACGGTCGTTCCGGCATAGTCGTCCGCGGTCAGCTTGCCCGAGCGGGCGCGCTTGATGAGGTCCTCGTACGTGTGCCAGAACTCCGAGAAGTTCATGGTCTCGGCCTTCTTGACGTTCGGGACGACGAGCAGGCGCGTGCCATCCTTCCCCGGGAGGTCGATCGCGATGCCGAAGTTCACGTGTGCGTGCTGGACGGCGACGGGCTTGCCGTCGACTTCGTCATAGCTCACGTTCATCGACGGCATGAGCTTGAGGGCGCGGATCACGGCGAAGCCGATGAGGTGCGTGAAGGACACCTTGCCCCCGCGGACGCGCGTGAGGTGGTTGTTGATCACGACACGGTTGTCCATGAGGAGCTTCGCGGGGACCGCGCGGACGGTCGTGGCCGTGGGGACCTCGAGGCTCGTGATCATGTTGGCCGCGATGGCCTTGGACGGCCCCCGAAGGGTCGTGACGACGTCTTCCTCGACGGTCTCGTCCTTGGCCGACTTGGGCAGCTGGGCGGGAATCGGGCTCGTTGCCGAGGGGCGGGCGCCGTCACGGACGACGGCGGCGGCGCCCTTCTTGGGCGCGGGAGCTGCCGTGGGCGGGGAGGCGGGCTTGGCTGGGGCGGGTGCGGTGGGGGAAGCCGGCGTGGGGGTGGGCAGCGTCGCCGCGGGCTGGACGGGCGCGGCAGGTGCGGCGGCCTGGGGGGCGGCGGTGCCCGTGGCTGTCGTCGGTGTGCCGGTCTTGGGGAGTTCGCGCGTGAGTGTGTCGACGGAGCCCGGCTTCAGCGCGCCGTTGACGACGGCGGAGCTGCTCGCCGCCGATCCGCCACCCGCGGAATCGGCTTCGAAGGATTCGAACAGGGGCCACCACTTCGAGTCGACCGAGTTCCTGTTCTTCTGATACTGCTCATAGAGCTCGTCGACAAGCCACTCATTCCCGCCGAATTCTTCGGGCAGGCGGTGGGTTGGCAGTTCTGGCACGGGGAATACGCCTCTTCCATCGATCTATTCGGCCCTTCACCCGGTCATGAGCAGACCAGCCGTCGGGGCCATGTCCCGGCAGGCGGTCGACGTCGGGACAGGAGCCGCCTGCCACCGTGAACGCTGGGATTTCGGCCTTCGCGCCCACACTCCCGACTAGTCTAGTGAGCCTGCGCGCGAAACGGGCAATCCGTGCCGAGTGTCACATCGTATGGCAACGGGTTGGGGCCCGCGTGTGGCGCAAAGGCGGCTGATAAGCTGAGAGGGCTATGGACGATGACCCTCACCGATCCAGTTTCCGAACCCCATTTATTTCTACGCGCCGTCGAAATCGGCTGCGTTCACGACCGCTCCCGTCTTCTGCCCGGGTGGTCGAGGCCTGAATGGAGTGGCTCCTTCTCCTGGCTGGCGTCGTCTTGGTGCTCGGCACTGGCTTCTTCGTCTCCGTCGAGTTCTCGCTTGTCGCCCTCGACCATTCGACCGTCCAGCGGAGCATTGACCTCGGCGAGAAGGGCGCGAAGGCACTCATGCAGTGCGTCACGACCCTCTCGACCCAGCTGTCGAGCTGCCAGCTCGGCATCACGCTCACGACCCTCCTGACCGGCTTCGTCATGGAGCCGTCCGTCGGCAAGCTCCTCGAGACGCCGCTCGCCGCACTCGGCCTCCCCGGTGCCCACGCGGTCTCGCTGGTCATCGCGATGATCATCGCGACCCTCGGTTCCATGCTTCTCGGCGAACTCGTGCCGAAGAACCTCGCGATCGCCCGCGCGCTCGCGGTGGGCCGCGCCGTCGCCCGCCCCCAGCTCGTCTTCACGGCACTCTTCCGGCCCGCGATCCTCCTGCTCAACGGTTTCGCGAACCGCGTCCTCCGTGCGATGGGGATCGAGGCGCAGGAAGAGATATCGGGTGCACGCTCGCCTGCTGAGCTTGCCTCGCTCGTGCGCCGCTCGGCCGAGCTCGGCACGCTCGACGAAGGGACCGCCCGCTTCGTCTCGCGCACCCTGAGCTTCGCCGAGCGCACGGCGGCCGACGTCATGACGCCGCGCATGCGCGTGACGACGATCGAGGCGACTGACCCTGTCGAGGCGGTCATCACGGCCGCGCGCGCCACCGGCCACTCGCGCTTCCCCGTCATCGGAGATTCGCCCGACGACGTGCGCGGGCTCGTGCACGTCAAGAAGGCCGTCGCTGTCCCTGCGAGGAAGCGCGCGTCGATCGAGGCGGGGGCGATCATGACGGACGTGCTCCGGGTTCCCGAGACCATCCATCTCGACGCGCTCATCTCGCAATTGCGCGACGGGAACCTCCAGCTCGCGGTCGTCCTCGACGAATACGGGGGGACGGCAGGCGTCGTGACGCTCGAAGACCTCGTCGAGGAGATCGTCGGCGAGGTATCGGACGAGCATGACCGGCTTGTTCCGGGGGTCCTCCAAAGCGCCGCAGGGGATTGGTATTTCCCTGGTCTCATGCGACCGGACGAGGTATCGGAGCATGTGCCCGGGCTCGTCGTCGAGGACAGCCCCGCCTACGAGACCGTGGGCGGCTACGTCATGAGCGTGCTCGGCCGCGTTCCCGCGGCGGGCGACCGCGTCGACGTCGTCGGCGGGCTGCTCGAGGTGACTCGCATGGACGGCCGCCGCGTCGACCGGCTGCGTTTCTCGCCCGACCGCGAGCCTGCGCCGGAGGGCGCGCAGGAGGCAAGCCCAGACGGACGGCAGGCCGGAAAGCCGCACGCCAGGACGGCGAAAGGGGCTGACGCGTGATGGGCGACTGGGGAGGAATCGTCTGGCTCGTCATCCTGCTGCTCGGCAACGCGTTCTTCGTCGGCGCCGAATTCGCCATCATGTCTGCCCGGCGCAGCCAGATCGAGCCGCTCGCCGACGCGGGATCGACGCGCGCCGCGACGACCCTCAGGGCCATGGAGCACGTCTCGCTCATGCTCGCGTGCGCCCAGCTCGGCATCACGGTCTGCTCGCTGCTCCTGCTCCAGGTCGCCGAACCGGCCATCCACGACCTGATCGGCGTCCCGCTCACGTTCCTCGACATCCCCGTCGAGGTCGCGGACACCATCGCGTTCGTCGTCGCGCTCGCGCTCGTGACGTTCCTGCACGTGACGTTCGGCGAGATGGTTCCGAAGAACATCTCGGTTTCGGCGGCAGATCGCGCGGCCATCATCCTCGCGCCGGCCCTCGTTGCCGTGTCCCGCGTGGTGCGTCCGGTCATCGTCGCGCTCAACTGGGCCGCGAATGGTGTGCTCAAGCTCCTGCGCGTCGAGCCGAAGGATGAAGTCGCGTCGTCGTTCACGCTCGAGGAAGTCCAGTCGATCGTCGAGGTCTCCACGCGCTCAGGGCTCGTCGACGACGAATCGGGCCTGCTTTCGGGGGCGCTCGAGTTCTCAGACCAGACCGTCGCGTCGATCATGGTCCCGGTGGGCGAGATCGTGACGCTTCCGACGTCGACGACGCCCGCCGCGTTCGAGAAGGCCGTCGCGAAGACGGGCTTCTCCCGCTTCCCGATGGTCGACGACGACGGCGAGCTCGCCGGCTACCTCCATGTCAAGGACGTCCTCGCCATCCCGGAGGTGACGCGCGAGCGGCCGATCGGCGAGACGCGCGTGCGCTCCCTCGCGAACATCGGGCTCGACGTGACCATCGAGGATGCGCTCACGTCGATGCAGAAGAGCGGCCTGCACGTGGCCCGTGCGATCGATCGGGAGGGACGGACTCGGGGCGTGCTGTTCCTCGAAGACGTCATCGAGCAGCTCGTCGGGGAGATCCGCGATGCGACGCAGAGCCGGGTTCGGAGGACAGGGGAGAACGGCGGCGCGTGAGGCCGCTGCGAGCTAAATGGGAATTATTCCCAAGAAGCGCTACAGTGGTCGGTGTTGTGAATGTGATGCATTCGCATTAGCCCGAGAGGGCCGTCCGTGTCGCCCGCCGTGAACCGAGGATTTCCCGTGTCGCCTTCTGTCCGTCCCGCTTCTGCCCGCCTTGCCGCGCGGGGACTCGCCCTCGCCGGATCGCTCGTGGCCGGGGCGCTCGCGCTGAGCGCGTGCGGCGCCCAGTCGGCCGCGGGCCCCAGCTCGGGTTCGACGGCGGGGCAGATCGCCGTCGTCGCGTCGACCAACGTGTACGGGGACATCGTCAAGCAGGTCGGCGGGGACAAGGTCTCGGTCACGTCGATCATCTCCAAGCCGAGCCAGGATCCGCACTCGTACGAGGCGACGAGCCAGGACCGCGTCGCCGTCTCGAAGGCCAAGCTCGTCGTGCTCAATGGCCATGGCTACGACGATTTCATGGTCAAGCTCGCAAACGAGGCGAAGCTCTCGGCGGACAGCCTCGTCAGCGCCGTCGAGGAGTCCGGCCTGCACCACGACGAGGCGTCGCCGTCCGCCAGCACGTCGGCCTCGTCCGAGGCGAAGGACGAGTTCAACGAGCACGTGTGGTACAGCCAGGACGCCATGAAGAAGGTCGCCGACGCGCTCGCCGCGAAGCTCGGCAAGCTCGATCCAGCCGATGCCCAGGGCTTCAAGGACCGTGCCGCGCAGTGGGAAGGCAAGCTCTCTGGCGTCGCGTCGAAGCTCAGCGCGATCAAGGCCGCGCACCACGGTGAGGGCGTGGCCATCACGGAGCCCGTGCCCCTGTACATGCTCGAAGCGGCGGGGCTCGAGAACAAGACGCCCGAGGAGTTCAGTGCGGCGTCCGAAGCGGGCAACGACGTTCCGCCGGCGGCGCTCAAGGGCATGCAGGACCTGATCTCGGGGCATGACGTGAAGCTCCTGGCGTTCAACCCCCAGACCGAGACGCAGCAGATCCTCACGCTCCGGAAGTTCGCCGAGGGTGCCAATGTTCCCGTCGTCGATTTCCTCGAGACGATGCCCGAGGGCTCGGACTACGTGAGCTGGATGACCGCCAACGCCGATGCTCTCGCAAAGGCGCTGGGAGGGGCCAACTGAGGGGTGCGCCTCGCCTAGACTTGTCAATCATGACAGTCGACGGCGGGCGTGCCCGGGGAATTGCCGGGCCTGGTGGCACCCGGCCCTCCGCTTCCGCCGTCGCGCTTCGCGGAGCCTCCCTCGCGTTCGGCCCGCGGACCCTCTGGAGCGGACTCGACCTCGACATCCGCCCGGGGGAGTTCTTCGCGGTCCTCGGGCCCAACGGGAGTGGGAAGACGAGCTTCCTCAAGGTGCTGCTCGGGCTCCTGAAGCTCACGTCGGGAAGCGCCACGATCGCGGGGCACCCGGCAGGGGCGGCCGGACGCGACATCGGCTACATCCCCCAGCAGAAGGGCTTCGCCTCGGACGCATCGCTCAGGGCCCGCGATCTCGTGGGCCTTGGCGTGGATGGCCACCGCTGGGGCCTTCGCCTCGCACGGAGAAGGGCCGACAACGAGATCGACAGCCTGCTCGAGCGAGTCGGGGCGTCCGCCTACGCGAAGGTCCCGGTAGGCCAGCTCTCGGGCGGCGAGCTCCAGCGGCTCCGCGTTGCGCAGGCCATCGCGGGCGGTCCGTCCGTGCTCCTGTGCGACGAGCCGCTCCTCGCGCTCGACCTCAACCATCAGCAGGCCGTGAGCGCGCTCATCGACCGTCAGCGCTCCGAGACGGGCGCCGCCGTCGTTTTCGTGACGCATGAGATCAATCCGATCCTCGACTATGTGGACCGCATCCTCTACCTCGCGCAGGGCCAGTTCCGCATCGGCTCGCCTGAGGAGGTCATGACAACCGAGGTCCTCTCGGACCTCTATGGAAGCAATGTGGAAGTCTCGCGGGTCAATGGCAGGATCGTCGTCCTCGGGCTGCCCGATGCGACGACGCACCTCCACCACGACCACGTGCACTCGGCGCTTGCGCTCGACCAGGGTGTCGAGGAGGAAGCATGAGCCTCGCGGACATCTGGAGTTCGATCTTCTCGTTCGAGAACTACGGCGAGATCCTCGCCCTCGTCCAGAACTCAGTGTGGGCCGGCGCCGTCCTGGGACTCCTGGGCGGCCTCGTGGGCACGTTCGTCGTGCGGCGTGACCTCGCGTTCGCGGTGCACGGAATCTCGGAGCTTTCCTTCGCGGGCGCGGCTTTCGCCCTCCTCGTGGGGACCGACGTCGTGACGGGCTCCCTCGTCGGCTCGATCTTCGCCGCGCTCACGATCGGCCTCATGGGCGGGCGCGCGCGCAGCAAGAACTCGATCATCGGCGTGCTCATGCCCTTCGGACTCGGCCTCGGAATTCTGTTTCTCTCCCTGTATCAAGGGCGTTCGGCGAACAAGTTCGGGCTCCTCACAGGGCAGATCGTCGCGGTCGACACTGTCCAGCTCCAGGTCCTTGCGGGCGCGGCGCTCGCCGTCGTCGTCATGCTTGCGGCCGTGTGGCGGCCTCTTTCGTTTGCCAGCGTCGACGCCGAGATGGCCCAGGCGCGCGGCGTGCCCGTGCGCTTCCTCGGGATCCTGTTCATGTTCCTGCTGGGGGTGAGCGTCGCACTCTCGATCCAAGTGGTCGGCGCGCTTCTGGTCCTCGCACTCCTCATCACCCCCGCGGCCGCAGCGCAGAGGATCACCGCGTCTCCCGCCCTCGCCGTGCTTCTGAGCGTCGTCTTCGCCGTGACGGCGACGGTGGGCGGGATCCTGCTCTCGCTGGGAGGCAGGATCCCCATCAGCCCGTACGTCACGACGCTCTCCTTCATGATCTATGCCGCGTGCGCGGGCGTCGGCGCGCTACGCAGCCGGTGGGGGAGCGGCGGCCGCGTAGCGGCCGCCGATGTGGCCCGGAGGCCATCGCGCGCTCAGACCCCCGCCGCCTAGCCTCGCTGGGACGTGCGAACCACTGAGCGGTGAGGAGCCTGTGTGCCTCAGTGCACGCACTCCGCCACTTAAATGTGCGGCAGCTGAGAATCTTTCGCGACTAGGTGTGTCGCCTAGCCACTGAGATCGCGATGTCGGCTCCTTAGGGTGAGTAGGGCGCGGCCATCCGCAGCCCTGGAAAGCAGCTCGCACCCCTAGAAAGGGCCCTCGCGCATGGAAGAACAGAGGAAGCCAGTTAACCGACGTACCGTTCTGTACGGCGCAGCCTGGTCGGCACCGGTTGTCGTTGCCGCGGCAGCAACTCCTTTGGCGGCGGCGTCGGGATCGGGATCCATCCAGTTTGACAGCCCCAACTATTCGACGAGCGCCGGCGGCACCTACACGACGATCACCGGCAAGGTGATCCTGACCTCGGGAAGCTACCCGGCCACCGTCACGATCGCCTATCCGTCCGACTTCAGCGGGAACATCACCGTGGCCGTCAACCCGGCGACGGGTGCCTTCTCGCTCGGCACGGTCCAGGCTCCCGGCAGCGCTATTGCCTCGGCCGTGCTCACCGCGACGGCCAAGGGCTTCTCTCCGGGCACGACGACGCTGACGGTCACCCTTGTTCCCGTGCCGCTCGCGGGGCGCGGGCTCGTGTGGGGCTACGGGACCATGAACGGTACCGGGAGCTCGCAGACCCCCTACAACCGCCCGTATGCGGCAAATCCGCAGAAGGTCGTCGACCAGGGATGGAGCAACTATCGCGACGTCGCCCAGGTCGGCGACGAGCACACGTACATGATCTCGCCGGATGGGCTTTCCTACGTGTCGTTCGCGGGTGCCGCGGTCACGAAAGTCAACCGCTCGATCGCGCTCAATTCCGGCGAGACGATGGCCTCGCTCGCCGGCGGACCTCAGGTGATCGCCATCCTGACCTCTCAGGGACGCGTCTTCACCTCGCATTACGTCACGACGAACCTCACGTCTGCCCAGGTGCGGAACCCTGCGGGCGTGACCTTCGTGCAGATCGCGCATTTCTGGAGCGACGTCGCCGGTGCGGTCGGACTGGCCTCGGACGGGAAGGTGTACATCCTGAAGTCCGTCGACTCGGGGCCTTCTCCCACCACGGTGAAGCTCCAGGATGGCAGCGACCTTACGGGCGTCGTCGAGATCGCGGCAGGTGCCAATCCGCAGATCACGGCACGCAAGGCGGACGGAACAGTGTGGTCGGTGAGGTCCTACACCGGGACCTCCACTGCCAACACAACCTACGCCCAGCAGGTGTGGGCCGGCTCGCAGGGCACTCCGCTCCTCGCCAAGAGCCTCGCTGTGCACTCGAGCCCTTACACGGACTCGAGCTACGTGACCGCGGCCCTCGGCCAGGATGGGCTCATCTGGGTGTGGGGCCAGCGCGTGTCCTACTGCGTCTCCGGCGGTAATACGACGGATCGCTTCGCCCGCTCGGTCAACGTGATCCAGGCCCTGGGGCTCTCGGGCGTCGCCGTCAAGAATGTCTCGGTCTCGGCGCCAGTCTTCGCCACGCTCACGGACGGACGGGTTGTGAGCTTCGGCAACCCGGCGGACGAGGGCGAACGTGGGCAGGGCAAGGGCAACCAGTTCACCTTCACGACCAACCCGGGCTTCGTCGTCGACGTGAACGGTACCCCGATCACGGGCATCGACCGCGTCTGCACGACCCGCGGCGGCGGTTGGGCGATCCAGCCCTGATTGACGCGCTGGCGCGGGGCGTGGCTTGGCGGCGCCCCGCGCCGAGGCGTTTCCCTAGTCTTCGCTCCCGCTCTCGGCGGCAACCGCCGCGGAGCATTCGGGGCACAGCCCGAAGATCTCGACCGTGTGCTCGACCGCCGTGTATCCGTGCTCGGCGGCCACGCGGCTCGCCCACGACTCGACGGCCGGGGCCTCGATCTCGACGGCCTTCCCACACCGCCGGCACACGAGGTGATGATGGTGGCCACGGGCCTCGCATCGCCGATAGCGCGCCTCGCCGTCATCGGTCCTCAGGACGTCGACGAGGCCGTCCTCGGCCATGGATTGGACGATGCGATACGTCGTCGCGAGGGAGACCGACGCGCCGCGTTCCTGGAGGATGCGATGCAGCTCCTGGGTCGAGACGAAGTCGGCGAGGTCGTTGAGCGCCTCGCCCACAGCGACCTTCTGCTTTGTGACGCGCTGCTCGCGCCCCCCGGACGCGCGCGTGTGGCCCGTCGTCGTCCCGGTCACTGCATCCTCCGTCCCGGACGAGCCGCCCGATTGCTTCCTCCGCGAACACCGTGCTGCCGGCCTCCCTGTGAAGAACGCCAGCCATTCGCAGATATTCCAGCCTAACAAGCCTGCCTAGACTGGCCTGCATGAGGCTCACCAAGTACACCCATGCATGCGTCCGCCTCGACAAGCCCGCGCCGGTGGCGGGCGGGGGAGCGCCCGAGGACGGCGGGGCGCGCCGCGTGCTCGTCATCGACCCGGGGAGCTTCTCGGAGGTCGAGGAGGCCTTGCGCGGAGCTGAGGCGCTCCTCGTGACCCACGAACATGCGGACCACGTCGACGTCGATCGGGTCGCCGCGGTCCTCGGTCAGAGCCCCGTCCTCGAGGCATGGGCCCCTGCCAGGGTCGCCGAACAGCTCCGGGCGGCGGCTCCCGGCGCGGCGGACCGGATCCACGCGGCCGAGCCGAACACCGAGTTCGAGGCCGCCGGCTACCGCGTGCAGACGTTCGGGAGCCAGCACGCGCTCATCCACCCGCTCGTCCCCGTCGTGGCCAACATCGGCTACCTCGTGGACGGCGAGGTGTTCCACCCGGGCGACTCTTTCACGGTCCCGCACGGGACTGAGGTGGGCACTTTGCTCGTCCCGATCCACGCGCCGTGGAACAAGATCGGCGAGGTCGTGGACTTCATCATCGCGGTGCGGGCGCGGCGCGCCTACCCCATCCACAATGCTCTCCTCAACGACCGGGGGACTGGACTCGTCGAGGGGCATGCGCGGCGCATCGGGGACATCTACGGGACGGCGTTCGCGCATCTCGAGCCTGGCGAGTCGGTCGAGCTCTGACCCTCAGCCCGCCCAGCGGCCGGTCCCGAAGAACTCGTCGAGGGTCGCCGTGTGCTCGGTCGGGTCGAGGCGGTTCTCGGCGAGCCACGCATCGTCGGCGTAGGAGTTCGCGTAGCGCGCCCCGCCGTCGCACATGAGCGTCACGATGCTCCCGCTCTCGCCCGCCGCGAGCATCTCGGCGACGAGCTGCCACACGCCCCAGAGGTTCGTGCCGGTCGAGGGCCCTGCGTCGAACCCGAAGCGGGCCTTGAGATCGCGCATCGCGGCGACGGAGCCGCCGTCGGGCACTCGCATCATCCGGTCCACGATGGCGGGGTTGAAGCTGGGCTCGACCCGCGGACGGCCGATGCCCTCGATCCGGGACGCCCCGCCGTCGACCGCTTGCCCGGAGGCCCAGCTCGGGTAGAACGCAGAATTCTCCGGATCCACGACGGCGAGGCGCGTCGCGAACTGGCGGTACCGCACGTAGCGGCCGATCGTCGTGCTCGTCCCGCCCGTGCCCGCGCCCACGACGATCCAGCGCGGCACAGGGTGCCGCTCGACTTCTAGCTGGGCGAAGATCGTCTCGGCGATGTTGTTGTTGCCTCGCCAGTCCGTGGCCCGCTCGGCATAGGTGAACTGATCGAGATAGTGACCGCCGCACGCCTCCGCGAGCCGCGCGGCCTCGCCGTACACCTCGCCGGCGGTGTCGACGAAGTGGCAGCGGCCGCCATAGGACTCGATGAGCGCGATCTTCTCGCGGCTCGTCCCGCGCGTCATGACGGCGACGAACGGCACCCCGATGAGGCGCGCGAAATACGCCTCGGAGACGGCGGTGCTGCCGCTCGACGCCTCGACGACCGTGGTGCCCTCGCGGATCCAGCCGTTGACGAGGCCGAAGAGGAAGAGCGAGCGCGCGAGGCGGTGCTTGAGGCTTCCCGTGCGATGGGTCGATTCATCCTTGAGGTAGACGTCGATTCCCCATGCTGCGGGGAGCGGGATCGCGTGCAGATGCGTGTCCGCGCTGCGTCGCGAATCGGCCTCGATCCGCCGGATCGCCTCGTTGGCCCATGCGCGCTCGGTGCCGAGCGGATCGCGGTCGAGGGTCGGGCGGCCGTCGCGGGGTTCGGCAGGAGAATTCACCAGGAAAGCCTATGCGGTCGGGCCCGCCAGCGAGGGCTAGGGTGGTGGAGATGAGCACTTCACGGGTGAATTCGACGCCGGTCCTGATTTCCGCAGCCGAGCTCCGCGAGCGCCGCGAGGCCGGCCGCCTGGTCCTTGTGGACGTGCGGTGGGCCCTCGGCGGGCCGAACGGCCGCGACGCGTACCTTGCGGGCCACATCCCCGGCGCGGTGTTCGCGGACCTCGAGACCGAGCTCGCCGTCCCGGTGGAACCCGGCAGCCCCGAGGAGGCCGCTGGCGGTCGCCATCCGCTTCCGAGCCCCGAACGCTTCGAGGACGCCGCGCGCGGCTGGGGGATCGACGACGGCGATGCGGTCGTCGTGTACGACGCGACGTCTGGGCAGGCAGCCGCTCGCGCGTGGTGGATGCTGCGCGACGCGGGAATCGACGACGTGCGGATCCTCGACGGCGGGCTCGCGGCGTGGACGGGCGCTGGCGGCCCGCTGGAGGCGGGGCCGAGCAGCCCGGCACCGGGGAACGTGACCCTGCGGTCCGGCGTCATGCCGACCATCGACGCCGACGGCGCAGGGGCGTTCGACGGCGTGCTCCTCGACGCGCGTGCGGGCGAGCGGTTCCGCGGCGAGGTCGAGCCGGTCGATCCGCGCGCGGGGCACATTCCCGGGGCCGTGAACGCCCCGACGGCCGGCAACCTGGCCGACGACGGCAGCTTCCTTCCGTCGGACGCGCTCCGGCGCCGCTTCGAGAGCCTCGGCGTCGGGCCGGGGCGGCCGGTCGCCGTGTACTGCGGCTCGGGCGTCACTGCGGCGCACGACATCGCCGCGCTCGCCATCGCCGGCTTCGACGCCGCGCTCTATCCGGGCTCGTTCTCGCAGTGGTCGCGCGACCCCGAGCGCCCGGTCGCGGTCGGCGAGGACGCCTAGCACGGGTGTGCCATGGGCTCGGCCCGCGCGATGGGATAGCGTCGGCTGTATGACTCCAGGACGCCCCGTCATGCCAGGGGCGGACAAGCTGCGCCGCGGCCTGCCCGCCGACGTCACCGAACCGCCGTCGTCCGCCCGTCCCGACGACGCCGAGGTTCCCGCCGGGGGCAGCGACGTCGCGGCCCGCGGCGCGACCTCGTCGCGGAGCGGGCTCGTGCCGCTCACTGTGCACCGACGCGACCCCAAGCCGGACGACGTCGAGATAGACATCGAATTCTGCGGCCTCTGCCACTCGGATGTGCACGCCACGCGCGGCGAGTGGGGCGAGCGGGCATGGCCCCTCGTTCCAGGCCACGAAATCGTCGGCCGCGTTCGCCGCGTGGGCAGCGACGTGCGCGGGTTCGCGGTCGGCGACCGCGTGGGCGTGGGATGCCTCGTGGATTCGTGCCGCGAATGCGCCAACTGCCTCGACGGCGTCGAGCAGTACTGCGAACGGGGGAACGTGGGCACCTACGGTTCTCCGGATCCTCGGAACGGCGGCGAATTAACTCAGGGCGGCTACTCCGAGCGGATCGTGGTCAACGAGAGGTTCGTGCTGCGGATCCCCGACGCGCTCGATCCTGCAGAGGCCGCGCCGCTCCTGTGCGCGGGCATCACGACGTTCTCGCCGCTTCGGTATTTCGGGGTCGAGCCGGGCGAGACCGTGGGCGTGGTGGGCCTCGGCGGGCTCGGCCACATGGCCGTGAAGCTTGCGAAGGCGATGGGAGCCGACGTCACGGTGTTCACACGTTCCGAGGCGAAGGCCGGCGCAGCGCGCGAGCTCGGCGCGGACCACGTCGTCGTGACGTCCGACCCCGAGCAGCTCGCGGCGGCGCACCGCTCTCTCGACCTCGTCATAGACACGGTCGCCGCGCCGCACGACGTCAACGACTACCTTCGCACGCTGCGGCTTGACGGGGCACTCTTCCAGCTGAGCCTTCCCTCGGGCTCGATGCCGCCCGTCGACCCGCGGCTCCTCATCCGGCAGCGGCTCTCGTACGGGGGATCGCTCATCGGCGGAATCGCCGAGACCCAGGAGATGCTGGACTTCTGCGCCGAGCACGGGATTGTCGCAGACGTCGAGCTCGTGGGAGCCGACGGCCTCGACGAGGCGTACGACCGCATGGTGGCAGGCGACGTGAAGTACCGCTTCGTGCTCGACGCCTCGACCCTCAGACCAGATTCGACAGCAGCCTCGCACGGGGCACAGGAAGGACAGCGATGACCACGATTTTCACCAAGATCATCGACGGCGATATCCCGGGCCGCTTCGTGTGGAAGGACGACGACGTCGTAGCCTTCCTGAGCATCGGGCCCCTCGCCGACGGGCACACGCTCGTCGTGCCCCGCGAGGAAGTCGACCGCTGGACGGACGCCGCGCCCGAGCTGCTCGACCAGGTCATGCATGTTGCCCAGAAGATCGGGCAGGCCCAGGTCGAGGCGTTCGGGGTCGAGCGCGCTGGCGTCATCATCGCGGGCTTCGAGGTGCACCATCTGCACGTCCACGTGTGGCCCGCGAGCTCCGAAGCCGAGTTCAATTTCCAGCGCGCCCAGCACAATCCCGATCCCGCCGCGATGGAGGCTGCAGCCGAGAAGATCCGCCAGGCGCTCCGCGACGCGGGGCACGGGGAGTTCGTGCCGGAGGGCTGACAGTCGCAGCTACCGCCTGACGCGCTCGCCCCGCCGCTCACGCCGGGGCGAGCGCCTCGTTGAGGGCCTGCCGCACTCGCTTTTCCGAGACCTTGCCCGCGGTTCCGAGCTCGACGGCGAACAGGCTCACGCGCAGCTCCTCGATCATCCATCGGACCGTTTCGAGCTTCGCCTCGTTCCGGCCCGTCGGCGCAAGGGCGGCGACGGCGTCGTCGTAATCGTCCTCGAGCGCCTGGACGGTGCTCATGGCTACCGCGTCCCGCTGGACGTTCGTGGGCAGCTTCTCGAGCCGACGCTCGATGGCCCGCAGATACCGGGGGAGGTGCGCGAGCTGGGTGTAGCCCGTGCGTGCTACAAAGCCCGGGTACACGAGCTGCTCAAGCTGCGCCTTGACGTCATTGAGCCCGCTCACGAGCGCGAGGCTCGTGGTGCCCTTGAGCTGTTTGCCGATGCGCAGCGACGCCGCGAGCACCTGTTCGGCGATCGCGGTGACTGCGAACACCGTGTCGATGAGCTCGGCCCGCACGTGGTCGTAGAGGGCATCGAACGCGGCGCGGTCCCACGGGAGCTCGGCGGGCACCAGACGATCTATCCCCGCGAGGACGCAGTCGGCGATGAGGTCGGGGACGCTCCCGTGCGGGTTCTGGCTGAACGTGAGCTTCTCGCGGTTGTTGAGGTGCTCGAGCACGTAGCGGTCAGGCGGTGGGATGCGCAGGGCGAGAAGGCGGATCACTCCGGCGCGGTGGGCCCGCAGCTGGTCCTCTTCGGTCTGGAAGACGCGCAGGCCTGCGGTGCCGCGTGCCCCCTGCTGGCCCTTCGTACCACGGCCCTCGTCGACGAGCGCGGGGTAGCCCGTCACGGTGTGCCCGGCGACGACGGTGCTCGCCGTCCGCGGGATGGTCCCCACGGTCCACTCCGCCAATCCCGTACGTTCGGCCAGCCCCGAGCGCGCGGCGAGGCGTGCGCCGGAGGCTGGCTGCGCCGTCGTGCCTTGAGCGGCCGACGGCGCCGGGCCAGTCGCGGCCGACGTCGCGGGGCCTTCTCCTCGCCGCGTTGACGGGGCTGCGGACTTCGGTGTGGCGCCCAGCGACTCGGCAATGGCTCGTCGCGTCGCGGGCGCGAGCTGCTCCTGGAGAGCCGCGAGGTCCTTTCCTGAGCCGAGGACCTTGCCGCGCGAATCCACCACGTTGAAGGACATCTTGAGATGCGGCGGCACCGCGTCCCAGTTCCACGAGTCGGGCGGGATGATCTGCCCCTTGAGGCGCCGCAGCACGAGTTCGAGGGATGGCTCGAGGTCGTCGCTCTGGGGGTCGAAATCGGCGTCGAGCGCCGCGACGGCCTGTCTCGCGACGTCCGGGGCCGGCACGAAGTTCTTTCGGATCTGCTTGGGCAGCGACTTGATGAGCGCCGCGACGAGGTCGGCCCTCTGGCCCGGGATCTGCCAGCGGAACGGCTCGGCGTCGAGCTGGTTGAGGAAGAGCACGGGGACCTCGGCCGTGACGCCGTCGTTCGGGTCCGGGGTCCCGCCCGGGGCGACCGGCTGGAACTCGTAGGCGAGGGGGAGCTCGAACGAGCCCTGCCGCCAGACCTTCGGGTAATCGGCGTCGTCGAGGTCTTCGGCGCGATCGGTCAGCAGCAGCGCACGGTCGAAGTCCAGGAGGTGCGCGTCCGCCTGCCGGGCCTTCTTCCACCACGCGTCGAAATGCCGCTCCGAGACGACGCTCGCGGGGATCCGCTCGTCGTAGAAGTCGAAAAGGGCCTCGTCGTCCACGCGAAGGCCTCGCTGGCGAACGCGCGTCTCGAGTTCGTCGACTTCCTCGAGGAGGGCTCGATTGCGCTGGAAGAACGTGTGGTGCGTGCGCCAGTCGCCCTCGACGAGGGCATGGCGGATGAACAGCTCGCGCGCGAGCACGGGGTCGATGCGCCCGTAGTTGATACGCCGCTGCGGTACGACGGGCACCCCGTACAGCGTGACCTTCTCGTACGCCATGACTGAGCCCATGCGCTTGGACCAATGCGGCTGCGAATAGGTGCGCTTCACGAGCTGCGGGGCCACGAGCTCGGCCCATTCCGGGTCGATCTTGGCTGCGGTCCGCGCCCACAGGCGGCTCGTCTCGACGAGTTCCGCCGCCATGACGTACGTCGGGTTCTTCTTGAACAGCGCCGAGCCGGGGAAGATCGCGAACCGCGTGCCGCGCGCGCCGGAATACTCTCGCTTGCGCTCGTCAAGGAGGCCGATATGGCTCAGGAGGCCCGCGAGCAGCGACTGGTGCACGGCGTCGTGGTTCGCCACGGGGTCGGTGTCTCGCCCAGGGCCGAGGCTAATGCCCAGCGGTCGCGCAAGCTGGCGCAGCTGCTGGAAGAGCTCCTGCCACTCACGCACGCGCAGGTAGTTGATGAACTCGGCCTTGCACAGGCGGCGGAACGCGGACGAGGACAGCTCGCGCTGCTGCTCTTGGAGATAATTCCAGAGGTTGAGGTAGGCGGAGAAGTCCGAGTTCTCGTCCTTGAAGCGCGCGTGCTTCTCGTCGGCCTGCTGGCGCTTCTCCGTGGGCCGCTCGCGCGGATCCTGGATCGTCAGCGCGGCGGCGAGGACCATGACTTCGCGCGCGCAGTCGCGTCGGGCCGCCTCCACGATCATGCGGCCGAGGCGTGGGTCGACCGGGAGCTGGGCGAGCTGATGGCCGACGGCGGTCAGCGCGCTCGAGCGCCTGCCCCGCCCGCGCTCTTCGGCTTCCGGGGCTTGACCCGGCTCGGCGAGGGCGCCGAGCTCGCGCAGGAGAGTCACGCCGTCGTTGATCGCCCGACTCTCGGGCGGCTCGACGAACGGGAAGGCCTCGACGTCCTTCGGTCCGCGCGCGATCCCCATCGCGGTCATCTGGAGGATGACGGCGGCGAGGTTGGTCCGCAGGATCTCCGGATCCGTGAACTCCGGGCGGGAGAGGTAGTCCTCCTCCGAGTACAGGCGGATGCAGATGCCATCCGAGACTCGGCCGCAGCGTCCTGCGCGCTGGTTCGCGGATGCCTGCGAGACGCGCTCGATCGGCAGCCGCTGGACCTTTGTGCGGTGCGAGTAGCGCGAGATGCGCGCCGTGCCGGTGTCGATGACGTACTTGATGCCTGGCACCGTGAGCGACGTCTCGGCGACGTTCGTCGCAAGGATGATCCGCCGTCGTCCGCCCGGGGTGAAGACGCGGTGCTGCTCGGCAAGCGAGAGGCGCGCGTACAGCGGCAGGATCTCGGCGTTTGCGAGGAGGCGGTTTTTCTGGATGCGCGAGCCGAGCGCGTCGGCGGCGTCGCGGATCTCGCGCTCGCCGGAGAAGAAGATGAGGATGTCGCCCGGGTCTTCGCGCGAGAGCTCCTCGACGGCGTCGCACACCGCGTCGAGCGGGTCGCGATCGTCCTCGAGCGCGTCGTCGGAGCGGGCGACGGCGGATTCGTCGTCGTCGGCTTCGCCTGCGTCGGCGACGAGAGGGCGGTAGCGGATCTCGACCGGAAACGTGCGGCCGGAGACCTCGATGACGGGCGCCAACTCGCTGGAGCCGTCCGGGAGCTCGCGCGCGAAGTGGCGGGCGAACCGCTCGGGGTCGATCGTCGCGGACGTGATGATGACCTTGAGGTCCGGCCGCTGGGGGAGGATCCGCTTGAGGTACCCGAGGATGAAGTCGATATTGAGGCTGCGCTCGTGGGCCTCGTCGATGATGATCGTCGAATATCGGCGGAGGAGCCGGTCGCGCTGGATCTCCGCGAGCAGGATGCCGTCGGTCATGAGCTTGACCTTGGTTTGCGGCCCCACCTCGCCCGTGAAGCGGACTTGGAAGCCGATCTCTTGGCCGAGCTCGACGCCGAGCTCTTCGGCGATGCGCTCCGCGACCGTCCGCGCTGCGAGGCGGCGCGGCTGGGTGTGCCCAATGAGGCCCTTCTCACCGAGGCCGAGTTCGAGGCACATCTTGGGGATCTGGGTCGTCTTCCCCGAACCGGTCTCGCCCGCGATGATCGTGACCTGATTCGCGGCGATGGCCTCCATGAGCTCGTCGCGCCGCTCGGAGACGGGCAGTGCACTGGGGTACGTGATCGTCAGGGACATGGCTGATCCAGTCTAGTGGGGCGAGGGAAGCAGGCCGTCCAGGGATTCCGTAGGTGCTGAGAGGCGACGATCACCGGTGCCCAAGAAGCGAATCGATCGGTGCCTAAGAATCGAAATTTCAATTGGCATATTGGATATTTCTGCTTGACGTGACGGGCGAAGGTGGTGAAGGATCGGAACCGTAGCCAGTCGGATCGGAGATGGGGGAATCGTGCGATTGACAGTGTCCAGAGTGACGGCGATGAGTGTGCGAACGAGGGCGGTGGCTATCGCGCTGGCCGGAGCAGTCCTTCTGACAGCGCCCGCCGCCGTGCAACCGTTGGCGGGAAGTCCTTCGGCACAGGCGGGGGTCTCTTCCCTCGCAACGTCTCCTTCGAACCCGACTATTCCGTCTGGGACGAATCGGCCTCAAGAGTCGACACCGCTGCCGCAGATCCGGTCCCTGCCGTTACCGGAGGAGACAGTGCGGGACGCGCAGAAGCGGGTCAACGTCCGGCCGCTGCTCAGTTGGATCTGGTCAAACGCGCGTTATCTGTGGAATGGAATGGTCGAATCTGTACGGTGGGGATGGTTCACGTTCAGTGGATTCTGGTGGAGCTTGCCGGACTGGATCCGTGGTGTTGCGAGCTGGTTCGCGGGCGGCACGCTGTGGGACATTTATGTGAGCCTCCGTGAGTACTTCTTCGGCTGGTAAGAGTCTTCGGATCCGACACGCCATGGCAACTGTGGTTGGACGCGGCCCGATCTCTCTGATTGCATGCGTCAGTCTTGTAGTTGCGATGCTTCTTGCAGGCCTTGATGCCGCACTCGCGTATGTCGGGGCAGCGGAGGAACCAGCGATTGCCGCATCCCTGAGCCTGTCTTCGTTGGCTGCAGTCGTTACGTTGGAGGCCCTTGGACGCTCTCCGATGGACATGTTCGGGCGTTCACGGTCGTCGAGGGTCCTTGCGCTCGCCGTTGGTGGGTCGATGCTGATCTTGGTCGGGATGTGCTTCGCGGTGCGGATGCCCGCCGACTCCCGTTCGATAATGCTCCTGTTGCCGGGCGCGTTTTTTGAGGAACTTCTCTTTCGTGGTGTTCCGCTCTTGGTGTTGATCCGACGCAACCAGGCCATGCCCGTGACCGTGGGCGGGGTGGTCGTTGCCTCGATCGTGTTCGCAATGCTGCATCCGTCGCAGCATGTTGGTACCTACGTGGACACCTTCGTGTTTTCCTTGCTGGCGTTCTGTATTGCGCTGGTTGCGCGGTCGCTCTGGCCCGCTGTTGCGTTTCACGTCGTCGCCAACATCGCCGCGACGTCGGTGGCCTCCCCGTTGAACGGCTCTGATGAGCGCGGGCTGCTCTTTGTGTTCGTTGATTTCGGGTTGTTCGTGGGGACATGGATCGTCACGTCCGCCATGTACAAGATCGTTCACCGGAGGCGGGTCTCGCCATGACGTTGCTTCTTGAGGGTGTTTCGAAATCGTTCGGTTCAGTTCGTGCCGTGCGCGACGTGAGCTTCTCCTGTGCGGCTGGCTCTATTACCGGATACATCGGTCCGAATGGCTCGGGCAAGTCGACGACGCTGAGGATGATTGCGGGTCTCGTAAGGCCTGATTCGGGCCGTATCACGATCGACGGCGCGCCTTACGCCTCAATCCCGAATCCCGGCCGAAGCGCTGGATTCCTTCTGGATCCCGCTGCCCATCATCCCGGACGCTCTGTTCGCGAGACGGTTGCCCTTCCAGCAATCATGATGGGCCTGCCGTCGCGGCGGGTTAACGAGGTGCTGTCGACCGTGGGGCTGGCCAGCGTGATGCGGCGCAAGGTCCGGGCACTTTCCCTTGGCATGCGGCAGCGTCTGAGTTTAGCCATCGCGCTCCTCGGCGAGCCTGGCGTGCTGGTCCTGGACGAGCCGGCGAACGGCTTGGACGTGGAGGGGATGGCGTGGCTCAAGACGTTGTTGCGTTCCCTGGCTGACGAAGGTGCGACCATCCTTGTGTCAAGCCATCTCCTCAATGAGCTCGAGACCTACGCCGACCGGGCCATCATCATTGATCGTGGCCGCGTGCTCTCTGAGCGACGACTCAATGGGGTTGACATGGCACTTTGGACCTTTGTGAGCGGTCCGGACCTCAGGGTCATCGAATGCGTTCTCCGTGACGCCGGGCGAGACCACGAAAGCCATGCGGATCAAGTCGCGGGGATGGGCTTCCGCGTGCGCGGACCGGTGGACGAGATCGGCGACTTAATGTGGCGCCATCACGTGAGGTTGAGCTGCTTGCAACGGAACGGAGAGAAGTCCCTCGAGGCTTACTACGCGTCGCTCACTTCGCCGGAGTTCACTGCCAACAGCAGAGTGGAGAGAACATGAAATGGACGTTTGCACCAGTCTCGCGCGCCGGCTGGGTGGCCATTCACGTTGAGGCCCGCAAACTCATCGATACGCGGAGTGCTCGCTGGCTCCAGCTGGTTATGGCTTCCGTCGGACTGGTGTTGATAGCGCTCGCGATAGGTTTGACTTCCGCCCGCAGCGCAACCTTGGAGCTGTCCGTTGTTCTGGCCGGCTTGGCGCTTCCAGGAGCGGTGATCGCGCCGCTTCTCGCGATCTTGGCAATAACGTCAGATTGGCAGCACAAGGACGTCGTCAAGTTCTATGCGGTCCAACCGAAGCGCTCGGTCATTTTGGCGGCCAAGTACATCGCGGTGACGGTCTTCGCGGTCGCTGTGGTCTTGGTCGATTGCGTCATTGCGCTGTTGGTGGCAACAGTCTTTTCGTGGGCGGCGAATGTTCCGCTCGTCTATGGGGCGTACGGTTCCAGCCTGTGGCAAGTGGTCTGCTCCGTGGTCGTCGGATCCGTGTCGGGTGCCGCCGTCGCATCCGCTTTGATGTCCACGCCAGTGGCCATCGTATTTGTCCTGGCGCAGTCGACCGTTCTCGATCTTCTGATTGGTTTCATCCCGAATATCCCGGCCGCTTACCTCCAATCTGGGACGTTCTCGAGCTTCCTCAGCGAGGGAGGAGAGGTCATTCCGGCCGTGAGCTCGGCGCTCATATGGATCGTGGTTCCCGCCCTGATCGGGGCGTGGCGTCATGCCAAGAGGGATGTTGTCTGAAATTGGGCTCACTCCGGACGCGCCCTGTCCGCAGACGGTCCTAGCCTCGGATCATGACTGAGGACCAGAACGAACCGGACCGAGGCACGTCGGCTGCTCCCTTGCGCGTCGTCTTCTACCTTCCTGAGGGGATGGCGGACTGGGAAGTCGGCTATCTCATGAGCGAGCTGCGTCAGCGGGAGGTCACCGAGCGACCCGCTGAGATCGTCGTGGCGACGGCGACGGGCGGCGCGGTGACGAGCATGGGCGGCCTGCGTGTAACACCGGACGGGCCGCTTGAGACGTTGACGGACGAGCCGTTCGACGCCCTCGTCCTCTGCGGCGGCGCGTCATGGTTCGACGACGACGCCAACAAGGCCGCGCTGGGGCTCGCCGCCCAGCGCAAGCGCGAAGGCCGGCTCGTCGCGGGGATCTGCGGCGCGGTCGACGCGATGGGCGGCGCGGGCCTGCTCGACGACGTCGACCACACCGGGAACGAGCTGGGCCAGCTTGAGAAATGGCCCGGCTATCACGGGCGGGACAGGTTTGTGAGCGAGCCGCACGCGGTCCGAGCCCGCACCCCGGCTGGCGGGACGATCGTGACTGCTGGCTCGTGGGCGCCGACGGATTTCGCGGCGGCCGTCATGGAGGAACTCGGTGCGCTGTCCCACGAGCGGTCGGAGCTGTGGCTGCGGTTCTGGAGGGACCGCGACGTGAGCGCCATCTATGGTCTGTTCGGTGTGGACGCCCCGACGAGCTGAGTCGCGTGGGTTCGCAGCACAATGGCCCCGCCGATGAGATCGGCGGGGCCATTCGCGTGGTGCCCTCGATAGGATTCGAACCTACGGCCTTCTGCTCCGGAGGCAGACGCTCTATCCCCTGAGCTACGAGGGCTCACGTCCCGGGAACTGCAGCTGCTGCGAACAGTGCCGCCGCCTCCCGAGGGGACTTATCGAGCTTATCAGGTGCCCGCCCCGCCCACGCAAACCGAGCGGAAGGCAAGGCGCCACGCCGGTCGCGGCCTACCCGAGGTACTTCTCGACGACGTCCTCGGAGCGCGCCGCGGCGTCGTCGGGGTTCTCCCCGTATTGGCGCTTCGCGCGCCGCTGGCGCAGGAGGTCCCAGCACTGGTCGAGCTGAGCCTCGATCGAGCCGAGGCGCGCGTGCTCCTCGTCGGCCGTGATGGCGCCCTCGCCGAGGGCCGCCCGGAGGCGATGCTCTTCGGTGATGAGTTCCTTGATGCGTCCTTGGATGTCCTGGTCCATGCCTTCTCCTTTCGCGGCCCCGTTTCTGGCGCCGGCCCACGGCCAGCGTACGCCGGAATGCGCGAGCGCTGAACGGCGGTCAGTACCCCGAGAAGGCGTCGCGCCGCACGCGCCGGGCACCCGCGCGGCGCAGCGCAGGCGCGACGGCGCCGACGAACGACGGCGGGCCCGAGACGTAGGCGATCCGCGTGGCGATGTCCGGCACGAGCTCTCGGAGACGCGCCGCGCCGAATGGCGCCGGTCCGGCGTCTTCCGCGAAGGACGGCGGCGCGCCGCCGTCGGACGTCCGCACGACGACGCGGATCTTAGACGCCTTGAGCACGTCCGCGAATGCGAGCTCGTCGGCGCTCGGCACGGAGGCGAGGAGGACGACGTCGCGCGCCTCGCCGGAGCCGTTGAGGGCGCGCAGCATCGACGCGAAGGGCATGAGGCCGATCCCGCCCGCGACGAAGATGAGAGGCTCGGAGGGGTTCCGCGGCAGGACGAAGTCGCCACCCACGGCCACGGCCCGAACGCGTTGGCCCGGTGCGAGATCGAGCAGGACCTGCTTCGCGGTCGAGATCGGTGGGGCGGTGCCGACCCCGAAGGTCACGACGTCCGCCGAGGGCGCGCTTGCGAAGCTGAAGGTCCGGCGCTGCCCGGCGAGGGCCTTGCCCGTGTGCGGGAGCGCGAGTTCCGCGTATTGGCCGGGCAGGAACCGCACGCGGCGGCGCGGCACGAACACGAACTCGTGGGACGTCGGGGTGAGCCGACGTCGCTCGACGAAGCGGAGATCGAGGCCGCGCGAGAGGCCGAACGCGAACGCGAGCGCGTTGCCGACGAGGAGCGCGAGCTCGGGCGAGCCGCTCACGGGACCTACCCCGAACGGGATCGCGTAGGCCCCCGCGATCACGGCGGCATACGCGAGCTGATGGCTCCGCCGCCCGGGCGCTGTGACCGGTTCCGAGAGCATGAACCCCGCAAAGAACACGAGCGGCCCTTGGGCGATGGCCTGCACGAGGGCCACCCCGATGGAGAC
This sequence comes from Sinomonas terricola, assembly GCF_034931225.1. Classification (NCBI taxonomy): domain Bacteria; kingdom Bacillati; phylum Actinomycetota; class Actinomycetes; order Micrococcales; family Micrococcaceae; genus Sinomonas; species Sinomonas terricola. Next base: position 64,639 of record NZ_JAYGGQ010000012.1, read on the forward strand.
TCCTGCGGCTGCGAAGACGGCCGCTGTGCACGAGAGGGCGACGACGGCGAACACTCCCGCCATCGCGAGCCGTTCGACGCGGTAGAGGACGAGCAGTGCACACGGCACCACTGCCCACAGCATGGCCGGTGTCCCGACCCACCATGTTGCCGCACTCCAGCCCGTCAGCCCGACCGCGAAGGCACCGAATGCCGCCGGGTTGAACGCATGCCTCCCGCGCCATGCGAGAACGTACTTGGAGGCGGCCGCCGCGGCGCACGCGAGTGCGGTCGCCCCGAGATCGACGGGGGTGAGGCTCGGCCAGAAGAGGAAGTAGATGATCAGCCCCGTGACGAGGGCAGACTCGGTGTGCGGGCGCACGCGGAGGAGCGCCGCGAGGCCGCGGTTCACGCCATACGAGACGCCCAGGCACACGGCGAGCGACGCGAGCATCGCGGGGACGCCGAACGTGAGCCAGCCGAGCAGGTCGAGAACAACGCTGTACAGCGCGAGCAAGGCCAGGAGGGACAGGACGAGCCGGTAGGGGCTCATGCGCCCGAGCGCCGTGTCGAGGCGGACCTTGGCCGCGCCCGGCGCTGTCAGGATGGGGGTCATGAGAAGAGGCCTTCGATGAAGTAGGGCGTGCCTTCCGCATGCCCGTCCGCAAAGACCTGAAGCCACTCGGGTGCCCAGGAATCGGTCGCGAACTCCGCGGCGAGATCTTGGCCGGAGGCGACGAAGAGGGCCGTCGCGAGCGCATCTGCCGTCATGGCGTCCGGAGCCGTCGCCCACGTGGCCACGACGGAGCGCACCGGAGCGCCCGTGCGCGCGTCGAGAAGGTGGTGGAAGCCGTCGCCCCACGCGCGGCGATTGCCCGCGGACGCGCACAGCGCGGCACCCTCGAGGTCGACGACGCCGATCGCCTCGTCGGAATGGTACGGGTGTTCAAGACCGACGCGGAGCGGAGCAGCGCCCGCGTGCAGGACGTCGCCGCTCCCGTCGACGACGAAGGCCCGGTGCCCGGCCTCCGCGAGCAGCGAGCCGAGCAGATCGACGAGGAGTCCCTTGCCTGCGGCACCGATGTCCAGCACGGCGGGGCGGGAGAGGACGACGGCGGTGCCCTCCCACCGATGGTCGTCGTCCCAGACCGGGGCTGGCTCGGGAGAGCCGGCCGGAACGAGTTCGTAGCCCGGGCCGTAGCCGATGCGCTCGAGGCTGGACCCGACCCAGGGGTTCACGGCGCCCCGCGTGACCCGGTAGAGGCGCGCGTAGAGCTCCGCGAGCCGCGGACTCTCCTCGGGCAGGTCCCATCGACCGGTTCCCGCGCGCATTTGGGAGACGATCGAGTCCGGGCGGAATCTGGACCACACCCAGTCGAAGCGCTCGACTTCGCGGAGCAGCGTCCATTCGAGCGCGTCGCCGAGCGGCCCGGCCGTGCGGATCTCGAAGAGCGTCCCGATCGCCTCGAACGTAAAGGACTCCATGCGCGCTCCTACGAGGCCTCGCCCTTGATGGCCGAGACGGCGTCATTGAAGCCCTGGCCCGTGAGCGACGAACCCGAGACGATGCCCACTTTGATGTCGTCGAGCTTCTTCCCCACCACGACGTCCTTGATCCCTGACGCGAAATGGTTCTGGAACAGACGCGTATTCGCGCTCGTGGGGTGCTCGGTGATCTGCACGTCGGTGACGACCCCTGACTGGAGCGTGAGCGTGACTCCGACCGTCTCGGGACCGTTGGGCGACGTGTAGTGGCCGTCTGCGCTGTACGTCCCGTCGCGGTAGGCGTGCGAGCCGGAGGTGCCCTTCGAGGCCGCGGCGGTCGGCGCCGTCGTGGGCTGTGTGCCGCCGCCCGCTTGCACCGTGCTCGCGCTCGACGGCGCGCACGCGGCGATCGTCCCGACAAGGGACGCGCCGGCCAGCGCCGTGAGGACGAACTTGTGTGCGGGGACCGTCTGCGGGCGGTTGGAGGGCATAGGGCAGATCCTGAGTGGTCGGGTCGAAGCGACGCGTTGGCCCATCGGTCTGCAGCCGATGGTTGTCCTTTAAACGTAGCCGGGCCGGCCGCCGTTCACCGCCGCCGTGCCTGTGCGCGGGCTGTGAGGTTCGCGAGTAGGACAAGCCTCAACGCCCTAGCGGATTCCATGTATCGATGTCAATAGTTCGAAGATTCATATCGACGCTGCTTCCGAACCTGCGGACCGTTCCTCGGGACGCTTCTCCGTGGTGAATGAGATGGATCCGTGGAGTGCGCCGAATGTGTCTTCGAAAAATCCGTGCTGCGATGGGGGTCGCGTTGCGTTTTCAGTGTGCGTCTATGGTTATCTCAGTGGTGACTTCGCGGTCTCTCTCCGTGTCGTCTTTTCATCAGCAGCGATCCCTCCCAGGTCAAAGTTCGGCGCAGACGCATTAGGACGAACGGAATTGGCTCGCGATACAGCCTTGCCTTGACCTGTGGCAATAGCGTCGGGAGGATTGGTGTACCCGGCTGCTGGGGCCGGTTATTCGCACCTAAGGGGGAGCCGTGAGGTCGTCGAAATTTTGTCTGCGTGGACAGGTGAACTGGGCTCGGATCCATTTGCGCAGGCCGGATGTCGCTGCTGAAATCGGTCTTCCAGCTGGGGAAGTCAGAGAAGTGGAGCGTGCTTTGGTGCTTGACAAGTTGGATCGGCTCGCGAAGTCGATGTTTGGCCTCGCAGGAGGCAGCGGACTCTTCACATGACCCGCAGAGAGGAAGTTCCCATGGCGAAAGTCAAGAAAAGGTTCATCTACGCAGGAATCCTTCTGTGTGTCGTGGGAGCTTTGCCTGAAGGGCTTGTGGTCGGCGCCTTTGGATCTCTCGGGATGGATTCCTCCTCGGGAAGGGAGGTCCTCTTGTGGGCAGTGGATTTCATGATTTCGGTGATGCGATTCGGGCTCGCTCCACTCGGTGCTGTTTTGCTGGCATTCGGAATTGCCCTCCATTGGCTCCGGGATTTCTTCCCGCAATTTTCCGACCCTTCGCAGGCGATGACGGGAGGATCTTCGCCGCATGATGAACCCTAGGTTGCTGGCTCTATATATTGTCGCGTGCTCGGCCGGCGCATTTCTTGCGGCCCTCGGGCTCTTTTCCTACTACATCCGCTATTCCCACCTGGATTCGCTTGAGCGGGAGATTCCCGACGCCGTGTATCTTCAGGTGACCTCGATGTTCGACGTCGAGAGGGTGGTCCTGCTCGGCGGGGCGGGGCTGTTCGTCGTCGGGGCCGCTCTCGCCATCGTGGCGGGAATCACGACGAGCGCCCGCCCGCGGTGACTTCGCTCGGCAGGCCCCTGCTGTAGCGTCGTCCCGTGAGCGAAGCGGGGACGGACGAAGCATCAGGCGCCCTGGCGGGCACCACGAAGTCCTCGGGCTCGGCGATGCGTGGCAGCCTCATCGCGGCCGCAGGAATCCTCATTGTCGCCTTCACCCTCCGCACCGCGGTCACGAGCGTCCCGCCGCTCACCGCTGAGATTTCGCGAGAGCTCTTCCTCCCGACATGGCTCGTCGGGATCCTCGGTATGCTCCCGACCGCGCTCTTCGGGATTGCGGGACTCGTCACGCCTGCATTCATGCGCCGGTGGAGCGTCGAGGCGCTCGCCATCGCGTGCATGGTCGCGGCGGGCGTCGGCCAGGCGGTGCGCGCCGTCGCCCCGAGCACGTGGCTCTTCCTCGCTGGCTCGGCCATCGCCCTCGCGGGCATGGGCGCCGGGAACGTCGTGCTGCCGCCCATGGTCAAGAAGTACTTCCCGAAGCGCATCGGCCTCATGACGGCGCTCTATGTCACCGTCATCAGCCTCGGCACGACAGTGCCGCCGCTCCTCGCAGTGCCCGTGGCGGATGCGGCCGGCTGGCGCGTGTCCGTCGGTTCGTGGGCTCTGCTCAACATCGTCGCGATCCTCCCATGGCTCGGGGCCTGGGTGGGCCGGGGCGCGCCGTCGTCATCCTCGAGCGCGGGGGCGACGACGGCGCCTGGGCCGCCGCGCGCCGTCGTCCGCCCGTGGCGCTCTCCCGCGGCCTGGGCCCTCGCCCTCCTCTTCGGCTGCACGTCGCTGAATACGTACGCCCTCTTCGCGTGGCTTCCCGCGATCGCGGCCGGTGCGGGGCTGAGCGCGGGGGAGGCCGGGCTGCAGCTCGCGATCTTCTCGGGCCTCGGGCTCCCGATCAGCCTTGTCGTCCCGCTCCTCGCGGGGCGCCTGCGGAATCCGTTCGCGGTCGTCGCGTTCGGCGTCGCGTGCTTCGTAGGCGGCTATCTGGGCCTCTGGCTCGCGCCCGGGACGGCCACGACGCTGTGGTCGACGCTCGCTGGGCTCGGCCCGGCGACGTTCCCGCTCGCCCTCGTCCTCATCAACCTGCGCACGCGCTCGCATCGGGCGTCCGGCGCCGTCTCGGGCTTCGCGCAGGGCGTCGGCTACACGGTCGCGTGCACAGGACCCCTGCTCGCGGGCATCCTCCACGACGCGACGGGCGGGTGGGCGGCGTCGTTCGCGTTCCTCGGGGTGACCCTCGTGATCCTTGCCGTGGCCGGATGGGTCATCTGCCGCCCGCGCTACATCGACGACGATCCGGGGGTGCTCGCTCCCGCGCGGTTTCAAGGCGATGCCACCCCGCCGGTAGGCTAGGTCCGTGACTCCCGAAGAACTCTCCTCTGCCATCTCCGCCTGCCTTGCCGACGCCGTGCGCGCCGGCGACATCGCCGTGGATGTGCCGGACGAGATCCGCGTGGAGCGGCCCAAGAATCGCGAGCACGGCGACTGGGCCACGAACATCGCGCTCCAGCTCGGCAAGAAGGCGGGGATGAACCCCCGCGCGTTCGCGGAGATCCTCGCGGGCCGTCTTGCCGCGCTCGAAGGCGTGAAGAGCGTCGACGTCGCGGGCCCGGGCTTCCTCAACATCACGCTCGACGCCGCGGCGGCCGGCGCGCTCGCCAAGGCGATCGTAGAGGCCGGCCGCGACTACGGCCGCAACGACGCCCTTGAGGGCCACGTGGTCAACATGGAGTTCGTCTCTGCCAACCCGACGGGTCCGCTGCATATCGGGCATACGCGGTGGGCCGCGCTCGGCGACTCGATTGCCCGCGTGCTGCGCGCCTCGGGCGCCGACGTGACCGCCGAGTACTACATCAACGACGCCGGCAGTCAGATGAACGTCTTCGCGAACTCCGTGCTGGCGCGCCTCCACGGCCGCGACGTCCCGGAGGGCGGCTATCCCGGCCAATACATCGTCGACTTGGGCCATGACGTGCTCGTCGCGCACCCCGACGTGCGGGAGCTCAACGACGACGCCGCGCTGCCGATCGTGCGCCACGCCGCGTACGAGGCGCAGATGCGGGACATCAAGGCGACCCTTGCCGCGTTTGGCGTCTCCTTCGACGTCTACTTCTCCGAGAAGGATGGGCTGCACGAGTCCGGCGCGATCGAGTCCGCCGTTGCGCGCCTCCGCGAACAGGGCCACGTGTTCGACGCCGATGGCGCAGTGTGGCTGCGTACGACCGACTTCGGCGACGACAAGGACCGCGTCCTCATCCGCGCGAACGGCGAGCCGACGTACTTCGCGGCGGACGCGGCCTACTACCTCTCCAAGAAGGACCGCGGCTTCCCCGAGAAGATCTACCTCCTCGGCGCGGACCACCACGGGTACGTCAACCGCCTCAAGGCGATTGCAGCGTGCGCGGGCGACGATCCCGAGGCGAACATCGAGATCCTCATCGGCCAGCTCGTCTCCGTCAATGGGGCGAAGCTCTCGAAGCGCGCGGGCAACATCATCGAGCTCAAGGACCTCATCGACTGGCTCGGCAAGGACGCGGTGCGCTATTCGCTCGCGCGCTTCCCCGCGGACTCGCCGCTCACGCTCGATCCCGAGCTCCTGCGCAAGCACTCGAATGAGAACCCGGTGTACTACGTGCAGTATGCCCATGCGCGCTCGCGGGGCGCGGCGCGCAACGCCGCGGCGGCCGGCGTCGAACGCGAGGTCGACGGGCGCGAAGCGTTCGACGCCGCGCTGCTCACCCACGCGACCGAAGGCGAGCTCCTCGCGCATCTGGCGGCGTACCCGTCGATCGTGGGCAAGGCCGCCGAGTTCCGCGAGCCGCACCGCGTTGCGCGCCACCTTGAGACGATCGCCAGCGCGTACCACTCGTGGTATGACAACTGCCGGATCGCGCCGCAGGGCGACGAGGAGATCACGGACGTCAACCGCACGCGCCTGTGGCTCAACGACGCGACGAGCCAGGTGCTCTCGAACGGCCTCGACCTGCTGGGCGTGTCCGCGCCGGAGAGGATGTAGAGATGGCTGAGGAGACCGCGGTTCCTGGGCGGACGGCTTCCGGCTCGCCGCTCGCTCCCGCCTGGTTGGGCGTGCCGGCCAACCTCAACGCGCTCGAGTCCAAGCTGTGGGCGCACGACGTCGACCGCGGCCCGGGCGGCGAGCTCACCGTGGGGGGCCTGGGCGTGGGCGAGCTTGCCGAGCGGTTCGGCACGCCGCTCTTCGTCCTGAGCGAGGATGACTTCCGCGCGAGGGCCCGCGCGTTCAAGGACGCGTTCGACGCAGCGTTCGCCGACGTGTGCGGGGGAGTCGACGTCTACTACGCGGGCAAGGCCTTCCTGTGCTCCGCGGTGGCCGCGTGGGCCGCAGACGAGGGGCTTCGGCTCGACACGTGCTCGGGCGGCGAGCTCGCCGTGGCAGCGAAGGCTGGCCTGCCCGGAGAATCGCTCGGCCTCCACGGCAACAACAAGTCGGATGCGGAGATCGAGCGCGCGCTCGACCTCGGCGTCGGCCGCATCGTCGTCGACAGCCTCGACGAGCTCGAGCGGGTCGCGGCGATTGCCGCGGCGCGGGCCGACGCGGATCCCGAGCGGCGCGAGGTCCGCGCGAAGGTCATGCTTCGGCTTACGCCTGGTGTGCACGCGCACACGCACGAATTCATCGCGACGGCCCACGAAGACCAGAAGTTCGGGCTCTCGATGGCCCCCGGAACGGCCAGCGCGGAGTTCCAGGCCGAAGTGGCCGAGGAGTCCGGGCCGGAGGCCGCCGTGGTGGCCTCGGCGGCGGAAGAGGCCGTGGCAGCGGCCGCCGGGCACGACAGCATCGAGCTGCTCGGGCTCCACTGCCACATCGGCTCGCAGATCTTCGAGCCCGAAGGGTTCGAGGTCGCGGCCGTCAAGCTCCTGACGTTCCTCGCCGCGATGCGCTCGGCCTATGACGTGGCTCTGCCCGAGCTCGACCTCGGCGGTGGGCACGGCATCGCCTACACGCCTGCGGACACCCCGCGCCCGGCCGCGGAGATCGCCGAGGTGCTCGCCGCCGTCGTCCGCTCGACGTGCGCCGAGCTCAAGATCACGCCGCCGCGCATCTCCATCGAGCCGGGCCGGGCCATCGTCGGGTCGACGACGTTCACTCTGTATCGGGCGGGGACGGTCAAGGACGTGGTCGTCGACCTGCCAGGCGTCGACGGGCCCGGCCACGGCGAGGAGGCCGCTGGGACGACGGCGACGCCCACTGCGGTTCGGCGCTATCTGTCGGTCGATGGCGGCATGAGCGACAACGCACGGCCTGTCCTGTACGACGCCGACTACTCGGCCGTGCTCGCGAACCGCGCGTCGTCCGCCGCAGCCCAGCTCACGCGGGTCGTCGGCAAGCACTGCGAGAGCGGCGACATCGTCGTGCGAGACGTATATCTTCCCGCCGACGCCGGCCGCGGGGATCTGATCGCGGTGCCAGGCACGGGTGCCTACTGCTGGGCGCTCTCGAGCAACTACAACTACCTCGGCCGCCCCGGCGTCGTCGCAGTCCGTCATGGTTCTGCACGCTGGATCGTTCGCGGCGAAACTGAACAGGATCTGCTCTCCCGCGACATGGGAGTGTGACAACCCCGATGGGAGACCGGATGACGGAGACTCAGACGCGGCCCGAGCCGGCCGCGCTGCGTGGCGAGCCGAAGGTGCTCAAGGTGGCCCTCCTGGGCTGCGGCACGGTAGGCAGCCAGGTGGCACGGATCCTCCTCGAGGATGCCGACGCCCTCGCCGCGCGAGCCGGAGCGCGCCTCACGCTGGCCGGCATCGCGGTGCGCAACCCGGACGCGACGCGCGACGTCGAGCTGCCGCGCGAGCTTTTCACCGCGGACGCGGAGGGGCTCATCGACGGGGCCGACCTCGTCATCGAGCTCATGGGCGGCATCGAGCCGGCCCGCACGCTCATCCTCCGCGCGGTCCGCAACGGCGCCTCCGTGGTCACGGGCAACAAGGCGCTCCTCGCGCAGGAAGGGCCCGCCCTCTTCGAGGAGGCCGACAAGAACAACGCCGAGCTGAGCTTCGAGGCTGCCGTCGCGGGCGCGATCCCGATCATCCGGCCGATCCGCGAGAGCCTCTCGGGAGACCGGATCACGCGAGTCCTCGGCATCGTCAACGGCACGACGAACTACATCCTCGACCAGATGGACTCGACGGGTGCGGCGTTCGCGGACGCGCTCGCGGAGGCCCAGCGCCTCGGCTACGCGGAGGCTGATCCCACCGCCGACGTCGAGGGACACGACGCGGCCGCGAAGGCCGCCCTCCTCGCAACCCTCGCGTTCCACACGCCCGTGAGCCTCGACGACGTCCGCTGCCAGGGGATTGCGCAGGTCACGGCCGAGGACATCGCCGCGGCGAAGGATTCGGGGCTCGTGATCAAGCTTCTCGCGATTGCAGAGCTGGTCAGCGTCGGCGAGGGCGGGACAGAAGGGCGCGGCGGCGAGGGCGTGAGCGTGCGCGTGCACCCGACGCTCCTGCCGCGCGAGCACCCGCTGTCTGCGGTGCGCGGGGCGTTCAACGCGGTCTTCGTCGAGGCGGAGAACGCGGGCGAGCTCATGTTCTACGGCGCGGGAGCCGGCGGGCGGCCCACGGCTTCTGCTGTCATGGGCGATCTGGTCTCGACCGCGCGTCGCGTCGTGGCCGGCGCGCCCGGCCGAACGGACACGGCGACGCGCGTCCTCCCGATCGTCGGCGTGGACGCGGTCACGACGAGCTACAGCATCGGCCTCGAAGTTGCCGATCAGCCGGGCGTCCTCGCGCGCGTCGCCGCGGTGTTCGCCGAGCACGGCGTGTCGATCGAGGCCATGCGCCAGACGATCGACGGCGGCGTGCCCGGGAACGGCAACGGCCGCGCCGAGCTGCGCTTCGTGACCCATCGTGCGTCGGAGAAGGCCCTTGCCGAGACCGTCGCGGACATCAAGAACCTTGACGTCGTCGAATCTGTGACGAGCGTCCTCCGAGTCGAAGGAGTCTAGTTGGCCCACCAGTGGCGCGGAGTCGTCCGCGAATACGCCGACCGCCTGCCCGTCACCGAGTCCACGCGCGTCATCACGCTGGGGGAGGGCGGCACGCCGCTCGTCTACGCCCAGAAGCTCTCGGCGCTGACCGGCTCGGACGTGTATCTCAAGGTCGAGGGGATGAACCCCACGGGCTCGTTCAAAGACCGCGGCATGACCATGGCGATGACCGCGGCCGTGGCCGCGGGCGCGAAGGCTGTCGTATGCGCGTCGACGGGCAACACGTCGGCGTCCGCCGCGGCGTACGCGACGACGGCGGGGCTCACGTGCGCGGTCCTCGTGCCCGAGGGGAAGATCGCGATGGGCAAGCTGAGCCAGGCCATCGCCCATGGCGCGACGCTTCTCCAGGTCGACGGCAACTTCGACGACTGCCTCGAGATCGCCCGCAAGCTCGCCGAAGCCTACCCCGTGTTCCTCGTGAACTCCGTGAACCCCGCGCGCATCGAGGGGCAGAAGACGGCGGCGTTCGAGATCGTCGACGCGCTCGGCGACGCGCCGGACATCCACGTCCTCCCGGTCGGCAACGCCGGCAATATCTCGGCGTACTGGAAGGGCTACAAGGAGTACGCCGCGGAGACCAAGTATGAGTCCCAGGACGGCGGCGAGGCCCGCACGCTCCCCTCCGTTTCCACCAAGCTCCCTGTCATGTGGGGATTCCAGGCCGCGGGCGCGGCGCCCTTCGTCGCGGGGCACCCGATCACGAACCCGGAGACGATCGCGACCGCGATCCGCATCGGCAACCCTGCGTCGTGGGATACGGCCGTGGCCGCGCGCGACGAGTCCGGCGGCCTCATCGACGCCGTGACCGACGAGCAGATCCTCGCCGCGCACCGGTGGCTCTCCGCCAAGGAGGCGGTGTTCGTCGAGCCCGGCTCCGCCGCGAGCGTCGCGGGCCTCCTCAAGCAGCATGAGGCCGGCAAGGTCCCCGCCGGGAAGACGATCGTGTGCACCGTGACAGGCCACGGCCTCAAGGATCCGCAGTGGGCGCTGCGCACCGAGGGCGGAGGCCAGGTCGAGCCGGTCAAGGTCGCGAACGACGTCGTGAGCGTCGCGGCGGCTCTCGGGCTCGAGCCGTCGGCGCGATGACAGCACCTGCAATGGCGGGCGCGGCCACCCTCCGCACGGTCGCGCCCGGCCAGCGCGTCACGGTCCGGGTCCCGGCAACGAGCGCGAACCTCGGCCCGGGGTACGACAGCCTGGGCCTCGCGCTTTCGCTCTACGACACCGTCGACGTCGCAACGGCCGACGACGGCGAACTCGCCTTCGCGCTGAGCGGCGAGGGGGCGGACACGCTGCCGCGCGACGGCAGCCACCTTGTGGTGCGGACGATCGACCTGGCCCTCGAACGGCTCGGGTACCGGCGTTCGGGGCTCCGGCTGTCCGCCGAGAACGTGAGCCCGCACGGCCGGGGCCTCGGCTCGTCCGCATCGGCCACCGTCGCGGCGGTTCTCGTGGCGGCCGAGCTGGTCGATCCGGCCGACCGCCCTGACCGCGCGTGGGTCCTGCAGCTGTGCAGCGAGATCGAGGGGCACCCGGACAACGTTGCGCCGGCGATCTTCGGCTCCCTCGCGCTCTCGTGGCAGGACGGCGAGACGTTCCGCACCGCCGTCGCCCGCGTCCACCCCGACGTCGTCCCCATTGTCGCGATCCCGGACTACGAGCTCTCGACCGAGCTCGCCCGCTCGCTCCTGCCCTCGTCCGTGCCGCATCACGCGGCTGCCGCGAATTCCGGACGCGCCGCGCTTCTCGTCCACGCGCTCACGAACGACCCGTCGCTCCTCGTTCCCGGCACCGAGGACTACCTTCACCAGAGCTACCGCGAATCCGCGATGCGGCCGAGCGCGGACCTCATCAGGCGCCTGCGCGCGGAGGGCCATGCGGCCGTCGTCTCGGGCGCGGGCCCGACCGTGCTCGCGCTCGCCGCTGGCGCGGAGGAAGCGGACGAGGTGCAGGCCGCCGTCGAGCGTTTCGCCCTCGGCGGGGATGTGCACGCAGTCGACACGGAGCTCGACCGCGTAGAGCGGACGACGTGGCGTGTCATGCGGCTCGATGTCGACTCCGAAGGTGCTAAAGTAGAAGTGCATTCGCGGTAGCTTCCGCCCAGCAAGCCTCCAGCACAGCAACCCCAGGAAGGGTCGCCCCTGAGCAGGAGCGCTCACGGCGCCAGCCGATCCGCGGTTAATGCCGTCCCATCCAGCTCCGCAGCCGGTCAGTCCGCTTGCAGCCGTCGCAGAGGCGCTGTCCCCTCCGAATGCCTGGGGCGTATCTGCAGTGTGCCCCGCCCGGTCTCCTCTGGCGTGGTGGGGCAGCCACCCTGACCGCATTCTGTCCGCGGTCACGAACACGATGCGGCGCCTTACGCGAGCCGCAGTCGACGGGGAAGGATCCTTCGTGACACAGACCACTGAGCTGAACCCGGCAGTGGACGCCTCCACTTCGGCCGAGTCCAAGGGAATCGCGGGCCTCAAGCTCGCGCAGCTCCAGGCGCTCGCCTCACAGCTGGGTATCACCGGCGGTTCCCGCATGCGCAAGGGCGACCTCGTGGCCGCCATCTCTGCGCATCAGAAGGGCGAGCCCGTGCGCCGCAGCGCACCGGCCGCCACCACCGTGCAGGCCGAGGCCCCCGCGTCCGAGCCCAAGGAAGTGGCAGCGCCCGCCGAGGAGCCCGCGGCTCCGACGCGCCGCGGCCGCACGCGCCGTCGTGCCGGGAGCGACGGCGTCGTAACGGCCGGCGAGGCCGAGACCCCCGAGGCAGCTCCGGCTGCCGAGCCGCAGACCGCCGCGGCCCCCGCCGCTTCCGCTGCAGAGGCCGCTGCCCCCGAGGCCGCCCCGGCCGACGGCCAGCGCCAGCCGCGCACCCGCAATCGCAATCGCCGGGCCGTGAGCGAGGGTGTCGTCTCCGCCGAGGGTGCCCCCACCGAGGCCCCGGCGGAGTCCGCTCCCGCCCAGGCTCCCGCCGAGGCCGGACAGCCCGCCGTGCAGGCCGAAGTTGCCGAAGGTCGCCGCCGCGGCCGCGAGCGCGGCCAGCAGGACCGCGGCCAGCAGGACCGCGGCCAGCAGGACCGTGGCCAGGACTTCCGTCGCGACGAGGGCGACGGCGAGGAAGGCGGAAGCCGCCGCAGCCGCCGCAACCGCCGTGGCCGCGAGCGGGACGGCTTCCAGGAGCAGGGCAGCCGCAATGACCGCTTCCGCGACCGCAACGAGCGCGTGCGGGACCGCGGCGGGCGTCGCGGGCAGGGCCCCGAGGTCGACGACACCGAGGTGACCGAGGACGACGTGCTCGTGCCGGTCGCGGGCATCCTCGACGTGCTCGAGAACTACGCGTTCATCCGCACGTCCGGCTACCTTCCCGGCCCGAACGACGTCTATGTGCCGCTCGCACAGGTCAAGAAGTACGGCCTCCGCAAGGGCGATGCCGTCGTCGGCGCGATCCGGGCGCCCCGCGACGGCGAGGAGAACCGCCAGGGCCAGTCTGGGCGCCAGAAGTTCAACGCCCTCGTGCGCGTCACGACGGTCAACGGCAAGACGCCCGAGGAGATGAAGGGCCGCGTCGAGTTCAACAAGCTCGTGCCGCTCTACCCGTCCGAGCGCCTGCGCCTCGAGACGGACCCGAAGAAGATCGGCCCGCGCGTCATCGACCTCGTGGCCCCGATCGGCAAGGGCCAGCGCGGTCTCATCGTCTCCCCGCCCAAGGCCGGCAAGACGCTCATCCTGCAGGCCATCGCGAACGCGATCACGGTCAACAACCCCGAGGTCCACCTCATGATGGTCCTCGTGGACGAGCGGCCCGAAGAAGTCACGGACATGCAGCGCTCGGTCCGCGGCGAGGTCATCGCGTCGACGTTCGACCGCCCGGCCGACGACCACACGACGGTCGCGGAGCTCGCGATCGAGCGCGCGAAGCGCCTCGTGGAAATGGGCATGGACGTCGTCGTGCTGCTCGACTCGATGACTCGCCTCGGCCGCGCGTACAACCTGGCCGCGCCGGCCTCGGGCCGTATCCTCTCGGGCGGTGTCGATTCCGCTGCGCTCTACCCGCCGAAGCGCTTCTTCGGCGCCGCGCGCAACATCGAGAACGGCGGCTCGCTCACGATCCTCGCGACCGCGCTCGTCGAGACCGGGTCCAAGATGGATGAGGTCATCTTCGAGGAGTTCAAGGGCACGGGCAACATGGAGCTCCGTCTGTCCCGCCAGCTCGCGGACAAGCGCATCTTCCCTGCCGTCGACGTCAACGCGTCGGGCACTCGCCGCGAGGAGAACCTGCTCTCGTCCGAAGAGGTCAAGATCATGTGGCGCCTGCGCCGCGTCCTCTCGGGCCTCGACACGCAGCAGGCGCTCGAGATCCTCACGTCGAAGATCCGCGAGACGCAGTCGAACGTCGAGTTCCTCCTCCAGGTGCAGAAGACGACGCTCGCCTCCAAGTCGGAGAACGACAAGCACTAGCTGCCCTGCACGGCGGCCGGCCCGGGCCTACCCCCGGTGCCGGCCGCCGTCGTCGTCCATCCTCTTCGCAGGCTCTCGAGGAGCCGGCACCCTGCCAGAAAGGCCCACACCATGTTCGAGTCCGTGAAAGGACTGCTGGACGAGCACGCTGACCTGCAGAAGCAGCTGAGCGACCCCGCGGTCTACCAGGACCAGGCGCTCGCGCGGAAGCTCGGCCGCCGCTCGGCCCAGCTCAACGGCATCGTGGAGGCCCACTCCCGTTGGAAGCAGCTCTCCGACGACCTCGAGGCGGCGCGGGAGATGGCGTCCGAGGATCCCGAGTTCGCCGCGGAGGTCCCCGAGCTGGAGACGTCGCTCGCTGCCGCGCAGGAGAAGCTCCGCAGGCTCCTCATCCCGCGCGACCCCAACGACGCGCGCAACGTGATCCTCGAGGTCAAGGGCGGCGAGGGCGGCGACGAGGCTGCTCTGTTCGCGGCCGATCTCCTGCGCATGTACGCGCGCTACGCCGAATCCAAGGGCTGGAAGACGGAAATCCTCTCCTCGACCGAGTCAGACCTCGGCGGCTACAAGGACGTCCAGGTCGCCATCAAGGGCACGTCGAACGACCCGGCCGAGGGCGTCTACGCACACCTCAAGTACGAGGGCGGCGTCCACCGCGTGCAGCGCGTGCCTGTGACCGAGTCGCAGGGCCGCATCCACACGTCCGCGGCCGGTGTGCTCGTGTTCCCCGAGGTCGATGAGCCCGAGGAGATCGAGATCAACGCGAACGATCTCAAGATCGACGTGTACCGGTCCTCAGGCCCCGGCGGGCAGTCCGTCAACACGACGGACTCGGCCGTGCGCATCACGCACCTTCCCACGGGAATCGTCGTCGCGATGCAGAACGAGAAGTCGCAGCTCCAGAATCGCGAGGCCGCGATGCGGGTGCTCCGTTCACGCCTCCTCGCGCATCAGCAGGAACAGATCGACGCGGAGAACGCGGAGGCGCGCAAATCGCAGGTGCGCACGATGGATCGTTCGGAGCGCATTCGCACCTACAACTACCCCGAGAACCGGATCGCGGACCACCGCACGGGCTACAAGGCGTACAACCTCGACGCCGTCATGGACGGCGACATCGGCCCGGTCATCCAGTCCTGCATCGACTTGGACGAACAGCACCGGCTCGAGGCGCTCGGCGAGTGAGCGTCCGGGCTTCCGGCGCGGGCCCTGCCGAGCCCGCCGAAGACCTCGGCGCTGCCCTGCGACGTGCGACGGCGCAGCTCGCCGAAGCCGGTGTGCCGAGTCCGCGCGCGGACGCCGAGCTGCTCGCGGAACACCTTCTCGGCTGTGGCCTCGGGCGGCTCAGGGCCCTCGCTGTCATGGGCGCGCCCGTTCCCGCGGGATTCTGGGATCTCGTGTCCGAGCGGACGAGGCGCGTTCCCCTCCAGCACCTCACGGGCAAGGCACCCTTCCGGCACCTCGTGCTGAGCGTTGGCCCCGGCGTCTTCGTGCCCCGTCCGGAGACGGAGACGCTCGTGACGCTTGCCCTTGAGTGGATCGCCGCCCAACCCGGCCTCGCGGGCACGGCGGGGAGCCCCGTCGTCGTCGACCTCGGAACCGGCTCCGGGGCCATCGCCGCGTCGATCGCCGCTGAATGCCCGACAGCCAGCGTGCACGCCGTCGAGCTGTCCGAGCTCGCGCACGCGTGGGCCGAGCGGAACGTCGCGCTCCCCGAGGTCGGCGGCCGTGTGCGGCTCGTGCTCGGCGACCTCCGCACGGCGTTCCCCGACCTCGACGGCGCCGTCGACGTCGTCGTGAGCAACCCGCCCTACATCCCGGCGGGGATGGTTCCCCGCGAGCCCGAGGCCGCGGAGCACGATCCTGAGCTGGCCCTCTACAGCGGGGGAGAGGACGGCCTCGAGCTGCCGCTTGCCGCCATTGCGTCCGCAGCCAGGCTCCTGCGGCCGGGCGGATTCTTTGCGATGGAGCACGCCGAGGTGCAGGGAGGCCCGCTCGCGGCGCGCCTCAGGGCAGATCCGAACTGGACTGACGTCGGGTCCCACCGGGACCTCAACGGCCTGCCGCGCGCCACGACGGCTGTCCGGAAGGGTTCGCCGCGCGTGGAAGAATTGGGGCCGTGACGACGACGAGCTACAACTGCACCGATCGGGATCAGCGGGCCGAGGGGCTTGCACACGCGCAGCGGGCCATCGCCGCCAAGCAGTGCGTGGTGATGCCGACCGATACCGTGTACGGCATCGCGGCCGACGCGTTCTCGGCCCAGGCCGTCGCGACGCTGCTCGCCGCCAAGGGGAGGGGCCGGTCCATGCCGCCGCCCGTCCTCATCCCGCGGCTGCAGACGATGGACGGACTCGCGGCTGACATTCCCGAGGCCGGACGGCGCCTTGCCGAGAAGTTCTGGCCGGGCCCGCTCACGCTCATCTTCCATGCCCAGCCCTCGCTCACGTGGGACCTCGGCGACACGTTCGGCACGGTGGCCTTGCGCATGCCGGACGACGAGCTCGCGGGAGCCCTCCTGACCGTCACGGGCCCGCTTGCCGTCTCCTCGGCGAACCGCTCGGGCCAGCCTGCCGCCCAGACCGCGGACGACGCCCGCGCGCAGCTCGCCGAGTCCGTCGAGGTCTACCTAGACGACGGCTTCCGGCCCGCGAACGCGGAAGCCCCGGCTGCCGGAGTCCCCTCGACGATCGTTGATTGCACGGGGGAGCGCCTTCGCGTTGTGCGCGAGGGCGGCGTGAGCCTCGCGGCGCTGCGCGAGGTGGCGCCGGACATCCTCGGCCTCGGTGAGCCGGCGGAGCCGGGCGCGGCTCCGGCGGAGGGGCCGCGTGAGTGAGCCGCGGGCCGAGCGGTGCCCTGTGCGCGTGGTCGCGGTGGTTGTCAGCTACAACCGCCGCGAGCTCCTGGCCCGTTCGCTCGCCGCGCTAGCGGAGGGACGCCGTCGTCCGGACGCGCTCGTCGTCGTCGACAATGCCTCGACGGACGGATCGCCCGAGTTCCTCGCGGGCCTCGACGTCCCGTTTGAGTACGAGCTCGTGCGCCTCGAGCAGAACACGGGCGGCGCCGGTGGCTTCGCCGTCGGAATGGCCGCGGCGCTTGCGCGGCACAGCCCGGACCTCATCTGGGTCATGGACGATGACACCGTGCCGCTCGAGGGAACGCTCGAGGAGGCTGTGCGGCTCTGGGAATCGTGCCCCACGACGGACCGGCCCGCGTTCATCGCGAGCCGCGTCGTATGGACCGACGGGCGCGACCATCCCATGAACACGATGCGGGACCGCTGGGACTCCTCGACCGAGGACCGCGCGTTCGCCCACGCGCGCCGCGCGCGTGTCATCCGATCGGCGTCCTTCGTCTCGCTCTTTGTCGACGCCGAGGCCGTCCGCGCCCTCGGCCTGCCCGTCGCGGACTTCTTCCTCTGGAATGACGACTTCGAGTTCACCGCCCGCCTCGCGCGCCGCCGACTCGGGCTCGCGAGCCTCGACTCCGTCGTCGAACACCATACGCGCCTCTACGACTCGAACACCGCCGACGTCGGGGAGCGCTTCCGCTTCGAGGTCCGCAACAAGATCTGGACGTTCTTCCGCTCGCCCGCGCTCGCACCCCACGAGAAGGCCCTCTACGGCGCTTCGACGCTTCGCCGCTGGGGCGTCATGGTGCGCAGCAGCCCACGCCCGCGCGTCGTCCTCCGTGCGGGTCTCGAGGGCCTGCGCGAAGGCCTGTCCCGCCCGCCGCGGCCGAACGAGGAGGTCCTCGCGCCCGTGGGCGGCGTCCCGGCCGCGTCGTCGTCGCGGCCCCAGAGTGCGCAGCCCGCGGATGGGGCGTCGCAGCCCGGGGGGCGGGAGCTCCCCGAGTTCTCGGTGCTCCTTCCCGTCTACGCGGGCGACTCGGCCGAGCGCGTGCGCCGGGCGATCGCGTCGGTGACCGCGGACCAGACGGTGGCTCCGGACCAGCTCGTCATCGTGCGTGACGGGCCGGTCGGCGAAGACATCGAGCGGATCCTCGTCGAGGCCGAGCGCGGCGAATCCCTCGCAGCCGACGTCGTGCGGCTCCCCGCGGGCGTCGGGCTCGCCGAGGCGCTCGACGAGGGGCTCGGGCGCTGCCGCCACGACGTCGTCGCACGCATGGACGCGGACGACGTCGCGCTGCCCGCGCGCTTCGAGCGGCAGCTTGCGCTCCTCGGCGAGGGGTACGACATCGTCGGCTCGGCCATCGCCGAGATCGGCGATGACGAATCCCGCCCGTTCGCGAGCCGCCCGGTTCCCGTGACCCACCGGGAGATCATGGCGCAGCTCGACTTCAGGACGCCGTTCAACCACCCGAGCGTCATGTACCGCGCGTCGGCTGTGCAGGCCGCCGGGGGCTATCGGGGCGTTCCGGACATGGAGGACTATTGGCTGTGGGCGCGCATGCTGCACGCGGGGAGCCTCGGTGCGAACGTTCCCGATGTCCTCGTGCTGTACCGCGTGAATGACGGCGCCTACGTGCGCCGCGGCGGGAAGCGCATGCTCGTTGCGGAGCTGCGCCTCCAGCGGCGCATGCTCGGGGCTCGGTACATTGGGCCCATGGGCTTCGCGCGGAACGTCCTCGTCCGCGGCCTCTATCGCCTCGTGCCGACGGGGGTCCGCCGTCGCGGCTACCGCAAGGCCTTCACCGAGCAGCCCGCTTCCGCGGAGGTGCCCCGCACCGCGGCGCCGGGGGAGGCTGCTGGCTGAGCCATGTTCATCTACGTTCTTGTGGCCATGCTGGCCGCCATCGTCACGTACGGCGCGACCGGCGTCGTGCGGGCCTTTGCCGTGCGGCTCGGCATCGTGTCACCGGTGCGCGAGCGAGATGTCCACACGCGTTCCGTGCCTCGGCTCGGAGGGCTCGCGATGCTCGCGGGCTTCGCCGCCGCGTTCTGGGCGGCCTCGCAGACGGTCTGGATCCGGACGATCTTCGAGGCGCACCAGACCTGGGCCGTGCTCGCCGGGGCCGCCGTGATCGTCCTCGTTGGCGTTGTCGACGACATCGTGGACCTCAAGAGCTGGGTCAAGCTCCTGGGCCAGGTCGCGGCCGCCGGGATCGTGGCAGTGTGGGGGCCGCGCGTCACCGTCCTCCCGCTCGGCCTGCTCCAGGTCAACGACGCGTGGCTGCAGATCGGCCTCACGATGTTCCTCATCGTGCTCACGGTCAACGCGATCAACTTCGTCGACGGGCTCGATGGCCTCGCGGCCGGCGTCGCGGCGATCGGAGGCCTCGCGTTCTTCCTCACCGCCTATTGGGTGCATCGCAATGCCTTCCTGCCGGACTATACGGATCTCTCGACCCTGCTGATGGCGCTGCTTGTCGGGGTCTGCCTCGGCTTCCTCCCGCACAACGTGCACCCCGCGAGGATCTTCATGGGCGATTCCGGGTCGATGCTCCTCGGGCTCGTCATGGCGACGGGCGCCGTGGTCGCGACCGGGCAGATCGCGTCGGGCCTCTACGACAGGGCCGAGGGCATCCCGACGTTCGTCCCGGTCGTGCTGCCGATCGTCGTCATGCTCCTCCCGTTCCTCGACTTGGTCCTCGCCGTCCTGCGCCGCACGGCCAGCGGCCGTTCGCCCTTCTCACCCGACCGCGAGCACGTGCATCACAAGCTCCTCGACCTCGGGTACACGCACCGTCAGGCAGTCGCCGTCATGTACGTGTGGACGGCGTTCGTCGCGTTCGGCGGCGTGGCGTACGCCTTCATCCCGTGGCTTCCGCTCACCGTCGTCAACTTCATCGTGCTGCCGACCGTCGGCTTCCTCACGATGCACCCATGGGTCCGGGAGAAGGGCGTCACGGTGCGCCGCGAATGGCTGCGCACGAGCCCGTGGGTTCCGCGCTTCACGCTTCCGTTCGCCGGGTGCGTGGCCGCCGCGACGATCCTCGGATTCACTGGCCTCGCAAGCGGGGGAGTGCCTCTCCTGTACTCGACGTTCCTCGCGCTGGCCGTGGTCTCGGCGTGTGGGGGAACCGGCGTCGTCATCCTCCACGTTGCCGCCCCGTCGCTCCCGTTCCGGCGCCGCACGCTCGTCGCGGACCTCCTCATGAAGGTCGTCGCCACCGCGATCGTCCTCCTCGCGGTCGGCTCTCCCGCGTGGTCGGATCGCGGCTGGTATTGGCTCTCGCTCGCGGTGTTCGGCGCCGTGTGGGTCGCGGTGCAGGCGGCAGTCGTCGGCTCGCAATGGAGGGCGAGGATCGCGCCCGCCGCATGACGACGGCGGGGCTCCCCGAGTTCTATCTCGTGTAGAATATTCGTGCACCCCACCCACGCCGGCACGTACCCTCGCGACGGAGCCCGCCGACGAACGGTATGAGATGAAGAGCAAGGCAGCACGCCCCGGCAGCCCAGCCGGCGCCGTCGGCTTCTCCTCGCTCTGGCTCCGCCTCGCGGCACTGTGCACGGGAGCGGCGGGCGGCGTCGCCGTCGTCCTTGCCGTCGCAGCGTGGCTCACGGCCAACGCAGCCGCCGCCGGAAGCGTCATATTCGCTGCCGCCGTCGTCATGTGCTTCTTCGCGATCAGCCTCCTCGTGGGCCACTTCGTGGGCCGGAGGAATCCCTCCGGGGCCATCGGGGCGTTCGCGGTCGTCTACCTCGTGAAGATCGTGGGCTTCGCGGCGCTCCTCCTCTGGATCGGCACCCCCGCCTGGATCAATCCGCCGTGGTTCGGCGCGACCGGCATCGTCACCGTTGTCGTGTGGCAGGCCGTCGAACTGTGGGGGTTCAGCCGGGTGCGCCTCCAGATCTTCGACGACCCGGGCGACGGCGCGTCGTCCGGTTCGGGAGGCCCGCATGGCTGACTCGAACGAGGGCCCTCGCGGGCCCCGGCGAGAGCCCGAAGGGGACGGCGGCTACAACGCCGGAATGGCCGTCTTCAGCTACATCATTGGCGGGATCATTGTCTGGAGTTTGATAGGGTGGGGGCTGGACACGCTCCTGAAAACTCACTGGATTGTGCTCGTCGGAGCCTTGCTGGGGATTGCCGGTGGTCTGTATCTCGCCGGCAAGCACGGACTCTTCACGCAGCAACGTCATTCAGCGACATCCCAGCCTCCCGACAACGGGGTCGAGGACGACGGAGACCACTGATGGAGCGACCAACAATTTCACACGTGGGGGTCGAAGCCACTCGCCCCGGCACCTGCCCGACGAAGGACACTGCAAGAGAGGAATCGCGTTGACCCCGCTCACGCTTCCGGCCGCTGACAACGGCGCATTCACCCCTCCCACCCTTGAAGAGCTCCACCTGCCGGCGATCCTGCCATGGGGGGCTTCCGACGGCTTCAACAAGCAGATGCTGCTGGTCCTGCTCTCGGTCGTCTTCATTGCGTGGTTCTTCATCGCGGCGGCGCGCAAGCGGCAGCTCGTCCCCGGCAAGCTGCAGTTCCTCGGTGAGCAGCTCTACGGCTTCGTCCGCAACGGCATCGGCAAGGACGTCATCGGCGGCAAGGACTTCATGACCTTCGTGCCGCTCCTGTTCGCGCTCTTCTTCTTCATCCTCGTCAACAACATCTACGGCGCGATCCCGCTCTTCCAGCTCCCGACGATGTCCCACGTGGGCGGCGCGTACTTCCTCGCGGGCCTCGTGTACGTCATCTGGATCGGCGTCGGCCTCAAGCGCTTCGGGCTCCGCTACCTCAAGCTCGCGGTCGTCCCGTCGGGCGTGCCGTGGTACATCATGCCGATCGTCGTCCCGATCGAGATCATCTCGAACTTCGTCGTCCGCCCCATGACGCACAGCCTCCGTCTCTTCGCGACGATGCTCGCGGGGCACCTCGTCGTCGCCCTCGCGGGCTCGGGCATCGCGTTCCTCATCGCGCAGGAGAGCGTGCTCCTCAAGGGCATGAGCCTCCTCGTGCTCGTCGGGGCGATCGCGATGTACATGCTCGAGGCGCTCATCATGGTCCTCCAGGCCTACGTCTTCACGCTCCTCACAGCGATCTACATCCAGGGCGCGGTCGCGGCCGACGCCCACTGAGAATTCCCCCCGCGAGGGGGGTAGAACCAACCGCATCAACCTGCCTGCGGGCGATTGAAAGGAAAAATCAATGGAAGGCACGATCAACGGCAGCCTCAACCTCATCGGCTATGGCCTCTCCGCCATCGGCGGTGCCATCGGTGTGGGCCTCGTCTTCTCGGCCTACATCAACGGCGTGGCCCGTCAGCCGGAGGCGCAGCGCGTGCTGCAGCCGCTCGCGTTCCTCGGCCTTGCACTTACTGAGGCGCTCGCGATCCTCGGCCTCGTGTTCGCCTTCGTCCTGAAGTAAACCAGGCCGAATCGGACGAGAACCAAGCTACTTACGTAGATAGGAGGGGTGGAACACATGCATCAGCTCATGGTGCACGCCGCCACCGAGAGCGCGCCGAGCCCGCTTGCGCCGAACTGGTGGGAGTTGCTTGTCACCGCTATCGGCTTCGCGATCCTGCTCTTCATCGTGGTGAAGTTCGTCGTGCCGGCGTTCGAGAAGACCTTCGCCGAGCGCGCTGAGGCCATCGAAGGCGGCATCGCGAAGGCCGAGAAGGCTCAGGCTGAGGCTTCGGCTGCTCTCGAGGAGTACAAGCAGCAGCTCGTCGACGCCCGCGCGGAAGCGAACCGCATCCGCGAGGAGGCTCGCGCCGAGGGTGCACAGATCCTCGCCGAGCTCAAGGAGAAGGCCGCGGCCGAGGCCGCACGCATCACGGAGCAGGCCCACACGCAGATCGAGGCGGAGCGCCAGCAGGCCCTCGCGTCGCTGCGCAACGAGGTCGGCTCGATGGCGACGACGCTCGCCGGCCGCATCGTCGGCGAGTCTCTGGACGACGACGCGCGCTCTGCTCGCGTGGTCGACCGCTTCCTCGCGGAGCTGGAAGCCCAGAACGCAGGTGCGGCGAAGTAATGGCAGGAGTATCGAGCGAATCGCTGGCGAACGCGCTGGCGGACCTGGAGACCAAGCTGCCCACAGCTTCGCTGTCGCTGGCGGATGAGCTCTTCGGAATTCTGCGGATCGTCGATTCGTCGGCGGGTCTGCGCCGCGCGCTTACCGATCCGTCGCGCGAGGGTGCGGAGAAATCGGCCCTCGTCGAGCGGCTCCTGGCCGGCAAGGTCTCGAGCGATGCGTCCCAGATCGCATCGCACCTGGCCACGCTGCGCTGGGCAGACTCCCGCGACATCAGCGATGCACTCGAAACCCTGGCAGCGACTGTGGCGATCGCCGTGGCCGAGCAGGGCAACGGCGAGGCCGTCGGCCTGGGCGGACTTGAGCGGCTCGAGAACGACCTGTTCGCGTTCAACCGCCGTGTCGAGGACAGCCACGAGCTTCAGGCGGCTCTCAGCGAGCCCCAGGCCACGGCGGACGCCAAGCGGACGCTTGCCCTGCGGCTCGCCGTGGGCGCGTCCGACGAGGCGCTCCTGCTCATCGGCCAGGCAGCCGCCGAGCCGCGGGGCCTCAAGCCCACCGAGCTCGTGAAGCGCTTCGCGGCCCTCGCGGCGAAGCGCCAGGAGCGCTGGATCGCCGAGGTTGCCGTCGCACGGCCGCTCAGCGAGACCCAGCTCGATCGGCTTCAGGCAGGGCTCAACGGGCTGTACGGCCGAGAGCTCAAGATGACGACGACGGTCGACCCCCAGCTTCTGGGCGGCGTCCGCGTCGCGGTCGGCGACGAGGTGCTCGATGCCTCGACGCTGGCCCGGCTCGCGGACCTGCGCCAGCAGCTCGCCGGGCAGGCCGGCTGACACGCCCACAGCACACTTCGAACCAGACAATCCGGTCATCACAGCCACTGCACCGATGATGACCACGAGATGTAGAGAGCAGGGACTGCAGATGGCCGAACTGACCATCAACGCCGACGACGTCCGCGATGCGCTGAACGACTTCGCGGCGTCCTACGAACCCGGAACGGCAGAGCGTGTCGAAGTCGGCCGCGTTGCCCAGGCCGCAGACGGCATCGCCCGCGTCGAGGGCCTCCCCTCGGTCATGGCGAACGAGCTGCTTCGCTTCGAGAATGGCGTTCTGGGCCTCGCCCAGAACCTCGACGTGCGCGAGATCGGCGTCATCGTCCTCGGCGAGTTCGCCGGGATCGAAGAGGGCCAGGAAGTGCACCGCACCGGCCAGATCCTCTCGGTTCCCGTGGGCGACGCGTTCCTCGGGCGCGTTGTCGACCCGCTGGGCCAGCCGATCGACGACCTCGGTCCAATCGCCGCGGAAACCACTCGTGCGCTCGAGCTCCAGGCACCGGGCGTGACGCAGCGCAAGTCGGTGCACGAGCCGATGCAGACGGGCCTCAAGGCGATCGACGCCATGATCCCGATCGGCCGCGGCCAGCGCCAGCTCATCATCGGTGACCGTCAGACCGGCAAGACCGCGATCGCCGTCGACACGATCATCAACCAGAAGGCCAACTGGGCCTCGGGCGATGTGACGAAGCAGGTCCGCTGCGTCTACGTGGCCATCGGTCAGAAGGCCTCGACGATCGCCGCCGTTCGCCAGACCCTCGAGGACCACGGCGCCCTCGAGTACACGACGATCGTCGCCTCCCCGGCGTCCGACCCGGCCGGCTTCAAGTACCTTGCCCCGTACGCCGGTTCGGCCATCGGCCAGCACTGGATGTACGGCGGCAAGCACGTCCTCATCATCTTCGATGACCTGTCGAAGCAGGCCGAGGCCTACCGTGCAGTCTCTCTCCTCCTCCGCCGTCCGCCGGGCCGCGAGGCCTACCCGGGTGACGTGTTCTACTTGCACTCGCGCCTCCTCGAGCGCTGCGCGAAGCTCTCCGATGAGCTCGGCGCGGGCTCGATGACGGGACTCCCGATCATCGAGACCAAGGCGAACGACGTCTCGGCCTACATCCCGACGAACGTCATCTCGATCACGGACGGCCAGATCTTCCTCCAGTCGGACCTCTTCAACGCCAACCAGCGCCCTGCGGTCGACGTCGGCATCTCGGTGTCACGCGTCGGCGGCGCGGCTCAGGTCAAGTCGATGAAGTCCGTGTCCGGTACCCTCAAGCTCGATCTCGCGCAGTACCGCGACATGCAGGCCTTCGCGATGTTCGCGTCGGACCTCGACGCGGCGTCGCGCCAGCAGCTCACCCGCGGTGCGCGCCTCATGGAGCTCCTCAAGCAGGGCCAGTACTCGCCGTTCCCGGTGGAGGAGCAGGTCGTCTCGATCTGGGCCGGCACCAACGGTCACCTCGACGACGTTCCGGTCGAGGACGTGCGCCGCTTCGAGACCGACTTCCTCGAGTACCTCAAGCACCGCACGTCGATCCTCACGACGCTGGCCCAGACCAGCCGTCTCGAGGAGGACACGGTCGAGGCGCTCAAGTCCGCCGTCAAGGACTTCAAGCAGGGCTTCTTCGGTGAAGGTGACAGCAAGCTCGTGGCCGCCGGCCGCGAAGAGCACGAGGCACTTGCCGCGGGCGATGTCACCCAGGAACGGATCGTCAAGCAGACCCACTGATTCCATGCGGCAATCCCCGCAGGGGCCGCCGGACCGGTGAGTGAATCCGGCCCAGTGGCCCCTGCGGGACCGCACTGGAGAGGAAAGGACAAGAATGGGTGCCCAGATCCGCGTCTACCGCCAGAAGATCGCCTCGACCTCGTCGATGCGCAAGATGTTCAAGGCGATGGAGCTGATTGCCACCTCCCGCATCGGCAAGGCGCGTGCTCGCCTCGCCGCCTCCCTGCCCTACGCGCGAGCGATCACGCGAGCCGTCTCGGCCGTGTCCTCGGCGCGCGAGCTGGACCACCCGCTGACCACCGAGCGCGAGAACGTCCGGCGCGCGGCGGTCCTGGTCCTCACGGCCGACCGCGGTCAGGCCGGCGCGTACTCGTCGAGCGTCATCAAGCAGGCCGAGTCGCTCACCGAGCTCCTGCGCGGCCAGGGCAAGGATGTGGCGA
This sequence comes from Sinomonas terricola, assembly GCF_034931225.1. Classification (NCBI taxonomy): domain Bacteria; kingdom Bacillati; phylum Actinomycetota; class Actinomycetes; order Micrococcales; family Micrococcaceae; genus Sinomonas; species Sinomonas terricola. The sequence continues at coordinate 90,271 of NZ_JAYGGQ010000012.1, forward strand.
CCTACCTCGTGGGCCGCAAGGGCCAGGCTTACTTCGACTTCCGCGATCGGCCGTACACCCGCGTGTGGACCGGCCAGACGGACAACCCGGAGTTCGCCACGGCGCAGGAGATCCGCAAGGTCCTCCTCGAGGCTTTCGACGCCGAGTTCGCGGAGGGCGGCGTCGACGAGATCCACGTGGTCTACACGGCCTTCAAGTCGATGGTCGTGCAGCAGCCGACGGTTATCCGCCTGCTTCCCCTCGAGGTCGTCGAGGAGAAGGCTGCGGAGGCCGACGAGATCCTGCCGCTCTACGAGTTCGAGCCGGAGCCCGAGCAGGTGCTCGACGCGCTTCTGCCTCGCTACATCGAGTCGCGGATCTTCGCTGCCATGCTGCACGCGGCTGCGAGCGAGCTTGCCTCGCGGCAGCGGGCCATGAAGAACGCGGGCGACAACGCGACCGAGCTGATCAAGAAGTACACGCGACTGCGCAACACCGCCCGCCAGGCGGAGATCACGCAGGAGCTCACGGAGATCATCGCGGGCGCGGATGCGCTCAACGCCTAGGCCGCCCGGAGCCTTGGCCCACTCATTAGACTGACAACACGCCATTACCTCAAGAAGTGAGAGACATGACTGCCACTGCCTCTGAAGCGGTTGCCACCGCCGGCGCGACGGGTCGCATCGCCCGCGTGATCGGCCCGGTGGTCGACGTCGAGTTCCCCGCGGACTCGATCCCGGAGATCTACAACGCCCTCACCACCGAGGTCACCCTCGGCGGCCAGACCCGCACCATCACGTTCGAGACGGCCCAGCACCTGGGCGACAACCTCGTGCGCGCGATCTCGCTCCAGGCCACCGACGGCCTGGTCCGCGGCACAAAGGTCCAGGACAGCGGCGCCCCGATCTCGGTACCTGTCGGTGACGGCGTCAAGGGCCACATCTTCAATGTGCTCGGCAAGCCGCTCGACGTCGACGAGTCGGAGATCCAGGCTTCGGACCGCTGGCCGATCCACCGCAAGGCGCCGTCCTTCGCGCAGCTCGAGGGCTCCACCGAGATGCTCGAGACCGGCATCAAGGTCATCGACCTCCTTACGCCGTACATCAACGGCGGCAAGATCGGCCTGTTCGGCGGCGCAGGCGTCGGCAAGACCGTTCTCATCCAGGAGATGATTACGCGTGTTGCCCGCAACTTCGGCGGCACCTCGGTGTTCGCGGGCGTCGGCGAGCGCACCCGTGAGGGCAACGACCTCTGGGTCGAAATGGAGGAGGCCGGCGTTCTCAAGGACACCGCCCTCGTGTTCGGCCAGATGGACGAGCCGCCGGGAACGCGTCTTCGTGTGGCGCTCTCGGCGCTGACCATGGCCGAGTACTTCCGCGATGTCCAGAAGCAGGACGTGCTCCTCTTCATCGACAACATCTTCCGCTTCACGCAGGCGGGTTCCGAGGTGTCCACGCTCCTCGGCCGCATGCCCTCCGCGGTCGGCTACCAGCCGAACCTCGCCGACGAGATGGGCGTCCTCCAGGAGCGCATCACCTCGACGCGTGGCCACTCGATCACCTCGATGCAGGCGATCTACGTCCCCGCGGACGACTACACCGACCCCGCTCCGGCAACGACGTTCGCGCACCTCGACGCGACGACCGAGCTTTCGCGTGAGATCGCGTCGCGTGGCCTCTACCCCGCCGTCGACCCGCTCACGTCGACGTCGCGAATCCTCGACCCGCAGTACATCGGCCAGGACCACTACAACACGGCCGTGCGCGTCAAGCAGATCCTCCAGAAGAACAAGGAGCTGCAGGACATCATCGCGATCCTCGGCGTCGACGAGCTCTCGGAAGAGGACAAGATCGTCGTGGCTCGTGCGCGCCGCATCCAGCAGTTCCTCTCGCAGAACACCTACACCGCGAAGCAGTTCACGGGTGTCGAGGGCTCGACCGTCTCCATCAAGGACACGATCGAGGGCTTCAAGGCCATCTGCGACGGCGAGCTGGACCACATCGCGGAGCAGGCGTTCTTCAACGTCGGTGGCCTCGACGACGTCGAGCGCAACTGGGCCAAGATCCAGGAATCGACGAAGTAGCATGGCTGAGCTCGAAGTCGAGGTCGTTGCGGCGGACCACTTCGTGTGGTCCGGTGCGGCGAAGATGGTCAAGGCCCGCACGGCCGACGGCGAGATCGGGATCCTCCCGAACCACACTCCGGTGCTGGCCGTGCTGCATGCGGGCAACATCGAGATCGAGCCTGTTTCGGGTTCGCGGATCGTCGTCGAGGCCGATGGGGGATTCTTCTCCGTCGACAGCAACCGCGTCGTCATCGTCGCGGACAACGCACAGATCAGCGAGTCAGTCGCGGGGATCCGTTAGCCACACTCAATGGACGATTCCGCTCTTCCGTTCATCGTCCTGGCAGCGATCTTCCTGCTCCTTGCAGCAATGCTCTGTGCCCTGGGGGTGCGCCGCTTCGTCCTGCGGCGCACCCTCGGCACAGTGGACGCCTCCATCAGCCTGTCCTCCGGGGCATGGCGGATGGGGGTTTGCCGTTATCAGGACGCCGAACTCGAGTGGTTCGACCTCTTGTCCCTGAGTCCGCTCCCGAAGCGCCGCTTCACCCGCAGCGCGCTCATGCTCCAGGGCCGCCGCCTGCCCACGGAGGCCGAACGGCCCAAGGTGCAGGCCGACGTCGTCATCGTGGAACTCGTGCACCGCGGCACCGAGGTGCGTTTCGCCATGGACTTCCGCGCCTATGCGGGGCTCGCATCCTGGCTCGAAGCCGGGCCCGTGATCGGCGTCGGAACCTGGCGCTGACGTCGGCATGGATGCGCTCTACGACGTGAGGATCGTCGACGGTCCGGTGGCCGTCGTGTGCTGGGTCCTTGCACTCGCGGGGCTCGGGACGCTCGCCGTCCTTGCGGCGCGTCCCCGGAAGGATCCGTGGCATCGGGCGGCCATCATCTGCCTGGGCGCCGTCGTCGCCGCTGCCGCGGTCACGGGCGTGGTGCATTGGCTCCTCGTGGACATCGGGAACGTCTTCCCCGAAGACCTTCCGGCCGAGGTCCTGGTGGCCTCGGGATTCGGGGTCCTCGGGGTGGTCTTGGCCGTCGCGGCACTCATCCGGATCGGCCTCGCGCGGCGTGCGTGGCGCCTCCGGGTGTTCGCGGTGCTCTCGGCAGCCGCGATGGCCCTCCTTTCGGGCCAGCTCATCAATGCCTATTTTGGCCTCAACCTCACAGTCGCGGATCTCGCCGGCGTCTCGCTGAGCCACATCCGCCCTCTCGACGCGTCCCTCGAGAGGCCAGCCCGGCCCACCGCGGCACTCGCCGCCTGGAACCGTTCCGACGTGCTTCCCGCGCACGGCGAGCTGCGCACGGCGAAGATTCCCGCGACGTCGTCCGGCTTTTCGGCACGCCCAGCCTACGTCTACCTGCCGCCTGCCTATTTCGCCCCCACGCGGCCCGAGCTTCCCGTCCTCCTGCTTGTCCCGGGGCAGCCCGGCAACCCGTCGGACTGGATCGTGGGCGGGCGCCTCCGGCACAAGCTGGATCGCTTTGCCGCCGATCATGGGGGAGTGGCGCCGGTCGCCGTCGTCGTCGATCCGAATGGGAGCCCGTCCGCGAACACGATGTGCATGGATACCAAGCTCGGGCGGTCCGAGAGCTATCTCGTCCAAGACGTCGTCCCGTGGGTCAAGGAGCACTTGAGCGTCGCTGCGGACGCTTCGATGTGGGCGGCAGGCGGCTTCTCGTTCGGCGGGACGTGCTCGGTGCAGCTCCTCGCCAAGCACCCCGAGCTCGTCGGGAGCGCGCTCGGCTTCGCGGCCGAGCAGGAGCCCGCGCTCGCCAAGGATCGGGCCAAGACTATTGATTTGGCGTTCGACGGCGACGCCGCGGCTTTCGAGTCCGAGGTCCCTGAGACATTCTTCGCGTCCAGGCGCCACGATGGCCTCCTGCTGTTCCTCGCCGCGGGCTCGCGCGATCAGGATTTCACGCGGCAGGCGAAGGTCATTGCGGGGCAGGCCCAGGCCTCGGGCGTGGAGGTGCACGAGTTCTCCGCGGACGGCGAGGGGCACTCGTGGGAGATGATCGCGAAGGCGTGGCCTTCGGGGCTCGACCTCCTCGCGCGGCGCTGGGGGATCGCGTGACGCCGCGGGAGGAGGCGCCGGCCGCGGCTCCTCCGAGCCGCACGGCCCGGAGCGGGCTCGCCCGCCCGCGTTCCGGCGCGTCGGGCACCCTCGCCGATGCCGTGCGGGGCGCCGTGCGCCGCTGGGTGAGCGCCCTCGGCCGCTACCCCGTGACGCTCACGATTGTCGCAGTGTTCTGGATTGTGGGCCTCGCTTCGGACAGCATTCTCGCGGGACCGGACGAGGCCCTGTACAAGCTGGTCGCCGGCAACTTCGGTGCCCTCCGCGGCGGGCAGTGGTGGACCCCGATCACCTCCGTATTCTTCGCTTCGAACCCGCTCGCGTACCTCGCCGGCACGGTCGTCACGGCCGGCCTCGTCCCGTTGGCCGAGCGGGCGTTCGGGCCGTGGCGCACGCTCGCGCTCTTCTTCGGAGGCCAGCTCGCGAGCCTCGTCGCCTTCTTCACGCTCGTGCAGCTCGCGCGCTGGCTCGGCGACGACTGGATCGGCTCGATGGTGGACGTGCCGATTCTCGGACCGTACCCCGCCGCGCTCGCGTGCGGCCTTGCGGCGAGCGGATCGCTGGGCGCCCTCCTGCGCCGCAGGGTGCGGGCGCTCGTCCTGACGACGGCCGGGATGCTGGTCCTGTACGTGGGCCATTCGGAGACGGTGCTCGGGTTCATCGGCGCCCTCGTGGGTCTCGTGGCGAGCTGGTGGACGGCGGGGCCCGCGCAGGAGCGGCACTTCCGGCTGCCGAGCATCCGGGAGCGCCGCAATCTCCTCGCCCTCCTCGTCGCCGTGGTCGCCGTCGGCCCCGTCCTGACGGCGTTCAGCCGCAGCCCGACGGGGCCCCTGGCGCTCGTGCGCGGCATGGTGCTCAACCCCCTGCCCGTCCTCGCCCAGATCCAACAGGACTGCGCGGGGTCCATCAACGCGGTGTGTCTTCCGTCCGGCCCGCCGACGGTCCTCTCGGCGGCCGGCTATCTCACGGCGCTCATGCCGGTTCTCATCCTCATCGTGTGCGCCGAAGGGCTTCGACGGGGTCGGTCCGTCGCGCTGCGCGTCGCCGTCGGGGTCCAGCTTGCGGTCTTTGCCCTCGCGGCGGGATACATCGCCCTGTTCCTCCGCATCCCCTACCGCCCGGGTCCGGGGCGCACCGGCGTCCTCGGCTCAGGCATCGTGCATGTGCTGCCCGTCGTGATCTCGGCCCTCGCGCTCGTCATCGTGCTCTGGATGCACCGCGACCTATTCCCGGTCGAGACCGCGCGCGGCATGAGGCGGCGGCTGCAGACCGCGGGCGCGGCGTTCGGGGGGAGCCTCGTGGCGCTCTACGTCGTCCTGTGGTTCAAGGACGGCGGGACCGCGCGGCCCGGTGGGCTGTGGGGACTCGTCGAAGAGCTGGTTCGGCAATACCTGCCAGCCCCGCTGCCCACGAGCTACGCGCCGCTCTTCCGCGACCGGGACGGGCTCGCGCTGTGGCTCTTCACGTACGGCGGCCTGATCCTGTGGACCGCCGCCCTCGTGGGCGTCGTCATCGCTGTCCTCCGCGGGCAGCAGACCCTCGGGGCGCGAGACGACAGCCTCCACCTCGCTCGCCGCCTCGTTCACCGCGGCGGCAGCAGCCTCTCGTGGATGACGCTCTGGCCGCCCAACCGCTTCTGGTTCGACGAGCACGCCACGGCGGGCGTCGCCTTCCAGCAGCACGGGAGCGTCGCGCTCTCCGTCGCGGGTCCGATCGGGACTCCGGGGAAGTGGCCGTCCGCGCTTGAGGGATTCATCCGGTACTGCTCGCGGCACGCGCTCGTCCCGTGCTTCTACTCCCTCACGGACGACCACTGGCCGCTCCTGAGAGAACGCGGATTCCGCCGCGTCGAGGTTGCGCAGGAGACGCGGCTCCGCATCCGCGAACTCGAATTCAAGGGCAAGGACTGGCAGAACGTCCGGACCGCGGTCAACCGGGCACGGAAGACCGGAGTCAAAGCCGAATGGGTCCGCTACGCCGCGCTCAGCCCGCACCGCCGCGCGCAGCTCCACATCCTCTCGGAGGAGTGGTCGGCCCGGAAGACGCTCCCAGACATGGGGTTCACCCTCGGCGGACTCGATGAGCTCGCAGATCCCGAGGTGCTCCTGTGCCTCGCCGTCGATGAGGAAGGGAAGCTGCACGGTGCCACGAGCTGGCTGCCCGTCTATCAGGAAGGGCAGCTCGTGAGCTGGACCCTCGACTTCATGCGGCGCAGCCCCGATGGGTTCCCCGGAGTGATGGAATTTCTCGTGGCCTCCGCCGTCGCCGAGCTGAGATCGACGGTCGACGCCATTTCGCTCTCTGGCTCGCCGCTCGCGGCCGATCCGGCGGGAGAACGCGCCGTTGTCGAGGGCCAGGATGAGCTTCTGGGGCGCGTCCTTGATGCAACGGGCCACGCGCTCGAGCCGATCTACGGTTTCAGATCACTCGCCCGGTTCAAATCCCATTTCCAGCCCGAATACCGCGCTCTCTACATGTACTACCAGGACACCATGCAGCTTCCCGCGATCGGGCGCGCACTTGCCGAGGCCTACCTACCCGGCCTCACGATGCGGCATCGCATGCGGCTCCTGAGCAGTCTCGTGCGCTGACCCGGGCTAAATTGACCAACTCTGTCACAAATGCTCCGAGGGCTTCGACTGGCAACAAAAAGCGGGGGCCCCGAATCGGGACCCCCGCTTGACTGCGCGAAGCTCAGAGGGCGGTGACGCCCATCGCCTGCGGGCCCTTCGCGCCCTGGCCGATCTCGAACTCGACTCGCTGGTTCTCCTCGAGCGTGCGGAAGCCGTTCGACTTGATCTCCGAGTAGTGGACGAAGACGTCGCCATCAGCGTCGTCCGGGGTGATGAAGCCGAAGCCCTTCTCAGCGTTGAACCACTTGACGGTTCCCTGTGCCATTACCTGTGTTCTCCTGTGGATTGCCGATTGATGGCCCCCGCTTGTGCTGAGGGCCCAGTTACTCCGCGGGAAGAACCTGACACGCACTGGATATCAGGAGCTTCGCGCTCGCAACGGTCTTGCGAGCGTGCTCTGCTGGCTGAGCTGGCTGCTAGCTCACAGATACTGCTAACTACATCAAGACTGGATATAGCCAATCATGCCCGGCATGTGCGGTCAATGGCACACGAAACGGGGAAACCAATTCTGGGAGAACAAAACTTGAATGCGGCCAGGCTCAGTTCGGTCAGGGTGCTGTGAGCAGCCGGCCGTCGCGGACGACGGCGACGAGCCCGAGGCGCGAGTCCGTCGCCACGAGATCGGCGCGCAGACCGCGGCGCAGGCTCCCGAATTCGTCAGAACGGCCCAAGACCGCGGCCGGGACCGCGGTCGCGGACTTGACCGCGGAGGCGAGGGGGATGCCCGCGTCTGCCGTGCGCCGGACGACGTCGAGCAAGGTCGCCGTCCCGCCCGCAATCGAGCCCGTCGCGTCGAGCGTCGCGACGCCGTTCCGCACTGTGACGGGGGAGGGGCCGAGCATGTAGTGGCCGTCGCTGAGGCCGGCGGCGGCCATCGAGTCCGTGACGAGGGCGATGTTGGAGTCGCCCACAAGTGCGAAGACCGTGCGGACGGTTGCCGGGTCGAGGTGCACCCCGTCGGCGACGAGTTCGACGACGGCGCGGCCCGCGGCTGCGGCGCGGAGGCACGCGGCGACGGGGCCGGGGGCGCGGTGGTGCAGGGACGGCATGCCATTGAACAGGTGGGTCACGGTGGGGACGGAGGCCTGACCGTCGAATCCGCCCTCGATGAGTTCGTCGAGCGCCTGTTCGAGGGACGCCGCGGCCGTCGCATCGTCGCAGTCGGTGTGGCCGAGCGAGGGCGTGACGCCGTGCGCGGTGAGGAGGTCCACGAGCTCCGCCGCACCAGGAAGTTCGGGCGCGTAGGTCATCGTCTCGAGGTTGCCCTCGGCGGCCTCGATGAGCTCCTCGGCGAGGGCGAGGTCCGGCTCGAGGAGGAACGCGGGATTCTGCGCCCCGCAGCGGGCATGGGAGAGGAACGGCCCTTCGAGGTGGATGCCCTCGACGAGCCCTTCGCCGTCGAGCCGCGCGAAGAGCCGGACTCCGCGCAGGAGGTCCTCGGGGGCCGCGGTCACGAGGCTTGCGAGGAGGCTCGTGGTGCCGGCGCGGTGGAGGAAGTCGATCGCTCGGCGCGAGCCCTCCTCGTCGGCGCTCGGGAAGTCCGCGCCGGCGGCGCCGTGGCAGTGGATGTCCACGAGCCCTGGGAGCAGCACCGCGTCCTCGGGAAGGGGAAGCGCGTCGCCGTCGAACGCTGCCGCGTCGAAATCCGCGGCGGCACCGGCGTAAGCAATCCTGTCCCCCTCGAGAGCCACGACGCCGTCGTCGATCGCCTCCCCGTCGCTCACGATGCGCCCACGGGCAACGAGGCGGGCCTGTCCGGAGTCCGGGGAAGTCATACGACGATCATAGGGGAGCACCCAGTTCCACGGACCTATGGGGCCGCCAGCACGAGGAGACCGCCCCCGCCCCCGGGCCGTGGCCTGCTGATCTGTGTCGCTAGAACAGGCGGCTGTCTGCGTCGTCGACGCCGCGCATCGCGTCGTAGTCGAGCGTGAGGCAGTCGATGCCGCGATCGGTCGCGAGGACGCGCGCCTGGGGCTTGATCTGCTGGGCCGCGAAGACGCCGCGCACGGGCGCGAGGAGCGGGTCGCGGTTGAGCAGCTCGAGGTAGCGCGTGAGCTGTTCGACGCCGTCGATGTCGCCGCGCCGCTTGAGCTCGACGGCGACCGTGCCGCCATTCGCATCGCGCGCGAGGATGTCGACGGGGCCGATGGCCGTCGCATACTCGCGCCGGATGAGCGTGAAACCCGGCCCGAGTGTCTCGATCTGCTCGGCGAGGAGGCGCTGAAGGTCCGCCTCGACGCCGTCCTTGATCAGCCCTGGATCGATGCCGAGCTCGTGGCTCGAGTCGTGCAGCTGCTCATAGATGTTCACAATGAGGCGGTCGTCGGTCTTTGCTGACTGCACCGTCCATTGTTCGACGATGCCCTCGTCGAGCTGGGTTCCCTCCGCCGCGATGACGCGAAGCGTCGCGGGAGGGCTCATCCAGTTGAGCGGCTTGTAGGAGCCGCCGTCGGAGTGGACGAGCACGGAGCCGTCCGCCTTGACGAGCAGGAGCCGAGTCGCGAGCGGGAGGTGGGCCTTGAGGCGGCCCTCGTAGTCCACGGAGCAGCGGGCAATGACGAGTCGCACCCGAGCACTCTACCCGGGAGAATGGAGCAGTGCCCCGTTCGAACCGCCCCCGCCGGCCCAGAGTCACGGGCAACCCGTCGGCCCGCGAGCTGAACGCCCGCCGAGCCGAGCGCTCCGACGACGACTTCGACCTCGAGCGTGTGCTCGCCGACTTCGAGCGGCTCGAGTCGGCGCCCGACGGCGACTGGCGCGTGAGCACTGTGACGACGCGGAGTGCCGCGAAGGTCTATACGTGCCCGGGTTGTTCGCGCCCCATTCCTCCCGGCGTCGCCCACCTCGTCGTGTGGGCGGACGACCACCTCTTCGGTGCGGAGGCCGGCATCGCCGAGCGGCGTCACTGGCACAAGCACTGCTGGCGCACGCGGACGTTTCGGTACCGCTGATCAGCCGGTACCTCCGATCGCCTTCACGCGCCGTGACGAGCCTCGATCGCGGCATAGGCTGTCCCCATGCCCTTCGACCCCGAGTCCTACGAGTTCAGCGCGTCCGACGGCCCCGTCGAGATCCGCGCCAACACCGTCCTTCCGGCGCGGCGCGAGAACATCGAGCTGCACACCGAGGACGGCCTGACGCTCGTCGGCGAGCTCGCGCTCCCTCCCGAGCGCGATCCCCTGGCCACGCTCGTGACGCTCCATCCGCTTCCCACGCACGGCGGATTCATGGACTCGCACGTGTTCCGCAAGGCGTCCTTCCGCTTGCCCGCGCTCGCGGACATCGCCGTCGTCCGCTTCAACACGCGCGGCACGTCGAGCCCGCGGGGATCCAGCGAGGGACGCTTCGAGGAGGGCGTCGGCGAGCGCGCGGACGTCGAGGCAGCGGTCCGCTTCGCCGTCGCGCGCGGCCTGCCGCGGCTCTGGCTGGTCGGCTGGTCGTTCGGCACGGAGCTTGCGCTCAAGTACGGAGCTGTGCCTCCCGTAGCCTCCGAGATTGAGGGCGCGATCCTGCTGTCCCCGCCCCTCCATCGTGCGGGCGACGCCGATCTTGCGGCATGGGCCGCGCTCGGCAAGCCGCTCAAGGTGCTCGTCCCCGAGCACGACGACTACCTTCGTCCCGCCGAGGCGGCGCAACGTTTCGCGGCCGTTCCGCAGGCCGACGTCGTGGGGATCGACGGGGCCAAGCATCTGTGGGTCGGCGAGAAGTTCGTCCAGCGCGCCCTGACGGAGATGGTCGGCACGGTCGGCGGCGCGGCAGGCAAGCGGACGACGGCGGAGCCCGGCTCGGGCGCGAGGCCGCTCCCCACAGCGTGGAACGGCCTCGTCGCGACGGCAGCCGGCTGAGCCCAGTGCGGCGGGATCACCGCATCAGCGTTCCTCGAGCCGGTCAAGGGCACCCGATCTGCAGGGGAACGACGAAGCTCACTGATGGCTAAGGGACAGGGGTGCCGTCCAATGTCATCGTGCGATCACAGATGGCTGCCAGGGCTGCAACCCATACCTGGCCAGGCTGTGTGGCTCTCAACCGGCGAAGCGGCGCACCAGCCGCCAGGCCGGGTCATTCGCCGAGTCGACGGCGAGACGGCGGGAGCGGGCCGAAAGGACTCCGGCTCCGTGCCATGGGATCCCAGGTATGCTTTCAGGTCAGTAGCCATCTGAAGCCGCAGAGGAGATCCAACGTGCTCAATGGTGGAAGCGCCGGGATCACCGTCGGGGCATTGGTGGCAGTGGCCGTCGCCTTGTACATCGTGCTGGTGGTGCGCCGGAGGAAGTGAATGCCACTTCGTCACGGCAGCCGCGCCACGAAACAGGATCCCTGAACGGCTGTCGCATCTGAGGACGCGGCCTGTCGGCTTGTGATGACCGCCAGATTGACCGCAAGGCTTTCTCCTCGACGGCGCAACCTCTCGGCCTGCGCCGGGCGTACCCTGAGTCCGTGTGCGCCATCAGTCACCACGAGCGAAATCGGTCAGGCGTCAGCGACTGGTCCGGCAAGGGTGCGGTGATCGTTTTGGGCGCGGTCGTGGGTATCTTCGGCTCGACTTTCGGTCCCTTCAAGAGCATGCTCGCCGGTCTGATCGTGACGGCCGTCGGCCTCGCATTCCGAGGCAAGACATGGGCGTCCGTGGTGCTTGCTGTCGGGATCGCCGTGATTGTCGGAGCCTGCGCGTACATCCTTCTGGGAATCATGATGTCCCACGGGTCAGGCAGGGGGTCAGGGGGCTACTGTGAGCCCGGCCTGACTTGCGAGCCCCAGTAGCGGCGCGCCCGTTGCCGGATCCCCATCGGCAGAGTGAATACGACTTCTCCGCCGGGCTAGGCGGGCCGCATTGCAGCCGACAATGATCACGAAGCGCAACATGGCGCTGAACCACACCTTGCTCATTCCTTCTCCCTGCGACCGTGCGTGGGCAACGTACGCCTCGGTGGCGCTGGCAGACGCCAGGGACCGCCATCGTCCATGCGACTTGTTCCGCTGAAGGATTCCTCAGTCGAGACGCCGGAGTTCATCGAGCGCGGTGCGGCCCGACGCCCTCGGGAATCCCCCGGTGGAGGTGCGGTGCGTAGACGAGCTTGTGTGTGCGGCCGTCGAGCACCGAGGATTCGATGAGGTCCAGATCGAACTCCGCTCCGCCGTGGAAGAGCGCCGCACCCCCTGCCCGACCCGAGACGGCGGGAAACATCATGACTTCGATCCGGTCGACGAGGCCGGCAGCGAGCAGCGCGCGGTTCAGCGAGATGCTCCCGTGCGAACGCATCGGGACATCCGTGGTGCGCTTCAGCCGCTCGATCGCGGTCACCGCGTCGTCGTTGACCACCGTCGAGTTTTGCCATCCGAGCGGCGCTTCGAGCGTGCTGGAGAACACGATCTTGGGCAGTGCGTTCAGGCTGTCGTAGTACGGTTCGTCGAACATGGTCACGAACTTCCGGAACAGCCGGAACGTGGTGGTGCAGAAGAAGTCGACCGTCAGCGTGGCGCTCATTGTGCTGCTTCCTTTCCTTCGTGCCGCCGCCGTTGGGCAGCTCCACTACTGCTACGAACGCCGCCGCCTCGATCCGACATCGCCGTCGGGACTCCTTCGGGAACCCCCGCGGATTCCTCAGCCCAGCGCGGCGACAATCGCCGCCAGAGTCCTTTCGGGCGTTCCGTTGGCGTCGACCCAGATGGCAGCGGGGCGGCTCGCACGCAAGTCGGCCAACGACTGGACGAGCCGTGCCGAGTCTCCCGGACCGACAAGGCGGCCGTTGATCGTGTGCTCGGGGCGGGACGGGAAGTCCGCGCGGCCGGCCAGCCGGAGGGCAAGGTGTTCGATATCGAGGTCGAGGATGAATTCGTGGAATGACGCCGATCGACGTACGGCGAAGTCCTGAAGGGCTTCGATGAAATCGGTGCGGGCGAGGTACTGCCCGACGAAGACATCCCGCCCGGATGCGAGCTGCTCGTCGGCGATGGCCAGCGCCAGCCGCCTTGCGTGGAGACCGGAAGCATTTGGGTCTTCCTCCCATCCGCCGAGTGCATGCTTGATCTGATCGATGTCCAACGCCAGCGACAGCGGGGCCCGCTGGGCGAGGGCGTCAGCGAGCGTAGACTTGCCCGACCCCGGGGCACCATTGATCAGGACAAGACGGGCCACAATCCCCAGATTAGCCAGTGAGACCCCGCAGTCGACAAAGCCAACGAAACGGCAATCCGGCGAGATGCACTGCGGACGCCTCGCGCAGTCCTCATGGGCCGCGCCCACGGCGGCCCAGAGCCGGCGTGATGCCCCCGCATCGCGCACCGCACGGTGCGCCTTCGCGGCCGGTGCCGCAACCCCGGCCTCGACGAGCGCCGTCGCGAGGCCGATCCGCCGGCCGGCCCCGGTACCGGGCCCCGGCGATCGCCATCGTGCACACGGTCCCGGCGAAGCCCGGCGCGGTGAGCCCGGCCCGGGCGTACTCGCCAAGGAGCCCCTCGAGGTCGAACGCGACACCGTGCCCGGCCAGGACTGAGCCGTCCAGAACAGCGAACAGGCCCGCGGCGATGCCGTGGAACGGCGGGGACGCGTCCAGCTGTCCCGTGCTCCCAGGGACCGCGGGCGCTCTCGTGCGGGCGTCAGTGTTGGTCTTGGCGCGCGATGAAGACTTCGCGGATGAGGAGCATGACGGCGGCCGCCGTGGGGATCGCAATGAGCGCGCCGAGGACGCCGAGGAGGCTGCCGCCGGCGATGACCGAGATCACGGCGACAGGACCGGGCACCGCGACGGCCCTCTGCATGATGCGCGGCGAGACGAAGTACGCCTCGAACTGGAGGTAGGCGAAGTACGCGATGCCCAGGACGAGCGCCGTCTGCCAGCCCTGCGTGAGCGCGACGAGGACGATCGTCGTGCCCGCGACCACGCCTCCGACGAGCGGGATGAACGCGAGGAAGCCGACCACGAACGCGAGCAGGGCCGCAAACGGGACGTGCAGGATCGTCATGACGATGAAGGCGAACGTCGCGTTGAGCACGGCGACGCAGACCTGGCCGATCACGTAGTTGCCCACGCCGCGCGTGATCTCCTCCGAGAGCGCCTCGACGCGTGCCCGGCGCGTGCGCGGGGCGAGCCGGTAGGCCCACACCTTCATGGCCGGCAGGGCCGAAAGGAAGTAGAGGCTCAGGACGAGGACCACGAGCGAGCCGAACGCCGTGTTCGCGATCGTTGAGCCGACGCCGAGGACCCCGCCGAAGACGTCCGTGATGGCCTGGGAGTTCTGCCCGAACTTCTGGAGCTCGTCGGTGACGCGCTGCTTGATGCCGAACTGCTCGTCGACGCTCTTGTAGAAATCCGAGTGCAGGAAGTCGGTGATCCAGCCGGGGAACGCGGTGACGAGCTGCGTGATCTGGTCGACGAGCGTGGGGATGAGCGTGCCGAAGAACGCCGCGAAGACGCCGAGGAGGGCCACTAGCGTGACGACGATTCCGAGGGCGCGCGGGAGGCGCCGGCCCTCGAGCCAGCGGACTACGGGATCGAGGCCGAGCGCGATGAACAGCGCGGCGAGGATCCAGACGAGCAGCTGCGTCGTGTGCTGGGCAATGTAGTAGAGCGCAAGGGCGATGCCGACCCCGACCGTGCCCATGAACCCCACGTAGATGGGGTGCTTCGAGGACATGCGGGGACCGGGAGCGCCGAAGCCGCCTTCGGCCGCGGCCTCGTCGCCCTCCTGGACGGGCGGCATGAGGAAGCGGACGCGTGGCTGGGCCCCCGGCAGCGGGCGGCGCAGCCGGTTGGCGAAGTTGCGCATGTCCCAGTGCAGGCGGCCCTCGTCGGCGGATACTTCCTCAGTGCCCGGACGAGGTTCGTCGCCGGGTGTCGGACGGGGTGCGTCTGCCACTGTCAATGCCTTCCCATGGGCTCTCACGCCACCCTATCAGCCGCGCCGTTCCGGGCTTTGGAGGGGGTCCCGGGGGCGCTGCCGGACCGCTAGGGCGAGGACCCGAGTGGGCCTTCAGGTCACGATTTGGTTACCATTGAGTGATCCCCTTCCCCGACGTGAGGTGTTTTCTGTGCGAGTCAAGACCGCAGCCGCGCTCCTGCTGCTGGGCCTGATAGCTCTCGTGGCCGGTATCGGCCAGCTGACTTTCTGGGCGCCTCCCCAGACGGTCACCGCGACGCTGCCGGCCGATGCCAAGGCGGCCCCGCTGACCGTGATCGACACGAAGCTGCGCAGCCTCCGCGGCGGCGAGGCAGAGGTGACGATCAAGGGCGACGGCAACTTCGTCCTTGCCACGGGGCGTCCCGACGACGTCGCGGCATGGGTTGGCAAGACGGCCCACACGACGATCGACGGCGCCTCAGCGGACGGGAAGCAGCTCACGGCCAGCTTCACGGATGGAGAGCCGAGCGCGCCGTCTCCCGCCACGGCGGACACGTTCGCGACGGCACAGAACGCCTCCGGCTCCCTCGACTACCGCTGGGACCTCCCGGACGACGGCGACTGGCAGCTCGTCCTCGCGTCGGATGGCACCAAGCCCGCGCCGCACGAGGTCACGATAACGTGGCCGAGCAACGAGACTAGGCCGTGGGCCGTCCCGCTCATCGTCCTCGGCGCGCTCCTCGCTGCAGCCGCCGTCGCGTTCTTCGTGATCCGCAGGGGCGGGCCCGGCGCCCGAAAGCCTGCCACAGACGCAGCCCCTCAGCAGGGTCCGGCGTCTGCGGGAAGCGCCCCCGAACGGGCCGAGCGCCGCTCGGCCAAGCGGGTCGCATCGGCGGCCATCGCCGTCGTCGTCGCCCTTGTCACCGGTGCGGGGGCCGCGCAGGCCACGACCGCGCCGAGCCCCTCGGGGTCGGCGAGCACTGCGCCGTCCGGCTCGTCCGCCTCGGCGAGCGCGGCCGCCCCGCAGGAGAAGGTGCTCGTCGACGAGCAGCTCCAGCGCATCCTCGATCAGGTGGCCAATACGGTGGCCGCGGGCGACCAGGCCAAGGACGCGAAGCAGCTCGAGCCGCGCGTCGCCGAGTCCGCGCTCCTCGCGCGCACCCAGAACTACAAGATCCGGGCCTCCGTGGCCACGACCGGGGCGCTCAACCCAGTCCGCTCCTCGCGGCTCCTCACGAGCGTCCTCACGGTGCAGCGCGCGTGGCCGCGCACCGTCGTCGCCGTGACCAAGGGCGACGGCAATGCGACGCCGCAAATCCTGACGCTCCGCCAGGACGACGCCCGCGCGAACTACAAGCTCGTGGAAGCCTCGCCGCTCCTGCCCGGGGCGACGTTCCCCGGCGCGCTCAAGGCCGGATCGGACCAGCTTGCGCTCGATGCGAAGAACGGCTTGGCCTACTCGCCGAACGAGGCGCTGCGCGGACTCGGAGACCGGCTCACGAGCCCGGACGCGTGGAAGGACAAGATCCCGGACAACGCGTACATCACGGACACGCTGGGCTACGAGTCGGACATCGTCAAGGCGAGCCCGAACGGGGACCTCACGTTCCGGCACAATCCGACCGCCAATGACGCCGTGGCCTACCGCATGGCGGATGGCGGCGCGATCCTCGTAGCCCCGCTTGACTTCACGATCGAGGGAACGCCCAAGTCCTCGGGGGACAAGCTCACTGTCGCCGACGACGCCGCTGCGCTCGCGGGCGGCAAGGAGGCCACCACGAAGATGAGCCTCCAGTTCCGCGAATCCGTGGTCCTCTACATCCCGGCCGACGGGGCGAAGGGGCAGCTCACGCTTCTCGCGGCGACGCGCAACCTCGTGGGGGCGAGCGTCGGCTGAGCAGCTGAAAGGCTTGCCTGAGCCGACTTCGCGAGGGGCGGAACCGCTGTGAGCGGTTCCGCCCCTCGCACTATGGTGGAGCCATGAGCGTTCCCGGTTCTCGCAATCCCAGCAACGTGCCCTCCGCGAGCCTTCGCGGCGGCGTCGACCTCTCCGCGCTCAAGGCGCGCGCGACCGCGGCCCCGCCGCAGCACGCCCCGCGTCCCGCCGCAGCGGCGAGTGGCGAGGGCACCGCGGACCGTCCGGGGGAGGAAAGCACCGGGGCCCAGGGTACTGGCCAGGCGGTCGAGATCAACGACGCGAACTTCCCGGAGATCGTGCAGCGCTCGTCGGAGGCGCCGATTGTCGTGCTCCTGTGGGCCCAGTACTCGCCCGAGTCGCAGCGGGTCCGTGACGAGCTTGGGCCGCAGGTCGCCGCATACGGCGGGCGCCTCGGCTACGCCACCGCGGACATCGAGTCCTTCCCGGAACTCGCCCAGGCCCTCGGCATCCAGGCCGTTCCGACCGCGATCGCCTTCCTCAAGGGGCAGCCGATCCCGCTCTTCCAGGGTGCCGCGGCGCCCGGCCAGTCCCGGCAGCTCTTCGACGAGCTCCTGCGGGTCGCCGAGGCGAACGGCGTCACCGGGACGGTCGACGGCGCTCCGGCCGGGCCCGTCGAGGAGCCTCCCCTTCCGCCGCTTCACGCCGAGGCGTACGAGGCCCTCGATCGCGGCGACCTCGCCGGGGCCGAGGCCGCCCTCACGAAGGCCGTCGCCGAGCAGCCTTCCGACCACGAAGCCAAGGCCGCGCTCGCGCAGGTTCACCTCATGATGCGCGTCCAGAACCTCGGGCAGGACGACGCTGACCAGGCCCGCCGATCCGCCGCGGAGCGCACGGACGACGTCGAAGCCCAGCTTGTCGTCGCCGACCTCGATGTCTCGGGCGGCCACGTCGAGGACGCCTTCGCACGGCTCGTCGGTTTCATCAGCCGAAACTTCGGCCCCGAGCGGGAGACGGCGCGCGTGCGGCTCCTCGAGCTGTTCGAGGTAGTCGGGACGACGGATCCGCGCGTGAGCTCGGCTCGGCAGCAGCTCGCCCGCGCCCTGTTCTGACCCTGTTTCTGCGCGGGACCTGAGCCCGGCCCCATCGTCGGCCTCATCCTCATGGCCTCATCCTCTCGGCGGATCCGCTCGCGCGGGCTCGCTTGCTAGCGTGTGGACATGACCGTGCCCAGCTATGCCGCGCCGAGTCGGGGCCCCGGCGAATCGGCCCTCTCCCTGCGGGGGCTCGTCAAGTCGTTCGGCGGCAAGCCCGCCGTCGAGGGAATCAGCCTCGAAGTTCCCGCAGGCTCGTTCTACGGCCTCGTGGGCCCCAACGGCGCGGGCAAGACGACGACGCTGTCGATGGCCACGGGCCTCCTGCGCCCCGACGCGGGAACCGCCATCGTGCTCGGCGTCGACGTCTGGCGCGACCCCATCGCGGCGAAGCGGCTCATGGGAGTCCTGCCGGACGGGGTCCGCCTCTTCGACCGCCTGAGCGGCGAGCAGCTCATCACGTACGCGGGCCTCCTGCACGGCCTCGATAGGGCGACCGTCGCGCAGCGGACGGGCGAGCTCCTCGAGGCCTTCGACCTGGCCGCGGACGCGCGCACGCTCGTCGTCGACTATTCGGCCGGCATGACGAAGAAGATCGCGCTCGCGGCCTCTCTCGTCCACGCGCCGAGGCTCCTCGTGCTCGACGAGCCGTTCGAGTCCGTCGACCCAATCTCCGCCGCGAACATCCGCGGCATCCTCACGGACTATGTGCGCTCGGGAGGCTCGGTGATCGTCTCGAGCCACGTCATGGACCTCGTCCAGCGCATGTGCGATCACGTCGCGGTCGTCGCGAAGGGCCGCATCCTCGCGGCCGGAACGGTCGACGACGTCCGTGCGGGTTCGACGCTCGAGGATCGGTTCGTCGAGCTGGTCGGCGGCCACGGGCCGACGGAGGGCCTCTCGTGGTTGCACACCTGATCACCCTCAAGCTCGTGCTCCTGCGGAACGGGCTGCGGCGCAGCGTCGGCCAGCTCGTGGGACTCATCGTCGGCGCCCTCTACGGGCTCGGCATCCTCGCCCTCGCCATCGCGGGTCTCATCGGCCTGCGCCTCGCGGAGGTGCATCTCGCGGGGACGATCCTCGTCGTCGCGGGATCCGCGCTCGTGGTGGGCTGGGCCCTCTCGCCGATCGTCGTCTCGGGGGTCGACCTCACGCTGGATCCCGGGCGATTCGCGCTGTTCCCCATCCCGCTCCCGAAGCTGCTCGTGGGGCAGGCCGCTGCCGGGGTGATCGGCATTCCCGGCGCGTGCACGGCGCTCGCGCTGGCCGCGACCACGGTGACGTGGGCCCGCGGCCCCGCCACCTTCGTCGTGGCCGCGGTGAGCGCCGTCGTCGCGCTCGGGCTGTGCGTGGTCCTCAGCCGGCTCGTGGCGAGCGCCGCGACCGAGCTCGCGACGTCTCGGCGCTTCCGCGAGGCAAGTCGACTGCTCCTCATGATCCCTCTCATGCTCCTCGGGCCCATCATCGCCTTCACTGCGCGGGGTATCGAAACGAACGTCACCGTCTTCACCGCGATCGCAGGCGTCCTCGCGTGGACGCCCGTCGGTGCCGCGTTTGCCGCCCCCGCGGCGTTCGCCGCCGGGAATGGCTTTGAAGGCCTGGCCCAGCTCATCATCGCCGCGGCGTCCCTGGTCCTCGCCGCGTGGCTCTGGTCCCGCGCCCTCGCGCGGGCCCTCGTGACTCCGGCCAGCCGCGCGTCGTCCGGGAGCATGCCGGCCGCCCGCCGCGGGCTGGGCGCATTCGGCTGGATGCCGGCGACGCCGGCCGGGGCGGTTGCCGCCCGATCGCTCACGTATTGGATCCGCGATCCGCGATACGGTGCCGCTCTCATCCTCGTGCCGCTCATCCCGGTCCTGCTCTACTTCTCGTCGACCCAGCGGCACAACTCCGAGGTCTTCCTCCTCTCGGGGCCGATCTCCGCCTTCCTGCTCGCGTGGTCGCTGTCGACAGATGTCTCGTACGACTCCACGGCCTTCTCGCTCCATCTGGCGGCGGGCGTCAGGGGTCGCGACGACCGCTGGGGCCGCGCCCTCGCCCTCATGACCTTTGCCCTCCCGGCCTCGCTCGTCATCACGTTCATCCCGTTCTTCTTCGCGGGACGGTGGGAGCTCCTCCCGGGATACCTTGGCCTTGCCCTAGGAGTGCTTCTCAGCGGCGCGGGGCTCGCGTCGACGGTGTCGGCCCGGTACACGGTCGCCGTTCCCCTTCCGGGCGAGAGTCCGTTCAAGAGGGCGCCGGGGAACAGGATGCAGACCCTCTTGGTCCAGCTTGGCGGGATGATCTGCCTCGGCGTTCTCGTGGTCCCCGAGATCGTGCTCGTGGTCCTCACCGCCGTCACGGGAGCGCCGGGATTCGGATGGGCTGCACTCGGAGCGGGCCTCGCGCTCGGCGGGGGACTCTTTGTGGGCGGGATCCTGCTAGGCGGCGCGTGGCTCGACCGGCGGGGCCCCGAGGTCTACGCGTCGCTCGTGCGGGCGGGCTGAGGGCCCTGTGCCGCGTCGCGGCCGTGTCGGCCCCCATTGCTAGCATTGACGCATGAGCACAGCCGACCCCTTCGATCCGTACGCAAACGATCCTCGGGACCCGTCCACCTCGGGCTCGACGGCGACGATCGAGCGCGAGGAGGTCCGCGAAGAGCTCGAGCCGGGCGATCGCGAACGCTTCTCCCACTACGTCCGCAAGGAGAAGATCATGGAGTCCGCCCTCACGGGCGAGCCCGTGATCGCCCTCTGCGGCAAGGTCTGGACGCCGGGCCGCGACCCGAAGAAGTTCCCGGTCTGCCCTACCTGCAAGGAGATCTACGAAGGCCTGCGCCCGGGCGGCGACGGCGAGAACTCCTGAATGGGAGCTGGGGCCCGCGGTGAGTCCCGCGGGCTCATGTCCCGGGCCTACCGGGGGCTCGTCGTCGGGCTGCTCGCGATCGTCACGTGCAGCGCCTTCGAGGCGATGGCCGTCACGACCGCGATGCCGGTCGTCGCAGGCGAGCTCGGCGGGGCCCGTGCGTATGGCCTCGCCTTCTCGTTCTATCTCACGGCGTCCATGGCGGCGACGGCCACGGCCGGCTCGTGGTGCGATGTCGCGGGCGCCCGGCCCTCGCTCCTGACAGGCCTCGGCCTCATGACGGCGGGCCTGCTCCTGTGCGGCGGCGCGTGGGACTTCGGTGCCTTCACGCTCGGACGGATGGTCTCCGGCGCGGGTGCCGGGTTCATGATCGTGCCCGTCTACGTGATCATCGGGCAGGCTCTGCCCGCCCCGCTCCAGCCCGTCCTCTTCGGCTGGTTCTCCGCGGCATGGGTCGTGCCATCGCTCGTGGGGCCCTACGTGTCCGGCCTCTTGGCCGAGCACGGGCTCTGGCGTTGGGCCTTCTTCGGTGTCGCGCCGATCGTCGTCGTTGCCGTGCTCCTCACGTGGCCGCGCGTGCGGGGCCTTGGTGCACCCGAGGCGAGGTCTATGGCTGCGGGCGAAGGACGACGGCGCGCCCTCCTGGGCCTTGCGCTTGCCGTCGGCGTCGCGGCGGCGCAGTGGGCGTCGCAGTCGTCGACCGACCCCGGCGTGCGGGATGCCATGGGACCCCTTGCCCTCGGTGCGATCGGGGTCGCGGGGGTTGTCGCCGTCGTCCTGACGATTCCCCGCCTTCTGCCCGCTGGCGTCGTCCGAGTCGCTCGAGGACTGCCCGCGGTCATCGTCGTGCGCGGTCTTCTCACGCTGGCCTTCTTCGGAGCCGAGGCGTTCATCCCGCTCATGCTGGTGGACCGCTACGGGCTCGAGCCATCGATCGCGGGGCTCGCGCTGACGGGCGGGGCGCTCGGATGGACCGCGGGCTCGATCGTGCAGACGAAGGGGTGGCTCACACGCCCCACCTACCTCGTGGTGGGCCCCGCTCTGCTCGGCGCGTGCATGGCGGCGGTTGCGGCTGTCGTCGCCTC
This sequence comes from Sinomonas terricola, assembly GCF_034931225.1. Taxonomy (NCBI): domain Bacteria; kingdom Bacillati; phylum Actinomycetota; class Actinomycetes; order Micrococcales; family Micrococcaceae; genus Sinomonas; species Sinomonas terricola. The sequence continues at coordinate 111,764 of NZ_JAYGGQ010000012.1, forward strand.
TGGCGCCACGCCGTGGCTGCTTGCCGTCGCGTGGGCCGTGGCCGGGATGGGCATGGGGCTCGCGACCACGACGACGTCCGTCCTGCTCCTCGACCTGAGCGACGAGGCCGAGCGCGGGCGCAATTCGGCCTCGCTCCAGTTGGCCGATATGCTCGGTGGAGTGATTGGAACCGCCGGAGCCGGAACGCTCTACTCCCTGCTGCTGAACCCGGACAGGACTCCGCAGCCCGGCACGTTCGCGGTGCTCGTCGGCGCTCTCGCCGTCTCCGCTCTCGTCGGTGCCGCAGCCGGCACGAGGACGCGCACGCCGTCGCCCGTCGTTCGCGAAGCGGGCCGCGCGTGACGGAAACGCTTTTCGGCGAACTTGACCCCACCCACCCCGCAGGGCCTTCGCAGGTTTCTCCCACCCACCCCGCAGGGCCTCCGCAGGTTTCTCCCACCCACCCCGCAGGGCCTCCGCAGGTTTCTCCCACCCACCCCGCAGGGCCTCCGGCCGCTCCCTTGCCCGCAGCCGCCCCCGCGGCGCCGTCGCTGCCTCCCGCCTATCCCGAGCGGGCGGCATGGGGCACCGCGCCGAAGCTCCGCGCATGGCAGCAGGAGGCGCTCGACAAGTACGTCGACGCCGCACCACGGGACTTCCTCGCGGTCGCGACGCCGGGTGCCGGCAAGACGACGTTCGCGCTCCGCATCGCGTCGACGCTGCTCGAACGCGGGGTCATCAATCGCGTCACCGTCGTCGCGCCGACCGATCACCTCAAGCGGCAGTGGGCCGACGCCGCCGCGCGCGTGGGGATCGCGATCGATCCGAACTTCAAGAACTCGGACGGGAAGCACGGGCGCGACTTCCGAGGCGTGGCCGTCACGTACGCGCAGGTCGCGAGCAAGCCGCTCCTGCACCGCGCGAAGACCGAGGCCGCGCGCACGCTCGTGATCCTCGACGAGATCCACCACGGCGGAGAGTCGCTCTCGTGGGGCGACGGCCTGCGCGAGGCGTTCGACCCCGCCGTCCGCCGGCTCGCGCTCACGGGAACCCCGTTCCGCTCCGATACCTCGCCGATCCCGTTCGTGGACTACGTCGAGGACGCTGACGGGATCCGCCGCTCGAAGTCCGACTACACCTACGGCTACGGGCAGGCCCTCCGGGACCACGTGGTGCGGCCGGTCATCTTCATGGCGTATTCCGGGCAGATGCGATGGCGCACGAGCGCGGGCGAGGAGATGGCCGCGTCCCTCGGCGAGGCCGCGGTGACCAAGGACGTCACGGCTCAGGCGTGGCGCACGGCCCTCAACCCGCAGGGCGAGTGGATCCCGGCGGTCCTCGCGGCGGCGGACCGCCGGCTCACCGAGGTCCGTCGTACTGTGCCGGACGCGGGCGGCCTCGTCATCGCGACCGACCATGAGGACGCCCGGGCCTACGCGGGCCAGCTCAAGAAGATCACGGGGCAATCCCCGGCTGTGATCCTCTCGGACGACGCCAAGGCCTCGAGCCGCATCGAGGAGTTCTCCGAGGGCGACGCGCGGTGGATGGTGGCCGTGCGCATGGTGTCCGAAGGCGTCGATGTGCCCCGCCTCGCCGTGGGCGTGTACGCGACGTCGACGTCGACGCCGTTGTTCTTCGCCCAGGCTGTGGGCCGCTTCGTCCGCGCGCGCAAACGCGGCGAGACGGCGTCCGTCTTCCTGCCTTCGGTGCCGCAGCTCATGGCGCTCGCGAACTCGATGGAGGCCGAGCGGGACCATGCCCTCGACCGCCCATCCTCGGACGAGGACGGGCTCATGGACCTCGAGGAATCGCTCATGGACGAGGCCAATCGCGAGGAGAAGGCGTCCGACACCCTCGAGAAGGGCAAGTACGAGGCACTGGAATCCCAGGCGGCGTTCGACAGGGTCCTGTTCGACGGCGGCGAATTCGGCATGGGCGGCGACGTGGGCTCCGACGAGGAGCTCGATTTCCTCGGCATCCCGGGGCTCCTCGACGCTGATCAGGTCGCGACGCTCCTGCGGCAGCGGCAGCAGGAGCAGGTTTCTCGGCGCAAGAGCGCGGGGCCCACGTCCTCGCCGGGAGGCATTCCCGACCATCGCCGCCTCATGGACCTCCGCAACGAGCTCGCGAAGAACGTCTCTGCGTGGAGCGCGCGGACCGGCACGCCGCACGGCGTGGTCCACACGAAGCTGCGCGAGCTGTGTGGCGGACCCGCCGTGGCGCAGGCAAGCGAGGAGCAGCTGACGGCGCGGCTCAAGAAGCTCCAGGGATGGTTTGTGGGGCGGGCGTAGCGCGTGCGCTCCGTTCGGTGGTCGCCTCCCGTGGTTGGTTGGGCCGGACCCGCGGGTGGTGACGGTTGGACGGTGCTGCGCCCGTCAGGCGAGGCGAACGCCCGCGGCCTCGAGGTCGTGGAACGTTGGCCCGAGGTCGTCGGAGATGCCCGCGCAGAGGTCCTTGAGCACGGTCGTGCGGTAGCCGGCCCGCGCAGCGTCGAGGGCGGTGGCCCTGACGCAGTAGTCGGTCGCGAGGCCGGCAACGTCGACGTCGGTGATGCCGTGCCGCGAGAGCCACTCGTCGAGGCCGGGGGAGTCGTCCGATGTGCCCTCCGCGTCTCCCGCTTGCGCGAGGTGCCCCTCAAAGCCCGAATAGGCCGCGGCGTACTGGCCCTTGCGGAACATCGCGTCGACGCTTGAGACGTCGAGGTTCGGGTGGAAGGCCGCCCCGCGCGTGCCGGCAACACAGTGGGGGGGCCACGAGTCCACGAAGTCAGGCGTGTCGGAGAAGTGCTCGCCGGGATCGATGTGCCAGTCCTGCGTCGTCACGACGGCCCCGTACTCGCGCGCATGGTCCGCGACGTGCTGGGAGAGGCGCGCGGCGACGGCGGCCCCGCCGTCGACCGCGAGCGAACCTCCCTCGCAGAAGTCGTTCTGCACGTCGACGATGATGAGTGCCCGTTTCATGGCTCCATTCTCCAACGCGCGGGCGGGCACGGAGCCGTCAGCTCTCGACGTACACCGTGGGAATCACGGGTTCGCCGCGGTGCATTCGTCGGGCCGCGGGCGGGAGCTCGGCGAGGGAGGCCTCGTGGCGCGCCCGCGCGCGCTCGACTCCTTCAGGTCCCGTCCATCCCGGCACGAGCTCGCCGTCCTTGACGAACTGCTCGAGGAGCGGGCGGTCGTTGCCGTCGCCTTCGGGGGGCTGCCCGACACCGACGATCTCGGCGATCGCGAGCCCGTCCTCGCCGAGCTGCCGCAGCGCGTACTTGCGCCCGCCGACGGTCTGCTTGTTCTTGGCGGCCTTGGCGACGGACACGAAAACGCCGTCGTCGTCCGTGCGGCTCACGAGCTTGTAGACCATGGAGGCGGTCGGGGCGCCGGAGCCCGTGACGAGCGAGGTGCCCACCCCGTACGAGTCGACGGGGGCGGCCGCGAGTGCCGCGATCGCGTACTCGTCGAGGTCCGAGGTCACGACGATGCGGGTGTTGACGTTGCCGAGTTCGTCGAGCAGGCGGCGCACCCAATGCGCCTGCCCGATGAGGTCGCCCGAATCGAGCCGCACCGCGCCCAGGCGACTGCCCGCGATGTCCACGGCCGTGCGGACGGCGGCCTCGACGTCGTACGTGTCCACGAGCAGCGAGGTGCCGGGCCCCATCGAGGCGACCTGCGCCTCGAACGCCTCGCGCTCGGAATCGTGGAGCAGGGTGAAGGAGTGCGCGGCTGTGCCCACGGTACGCAGCCCGTAGCGAAGGCCCGCGGCGAGGTTCGAGGTGCTCGCGAAGCCCGCGACGACGGCAGCCCGCGCCGCGGCGACCGCCGACTCCTCGTGCGTTCGACGCGAGCCCATCTCGATGCACGGGCGGCCATTCGCGGCGATCGTCATGCGCGACGCGGCCGAGGCGATGGCCGAGTCGTGGTTGAGCACTGACAGGAGGTACGTCTCGAGGATGCACGCCTCGGCAAACGTCGATTCGACGATGAGGACCGGTGAGTTCGGGAAGTACGCCTCGCCCTCGGCGTAGCCCCACACGTCGCCGGAGAATCGATAGTCTGCAAGAAAGTCCAGGGTCTCGCGGTTCACGACGCCGGTGCGCTCGAGGAACGCGAGCTCCTCGTCCTCGAAGCGGAACCCGACGATCCCTTCGAGGAGCCGCCCGGTTCCCGCGACGACGCCATAGCGCCGGCCGTCGGGGAGCCTCCGCGCAAACACCTCGAACACGGCCCGCCGGTGCGCCGCCCCCGAATGCAGGGAGGCCTGGAGCATCGTGAGCTCGTAATGGTCGGTGAACAGGGACGTGCGGGGCGCTTCGTGGCGGGCGGGGCCCCGGTCGGTCGAAGAGGTCACGGGCTTCACTTTAGCGGCGGTGCCGAGCGGGTGGGGCTGGTTGGCGGGCTGCGAGGGTGGGTGGGCGGGCTGCGAGGGTGGGTGGGTGGGCTGCGAGGGGTGGGAGGGTGGGCTGCCTAGAATGGTGCCCATGACTTTGACCGTCGCGACGGAACCATCGCCTGGCCTCACCGAGGAGACGACGTCGGCGACCGACACCGCGAACCTGGTCCCGTGGAACCTTGTGGTCTGGAATGATCCCGTGAATCTCATGAGCTACGTGAGCTACGTCTTCCAGACCTATTTCGGCTATTCGGAGACGAAGGCCGAAGCCCTCATGATGCAGGTTCACACGGAGGGGCGCTCGATCGTCTCCCACGGCGCGAAGGAGACGGTCGAGAGGCAGGCGATCGCGATGCACAATTTCGGGCTGTGGGCCACGGTCGAGAGGGCGGGCGAGGATGGCTGAGCCTTTCACCTACGGCCGGCGCGGCATCAGCGGGCGCTTCGAGGACGCGGAACGAGAGCTCCTGCGCGGCCTCTTCCGGGACGTCGTCGCGCTGCTCGAGCCGCACGACGCGCCGGACGAGGATCCCCTCGCGGCCCTCGTGGGCATCACCCCGGACGCGGAAGAGCCCGAGGATCCGGCGCTCAAGCGCCTGCTCCCGAACGTCTCGAAGGACGACGGCGAGGCGGCCCGCGAGTTCCGCCGCTTCACCGAGCGTTCGCTCCGCGAGAGCAAGGCGGGCGCGCTGCGGGCCGCGGCGATGGGCCTCGAGGCCCGCGACGTGCTCCTCGACGACGCGGCGGCGGCGCATTGGGCGACTGCGCTCACGGACGTGCGCCTCGTCCTCGCCGAGCGCCTGGGGATCCACAGCGAGGAGGACGCGGAGCGGATTCACGAGATCGCCGATTGGTCCGATGTCGGGGACGACGACGTCGACGCCTACCTCGCGCTTGTCTACAACTTCGTGACGTGGCTCCAGACGACACTCGTCGACGCGATGATGACGGCGTTCCGCGCGCGGGACGGGAAGGATGCCGCCCATGGGCCGCAGGGCCAAGACTGAGGCGTACGCGGAGCTCGACCGCTCAGAGCGCCCGATCGGCGTCTTCGATTCCGGGGTGGGAGGGCTCACGGTCGCGCGGGCCGTCATCGACCAGCTTCCGAACGAGTCCGTCCTGTACGTCGGGGACACGGCCCACGGCCCGTATGGACCGCTTCCCATCGCGGAGGTGCGTGCGAACGCGCTAGGCGTCATGGACGAGCTCGTCGATTCCGGGGTCAAGCTCCTCACGATCGCGTGCAATTCGGCGTCGGCCGCCGTCCTCCGCGACGCGCGCGAGCGGTACACGGCACGCTACGGAATCCCGGTCATCGAGGTCATCCAGCCGGCGGTGCGCCGCGCCGTCGTCGCGACCCGCAACGGGAGGGTCGGCGTCATCGGCACGAGCGCGACAGTCGGCTCGCGGGCCTATGAGGATACGTTCGCGGCGGCGCCTGAGCTGAGCATCACGTCGGCCGCGTGCCCCGATTTCGTGCGCTACGTCGAGGCCGGCGTGACCACGGGCCCCGAGCTCCTCGCAGCCGCCGAGGGCTATCTCGCGCCGCTCCGCGAGGCGGGCGTCGACACGCTCGTGCTCGGCTGCACGCACTATCCGCTCCTCACGGGCGTCATCAGCTACGTCATGGGGGACGGCGTGACGCTCGTCTCGAGCGCGGAGGAGACCGCGAAGGACGTCTACCGGGCCCTCGTGGACCACGGGCTCGAACGCCGCTCGCCCGAGCCCCCTCTCCACACGTTCCTCGCGACGGGGGACCCGGTCCAGTTCGAGGTCCTCGCGCGCCGGTTCCTCGGCCCCGAGGTCCAGCGCGTCGAGCACGCCGAGCATGTCTCGGCGCACTATCCGACGGGAAGCCTTGCCCGCATCACGCCCGAGATGCTCGAGGCCGCCCGGGTCGAGGCACGCACCGGGAGCGGTGGCCGCCTCTCCTACTTCGTCGAGGGCTTCGGCGGGCGATCGCTCTCGGGTCCTTCCACGCCTTCCGAGCCGGGCGCGGATAGGATGCAGGCGTGAAACTCACGATCGTCGGCTGCAGCGGCTCGTTTCCCGGGCCGAGCTCGCCGGCGAGCTGCTATCTCCTCACGGCGAACGACGGCGATCGCGACTGGCGTCTTCTCCTCGACCTCGGCTCGGGCGCGCTGGGCAATCTCCAGCGGTACATGGACCTGAGCGACATCGACGGCGTCCTGCTGAGCCATCTGCATCCCGACCACTGCATGGACCTCACGGGGCTTCAGGTCGCGATCCATTGGGACCCGGCCGGCTGGCCGTCGGGGCGGGTTCCCGTGTGGGGGCCTGCCGCAACCTCGCGGCGACTCTCGATCGCGCTCGACATGGAGCCCCCCGCGAACCTCGACGAAGACTTCGAGTTCCACAGCTGGGCGGTCGGCGAGAAGGTCGAGCTCGGCCCGTTCAGGTTCTCTGTCTTCGCCGCGCGGCACCCCATCGCAGAGGCCTACGCGATGCGGATCGAGGCCACAGAGCCGCGGCGCGATGGAGGCATCGAGACGAGGGTCCTGGCCTATTCGGGGGACACCGATTCGTGCCCTGGCCTCATCGAGGCAGCGCAGGACGCCGACATGTTCCTGTGCGAGGCCGCCTACCACGAGGGGCGGGACGACGCGATCGACGGCGTGCACCTCACGGGCCTCCGCGCCGCGCAGGCCGCGACCGACGCTGGCGCGAAGCGCCTCCTGCTCACGCACCTTCCCGTGTGGAACGACGCCAACCGCACCGTGACGGAGGCGCAGGCCGCCTATTCGGGTCCGATCTCCGTCGCCGTGGCGGGCGTCCACTACACGGTCTGATCAGCCTCCGGGCCGGGCTCGGTCTCCGCGGGACCGGGTTCTTTTTCCCCGGCCCCGAGCTCGGGCCCGGTCCCCGCGCCTTCCGCTTCGGGACGGGCCGGCTGGTGCCGCGCGCGCATGAGGATGAGCGCCAAGGAGACGGCGCCGCCGAGGAACACGAGCCCCGCGACCCACGTGTTGACCCGGAGCCCGAGGATGAGGTTGGCGTAGTCGGAGCGCATGAGCTCGATGACGAAGCGTCCCGCCGTGTAGATCATGACGTAGAGCGAGAATTCGACCCCGCGCGCGAGCCTGAGGCGCCGCGCCAGGACGAGGATCGCGATCGCGCCGAGGACGGTCCACACGGCCTCGTAGAGGAATGTCGGCTGGAAGTACCCGATGACGATCGGCTGGCCGTCCGGTCCGATCGCTGCCTGGCCCGTCGCGGAGTCCATCTCGTGGATCTCGAGGCCCCAGGGGAGCGTGGTCGGATCGCCGTAGAGCTCGTTGTTGAACCAGTTGCCGAGGCGGCCGAGGGCCTGGGCGAAGAGGAGGCCGGGAGCGAGGGCGTCTGCGAATGCGGGGAGGCTGGCCTTCTTCCACCGGCAGCCGAACCAGGCCCCCAGCCCGCCGAGGGCCACGGCGCCCCAGATCCCGAGGCCTCCGTCCCAGATCGCGAACGCGTTCCACGGGTTCTTGCCGGGGGCGAAGTACAGCTCGGGATCGGTGATGACGTGGTAGATCCGGCCGCCGACGATGCCGAACGGGACCGCCCACAGGGCGATGTCGAGCACCTCGCCGCTCCGGCCCCCGCGGCTGATCCAGCGGCGGTTGGTGAGCCAGATCGCGACGGCGATGCCCGCGAGGATGCACAGGGCGTAGAAGTGGATCGAGAGCGGGCCGATCTTGATCGCGTTGATCGTCGGCGAGGGCAGGTATCCCGGGAGGGAGAGCGCGCTCATGGCACGTCCTTTCGTCGCGGCGCGGCGGGCGAGGCCTTCCACGCCTCGGGCAGGTCCCGGCCCGCGGTGCGCTGCGGGCTGCCTGCACGCCCTCCAGTCTAGGGGCGACGCCCGCCCCCCTCGGAAGCGGACGGGTCAGAGCATCTCGAGCGGCACGGCCCGGCGTGGCGCGGGGAACGCCGCATCGAGCACCGCGAGGTCGTCCGGGGTGAGCCGGATGCCGAGGGCGCTGCGGTTCTCGAGCGTGTGCTGGGGAGTCGAGGACTTGGGGATCGCGATCACCCCGTCGTCGCGCAGGACCCACGCGAGCGCGACCTGGGCCTCACTGGTCCCGTGCCGCGCCGCGACGCTCGCGAGCGCACGATGGCCCAGAAGACGGCCCTGCTCGATGGGGGAGTAGGCCATGACGGGCACTCGGGATCGGCGGAGGCGCGGGAGGAGGTCGAATTCGATGCCGCGGCGGGCGAGGTTGTAGAGGACCTGATCTGTCTGGAAGCCAGTCGCCGAGGTGGCGCCGGGGATGTGAGCGAGCTCTGCGAGGTCCGCGGGATCGAGGTTGCTCACCCCCCACGCCCGGATCTTGCCCTCCTCCTGGAGCCGCATGAGGGCTTCGATGCTCTCGGCGAGCGGCGTGCTGCCGCGCCAATGGTAGAGATAGAGGTCGAGATAGTCGGTGCGGAGCCGGCGCAGGCTCCCCTCGAGTGCCTGGGCGGTTCCCCGTCTGGTCGCGTTCCACGGGAGGACCTTGCTCACGAGGAACACCTCGTCGCGCCGCCCGGCGATCGCCTCCCCGACGAGCGCCTCGGCAGCGCCGTCCCCGTACATCTCGGCCGTGTCGACGAGCGTGAGGCCCGCGTCGAGTCCCGCCCGGAGGGCGCGGCGCTCCTCGTCCGCGCGGGAAGGGTCCTCGCCCATGAACCACGTGCCCTGCCCGAGGCACGGCACGCGGGCGCCGCATGGAAGCGGGACGAGAGGGACGCCGTCGTCGTTCGTCGCGGGGTGCGGGGAATCCTCGGGGGCCATGAGTCCCCAGCCTAGCCCCGCGCCCACAGCTTGACCCTGCGCCTGCGGATAAAGGCCGACGACGGCGCGCGCCGCTAAGCTTGGTGCCATGACCCCACTCAAGGCCTCGAGCTCTTCCGCTGTGCGCGCCGATGGGCGCGCTCCCGACCAGCTGCGCCCCATCAGCATCACGCGGGGGTGGTCGAAGCAGGCGGAGGGCTCGGCGCTCATCGAGTTCGGGAACACCCGCGTCCTGTGCACGGCGTCGTTCACGGAGGGGGTGCCGCGCTGGCTCAAGGGCGAGGGCCGCGGGTGGGTCACCGCCGAGTACGCGATGCTTCCGCGCGCCACGAACACGCGCTCGGACCGCGAGTCGGTCAAGGGGCGCATCGGCGGGCGCACGCATGAGATCTCACGCCTCATCGGCCGCTCCCTGCGGTCGATCATCGACACGAAGGCGCTCGGCGAGAACACGATCGTGCTCGACTGCGACGTGCTCCAGGCCGACGGCGGCACGCGCACCGCTGCGATCACGGGCGCGTTCGTCGCGCTCGCCGAGGCCGTGCGCTGGGCGAAGGACAAGGGCCTCGTCGAGTCGGGCTCCGAGCCGCTCGTCGATACGGTCTCCGCGGTCTCGGTCGGGATCATCGACGGTGTGCCGGTCCTCGACCTTCCCTACGTCGAGGACGTGCGGGCCGAGACGGACATGAACGTCGTCGTGACCGGCTCCGGGAAGTTCGTCGAGGTCCAGGGGACCGCCGAGGGCGCGCCGTTCGACCGCGACGAGCTCAACAGCCTCCTCGATCTCGCGCTCATCGGAACGGCGCAGCTCGCCGACATCCAGCGCGAGACCCTCGCCGAGGCACTCAGGACCGCTGAATGAGCGGCGCCCCCGGCGGCGCAGGGCCGCGCCTCGTCCTCGCGACGCACAACCAGGGCAAGCTCCGCGAGCTCCGCGAGCTGCTCCGCGGCCACGTGCCCGGGCTCGACGTCGAGGCGCAGGTCGTCGATGCCGCGGCGGTCGGCGGCCCCGACGTCGTCGAGGACGGCGTGACGTTCGGCGAGAACTCGCTCCTCAAGGCGCGCGCCGTCGCGGCGGCCACGGGCCTCGTCGCGGTGGCCGACGATTCGGGGCTCTCCGTGGACGTGCTCGGCGGAGCGCCCGGGATCTTCTCGGCGCGCTGGGCCGGCCGGCACGGCGACGACCGCGCCAACCTCGAACTCCTTCTCGCCCAGCTGGCCGACGTCCGCGACGAGCATCGCGGGGCGGCGTTCGTGTGCGCGGCCGCGCTCGTGGTCCCCGCGAACCAGGGCGACGCAGCCCGCGAGCACGTCGAATACGGCGAGCTCAAGGGGACGCTCCTGCGAGAGCCCCGCGGCGAGGGCGGCTTCGGCTACGACCCGATCCTCCGGCCCGATGGCCTCGACCGCAGCTGCGCCGAGCTCACGCGCGAAGAGAAGAACGCGATCAGCCACCGCGGCCAGGCGTTCCGCGCGCTCCTTCCCGCCATCGTGGAGGCACTCTCCTGAGCCCGGAGGCGGCTTGAGCCCGCGGACTGGGCGGGCCTGGGCTCTCAGTCCTGACGCTCGCCCCGGTCCTCGAGGCTCGGCAGGGCTTCGGCGGCGGGCTCCGTGCCGCGGCGCTTCGCGAGCCATGACTTGGTGAACTCGACGATGATCGGGATCACCGAGATGAGGACGATGACGACGAAGATCAGGTCGATGTTCTTGCCTACCCAGTCGTATTGCCCGAGCCATGCGCCGAGGAGCGTTACGCCGCCGCCCCACGGAATGGCGCCGAGGACGTTGTAGAGGAAGAACTTCCGCTTCTCCATGCCCGCGACGCCCACGATGACCGGGACGAACGTCCTGATGATCGGCACGAAGCGGGCGAGGATGAGTGCCTGGCCGCCATGCCGCTCGAAGAATTCGTGCGCCTTTCGGACGTTCTCCTGCTTGAAGAACCGAGAGTCCGGACGGCTGAAGAGGGCGGGGCCGATCTTCGCGCCGATGAGGTACCCGACCTGATTGCCCACGATCGCCGCAACGATGATGCACACGATGAGCAGCCAGATGTTGAACTGGATCGCCCCCGTTGCGACGAGGAGCCCAGCCGTGAAGAGCATCGAGTCGCCGGGCAGGAAGAACCCGATGAGCAGGCCCGTCTCCGCAAAGATGATCCCGCAGACCAGAAGCACGACCCACGGGCCGAGCGACGAATGGCGCAGGAAGACGTCAGGGTTGAGCCAGTCCGGAAGAAGGGCGGTCTTCGGCTGGACGACGGCGGGCAGGGCGGCGGCGAGTTCGTGCAGCGCGGAGGGGATCACCTTCCAAGGGTACCGGCCGCGACTATGAGAGTGCTGTGGCCGTGGCGGTCCCGGATCGGACGGGCCCCCGCGGCTAGACTCGCCGCGTGGCCCTGGACTTCACCGCGATCGACTTCGAGACCGCCAACGGCTTCCGGGGCTCCCCGTGCTCGGTCGGCCTCGTGAAGGTGCGCGGGGGAAAGCCCGTCGAGACGGCAACTTGGCTCATGCGCCCGCCTGCCGGCCACGACGGCTTCGACCCGCGCAACGTCGCGATCCACGGGATCCGCGCCGAGGACGTCGTGGGCGAGCCCCGCTTCGGCGAGCTGTTCTCGGAGATCGGCGGCTTCATCGGGGACGACGTCCTCGCGGCCCATAACGCGGCGTTCGACCTCGGCGTGATCCGTTCGGCCCTTGAGGTCTCGGACATGCCGGCCCCCGCGTACGACTACGCGTGCACGGTCGTGCTCTCGCGCCGCACGTATGACCTGCCGTCCCATTCGCTGCCGTTCGTCGCGGAGGCGGCGGGCGTGCCGCTTGTGAATCACCACGATGCGACCGAGGACGCCGCGGCCTGCGCAGGCATCCTCGTCGACATCGCCCAGCGCCACGGCGCGGACAGCGTCGAGGATCTCTACGGGTCCCTGCACCTGGCCCTGCCCCGCCATCCCGAGTTCGTCCCGGGACGGGACGCGGTCTCCGCGCCGACGGCGAAGGCCCTCGGTATCGCTTCGCGCGCGGCCGCCCCGGGCGCGGCTGCCCGCGGCCAGCGCACCTGGGTTCGGTGGCCGGAAGAGGGCGTGAACCCCTCGCCGAACCCCGCGGCCGACCCCGCGCACCCGCTGTTCGGCCACCGGATCGTCTTCACCGGTGCCCTCGGCATGACCCGCGCCGAGGCGAAGAGCCGGGCTGCCGCGCTCGGCGCCCAGCCGGCAAGCTCCGTCACGCGGGCCACGACGCTCCTCGTCGTGGGGGACGGCTTCGTCGCGTCCGACCTCGCCGCCGGCCGAGGTTCGGCCCGCATGACGTCGAAGGCGCGCCGTGCCCTTGAGCTCCGCTCGTCGGGCTATCGGGTCGAGGTGCTCTCCGAGGGCGAGTTCCTGCAGATGCTCGGCGGGGAGTGGCCTGCACAAAGCGCATGAAGCCTGCCCAAAGTGCGTGAAAGTCACGCTCCGCAACATTCCTTTCGGTGGTGCGGCGGCACTTCCTAGGCTGGAACGGTGACGAGCACTCGATCAGCCTCAGCCGTCGTCCGCAGCAGCGTCCTCCGCAGGGCGTTCGCGTTCCCGAACCCCGTCAACGAGTACGCTGCCCGCTCGACCGCGGGCATCGTCGTCGTCCTGAGCCTCTCGGCCCTCGTGCTCGGAGTGTTCGCGGGCTGGGGGTGGCCCCTGTGGATCATCGCGCTCGGCTTCTGGCTCCGGGTGGCGGGCGGGCCGCGCTATTCGCCCGCGGGCAGGCTCGCCGTGCACGTCATTGCCCCCCGCTTCGGCAAGCCGCGCCTCGTCCCGGGCCCGCCCAAGCGCTTTGCCCAGACCATCGGAGCGGTGCTGTCGACGGCGGCCGCGATCCTCTGGATCGCGGGCGTCGCCCCGGTCGCGTTGGCCCTCGTGGGGCTCCTTGTCGTCGCCGCGTCCCTCGAGGCCTTTGCAGGCTTCTGCCTTGGGTGCTGGCTCTTCGGGCGGCTGCAGGCGGTTGGGCTCATCCCCGAGAGTGTGTGCGAGGCCTGCAGCAACATCGCGCTGCGGAGCCGCTGAGCCGCGCCGTCGCGCCAGAGGAGCCGGGAAGTCGTGATGCCGGACCCTCGACACCTTCGGTGACCGCGTCTGACACTTGGTGGGTGGCTGGATACCGGATCACGCTCTACGTCTTTCCGAGCCCAGGCATCCGTGGGGGACCGGGGGTGCCCGCCGATCTGCGACCGGTCGTGAGGGGTTGGCCGGCCGACGGGCCGTCCGCGCGGGCCGCCGCCTTCGAGCTTTCGCGCATCTATCTCGGGTCCGGCTGGGCGGTCGAATGGACGGCCCGCCCGATCGGCCTCGCGTGGCCTGGGCGCCGGTGGAGCGGGAGATTCGCTCCGAGCGGCGGGGACGACGACGGCCTGTCGGGTGTGCGCGAGCCCCGGCGCCCCTACCCGCCCGTCGGCTCGGCACGGGCCGCGCGGGTCTAGTCCGCGCCCGAGGCCGCCGCAAGCGCCGTGGAGAGCCCGACGGCGATGTCCTCGCCGTCGAGCCGCACCCTCCACAGCGCGGGAACTGCATCGATGCCCCAGTGCACGCCGAGCAGGGCGCCCGCGATCGCGGCCGCGTCGGGCCCGGCCTCGGCCGTCCGCCGGATCGCGGCCGAGAAGGCCTCGGGCAGCACCGCGCCGGAAGCGGCGGCTGCCTCGGCCGCGAGCGAGGCGGCGAGCGCTTCGTGCAGCGTGCGGGCCGCCGCGGATCCCTCCGAGAGCGGGACGCCGTCGAGCGCCGCATCGACGGCCGCGATGACGTCGGGGGCCGCACCGCGCGCGCCCGGGAGCCCTTCGCGCGTCGTCGCCGTGGCCTCTCGCACCCCCGATCCCTCCGCGATCTCCCGCACGGCGAGCGCAACGGCGACGGCCGCGTGCACGGCAGAGGCATGGCCGTGGGTGAGAGACGCGCCGTCGGCAGCCATCGCCGCGACGGCCTCGGCGGGCGTCCCCACGACGAGGCCGAACGGGGCCGAGCGGGCGGCGGCGGCGCCGTCGTCGAACGCGGTGCCGAGCGGGCGCGCGGGGGTTCCCATCTCGCCGCCCGCGAGCGACGACGCCCAGTCGGGTCGCGCGGGGAGGGCGCGGCGGGCGGCGGGCTGGCCGTCGATCCATCGCTCGGGCACGGGAGGGGCAGAGGAGGGGAGCGGGATGCCCTGGCCGCGCGCCCACCGCAGGAAGGCGAGCCAGACGCACGCGGACTGGTCGGCATAGACGCCCGCGTTCGCCCATTCGAGCACCTCGAGGAGTGCGTCCGCGGTGTAGAGCGAGAGTTGGCCCGCCGCGCCGAGCCGGATGGCGCCGTCGTCCTCTTCCCGGGGCCCGAATTCGCCCGGGACCATGAATTCCCGGGCGTCGGGCGTTCTCGCGAGGACGACGCCCTCCGCTGCCGCGCCGCCCGCGAGGCAGCCGTGGATTCTCGAGAGGGGGCTCGGGGAACTCGTCACGTGAGCAATGTACCGCCCGCTCGCCGCTTCGGGGACGGACCGCGCTCGCCCGCCTGTGGCGGCGCTCACAACTTGGAGTGTTCGCAAAGAGGGGGACTGTAGGATGTGGGCGGGCCCGCGACCAGTCACCTGCGTGACCATCGCACCTGCGCCAGAGAAGCAGCCCCCGGCCCAGCCAGACGGGCCCCACCGACGACTCGAAAGAGGACTTCCCATGACCACCCCCGCGGCAACCACCGCTGCCGAGGCCGTTCCTGCGGCCCCCAAAGAGTTCGGCATCGTCGCGAAGCTCGCGGCCGAGGCCTTCGGCACGTTCCTTCTGATCTTCGGCGGACTCGGCGTCGCCCTCTTCAGCAACCCGACCACCGCGCCCCTCCCGACGCCGCTCGCGCTCGGCCTGAGCATCGGCGTGGGCGTCGCCGCCGTCGGCCACATCTCGGGCGGCCACTTCAACCCGGCCGTGACGGTCGGCACCGCCGTGGCGGGCCGCACGCCGTGGAAGGTCGTGCCCCTGTACGTGCTCGCCCAGCTCGTGGGCGGCGCGATCGGCTCGCTCATCCTGTGGGTCACGGTCAAGACCCTCCCGAACCTCTCGAACGTCCAGACGATCTTCACCCAGCTCTCGAACGGGGTGGACGACCTCTCGCCGAACAAGTTCCCGCTCGCGGGCGGCCTCCTCGTCGAGGTCGTCGCGACCGCCGCTTTCCTCGCGATCGTCCTCGCCGCCACGTCGAAGCGCGCCGCGAAGGGCGTGGCGCCGTGGGCCATCGGCATCGGCCTCGCGATCCTCATCCAGGCGATCGCCCCCATCACGAACGCGTCGATCAACCCGGCGCGCTCGACGTCGACCGTCCTCTTCGCCGAGGGGAGCGCCGTGGGGCAGCTCTGGATCTTCTGGGTCGCCCCTCTGCTTGGCGCCGTCATCGCGGGCCTCATCTTCCGCGGCTTCGGCTCGCCCGACGACGTGCTCGTGACCGGCGCGCCGTCGGCTCCGTCGTTCACGACGGTTGAGGGAGAGCCGTCTCCGGGCGAGACGCTCGCCGAGAAGAAGGCAGACGAGGCGGAGGAGGCCGCGGCCGAGTCCGCCGCCGAGTCCGCTGATGGCTCCGTCGAGGCCCCGGCGGTGCAGCCGCGCTCCGACGAGGACGACGCGAAGTCGTTCTTCGACCAGTCGAAGTAGGTCTTTCGCGCCGTCATTGCATCCTGCTGGCGGGTGGCACCGAAGAATGTCGGTGCCACCCGCTAGCGTTTTTCCCATGAAGATCCTGCACACGTCGGACTGGCATCTCGGGCGGTCGTTCCACGGGCTCGGCCTGCTCGCGGTCCAGGGCGAGTGGCTCGACGGCCTCGTGGACTACGTGGCCGCCGAGCGGGTCGATGCCGTGCTGGTCGCGGGGGACGTCTACGATCGGGCCCTTCCGGCCGTCGACGTCGTGGCCCTTCTCGACCGCACGCTCGTGCGGCTCACGGAAGCCGGTGCGCGGGTCATCCTCACGAGCGGCAACCACGATTCGGCCGTGCGGCTCGGCTTCGGCTCGAGGCTCCTCGAGCGCGCGGGCGTCCACCTGCGCACGCGTGTCGCCGAGCTCGACGAGCCGGTTCTCATCGGCGGAACCGACGGGACTCAGCTCGCCGTCTACGGGCTGCCCTATCTCGAGCCGCGGCTCGTGGCGGGTGATCTCGGCGTCGATGAGCCGGGCCACACGCCCGTCACGCGGGCAGCGCTGGAACGCGTGCGCGCCGACCTCGCGCACCGCCGCGAGGGGCGCCCCGGCCCGGGCCTCCTGCACGCGGTGGTCATGGCCCACACGTTCGCGTCCGGCGGGGTGTCTGCCGAGAGCGAGCGGGCGCTGGCTGTCGGTGGGCTCGACGTCGTCTCCGCGGAAGAGTTCGCGGGGTTCGACTACGTCGCACTCGGCCATCTGCACGGCCGCCAGAAGCTCACAGAGACGATCCGCTATTCCGGCTCGCCGCTTGCCTACTCGTTCGGCGAGGCACGGCAGTCCAAGGGAGCGTGGCTCCTCGACTTCGACGAAACGGGTCTCGCCGCCGCGAGCGAGGTCGGATGGACCACGTCGCATCGGCTCGAGATCCTCCGCGGACAGCTCGACGAGCTCCTGTCCGATCCCGAGCTTTCCTCGGCCGAGGGCGCATGCTGTCAGATCACCCTCACGGACGCCGAGCGGCCCCAGCGAGCGATGGAGCGCCTTCGGAGCCGCTTCCCCCTCACGCTGTCGCTCCACTTCGACCCGGTCGGCGGGGCCGAACTCGGGTCTTCGACGTACCACACCCGGCTCGTGGGCGCCCGCGACGACCTCGAGGTGTGCTCCGGTTTCCTCGAGCATGTGCGCGGCCGGGGCCCGGGCGAATCCGAACGCGCGGCCCTCACGAGGGCGCTCGACGCAGTTCGGCTCGAGGAGGCTTCGCGATGAGGCTCCACCGGCTCGAGATCGAGGCCTTCGGGCCGTTCGCCGCGCGCCAGACTGTCGATTTCGACGCGCTCGCCGAGCACGGGCTCTTCCTCCTCAACGGCGCGACGGGTTCGGGGAAGACGAGTGTCCTCGACGCCGTGTGCTTCGCGCTCTACGGCGGGCTCCCGGGGGCGCGCCAGGGGAGCAAGTCGCTCAAGAGCCATCACGCAGAGGCGTCGGCGCAGCCCGAGGCGCTCCTCGAATTCAGCGCCCAGGGGCGGCGGTTCGAGGTCCGGCGCACGCCCGAATGGCAGCGGCCCAGCGCACGGTCCAAGAACGGCTACGTGACCCAGCAGGCAAGCACCCATCTCCGGGAGCTTGTCGGGGGCGAATGGCACGCTGTGTCGTCCCGCAATGATGAGGCCTCCGCTCTCCTGCGCGAGGTTCTCGGCATGGACCGAGAGCAGTTCACGCGGGTCGTCATGCTTCCACAGGGCGAATTCGCGGCGTTCCTCCGGGCGAAGCCGTCGGACCGCGAGGATCTGCTCGAGAGCCTCTTCGCGACGGGAAGATTCGGTGGGGTCGAGACACAGCTCGCGTCGATGGCGCAGGACGCGGAGTCGCGCGCCGCATCGGCCGAGCAGGCCGCGAGGGTGCCGCTGCGCCAGCTCGAAGCCGAGCTCTCGACGAGCGGCCTGCCGCAGGCGGGCTCAGACCCGGCAGACGCTCCATTCGAGGACGACGACGGCGTCGAGCCGATCCACGTGGACGGGCCGCGCCTCGACGCGGAAGCCGCCGAGAGGCGTTTTGTGTGGGCCGAGCGGCAGCTTGCCAGGCTTTCGGGGGAGGCCGAAGCCGCGATCGACCCGGCACGACGCGACGTGAAGGCCGCGCGCGCCGCCGAGGAGGCCTGCCGCCGTGCGGACGAGGACGCCGCCGAGCTTGCCGCCGCCCGGAGCCGTCAATCGCGCTGGGCGGCGAACGCCCGCGAAAACGGTGCGCGCGCGGAGAGGCTGCTGCTCGCGACGGCCGCGGCCGCGATCCGGCATGAGCTCGCTGAGGATCGCCTCGCGGCACGAGCCGCTGAGGACGCGGTCCAAACGCTCACGGCGGCTCGGGCCGCAGCCGCCGCGGCGGGATGGGCTGCGCCCGAGGCAGAGGAGCTGAGCCCCGCCGCGCTCCGCTCCGAGGCCGGGGACGCGCGTGCCGAGGCCGCCGTGCTCGCCGAGCGGATCCCGCTCGAGGAAGAGCTCGAGATCCTCGTCGCGCGGCGGGAGGAGGCCGAGGCCGAGGCCGCGCGGCGACGCTCGGAGCTTGCCAGGCTCGGGGCAGAGCTCACGGAAGCGGACGAGGTGCTCGCCGAACTCGCCCGCGAGCACACGAGGCTTGCGCCGCTCGCAGCGTCCCGGCCGGCGGCCGAACGGGATGAGAAGGCCGCGCGAGACGTGGTCGAGGCCGTGCAGGATCACGCCGTAGCTTCGGAACGGCTCGCGGCGGCCGAGGAGGCCCTGCGCGCACGGAAGGACGAAGCACTCAAACGTCGGGGCCTGTGGCTCGACCTCCGCGAAGAGCGACTGGCACTCACCGCGTTCGAGCTCGCAGCACAGCTCGACCCCGGAACCCCGTGCCCCGTGTGCGGCTCCGAGGACCATCCGCGGCCCGCGGTCGGCGACGAGGATCCGCTCCGGCTCGTCGACCGGGAGAAGGAGGCGGCGTCGGCCGCCGAGCTCGCCATGGACCGGGAGCGGGGTGCCGCTGCCGCCGTCGCCGATGCCAAGGCCGCACTGTCTCGCGTTGTCGGCCGTGGCGGGGATGCGGATCCGGACAAGGCCGCTCGAGAGCTCGAGGACGCTGTCGCCGGCGTGCGTTCGGCCCTCGACGCCGAGGCGCGACTCGGCGTCGTCGTCGCGCAGGCGCAGTCGCGCGAGGTCCGCCGCGGAAAGGCCGCGTCCGAGCGCGAGGCCTCCTCGGCCGCGCTCGTGCTCGCGGCCGCCGAGAGCGATCGCCTCGGCGAGGACCTGGCCAGGCGTACGCGGGACCTGGCCGTGTGGCGGGAGGGCTGGCCGACGCTGCGCGCGCGCCACGCCGCCGTCTCCGCCGTGGTGAGGGCGCTCGAGCCGCTGGCCGAGGCCGCGGCCCAGGACGTTGCCGCCCGCGCCCGCCGTGCGTCGGCCCGCGCGTCGCTCGACGCGGCGATCGACGCGAGTCCGTTCGAAACGGCCGAGCACGCGAGGGCCGCGCTCCTGCCCGAGGCTGAGGCCCACGAGCTTCGGCGCCGGGTGGACGGACACGCCGCGGAAGAGCGGATGATAGGCGGCTTGCTGTCCTCGGCCGCCGTCGTCCGCGCGCTCGAGGCCGAGCGGGCCGAGGCCGATGAGGCCGGCGGAGAGCTCGCGCTTCCCGACAGTGTGCGGGGCCGCCGGGCGGAACGACTCGCGGCACGGGTCGCAGAACTCGAGCACGCCGAGAACCGGCTCGCGGCCGTGCAGACTGCTGACCGGGCCGCCCGGACTGCCCTGGCCCGCTGCGAGCGGCTCAGGGCCGAGTTCGCGGACGTGATTCCCGAGTTAGTGCGCGTGCGAGCTGAGGCGGACATGCTCGGCGAGCTTCAGCGCACGGCTCGGGGGAGCGGCGATAACCGCCTGCGCATGTCCCTTCGCCGCTACGTGCTGGCCGCGCGGCTCGAGCAGGTCGCGCTCGCCGCGTCGGAGCGCCTCGCGATCATGAGCGACGGCCGCTTCGGCCTCGAGCACACGGACGCCCTCGCCGCGCGCGGGGCGGCGTCGGGACTCGGTCTCGAGGTCATGGACGCGTGGACCGGGCAGCGCCGCGACCCCGCGACGCTCTCGGGCGGCGAATCGTTCATGGCGTCGCTCGCGCTCGCGCTGGGGCTCGCCGACGTCGTGCAGCACGAATCCGGCGGTGTGGACATCGAGACGCTCTTCGTCGACGAAGGCTTCGGGACGCTCGACGAGCGGGCTCTCGAACAGGTCATGGAGGCCATCGAAGGCCTCCGGGACGGCGGCCGCACAGTGGGCCTCGTGAGCCACGTGCCGGAGCTCAAGCAGCGGATACCCGCTCAGATCCGCGTCGCCAAGGGGCGATCGGGATCGTCCCTCGCGGTGGTCGCGGGAGGGGCTTCGGTCTAGCGGCCGCCTAGCCGATCGCCTCGGCGATGCGCCGGGCCGAGGCCGCGAGGGCCTTCCCGATGACCTCGGTCTCCATGTTCCCGCCCAAATGCACGACGGCGAGGGCTGAGGGCCGCTGGCGCGGCGGCTGGATCGGGACGGCGACGGAGAACACGCCCGGGATGACCTCGTCGTGGCTCACGGCATAGCCTCGTTCGCGGGCCTCGTCCGCCTCGGGCCGATACGGCACGCCGGGCATCCGCTGCTCCCATTCGGTTCGCCCGAGCGCCGATTGGATCGCGATCCCCGGCGCGCCGGAACCGATGCTGTGGCGCGAGCCGGGGCGCTGGGCGATTGCCGTGCCGTTGTGCCGCGGCTCGACGGTGGCGAGCGTGACGCATTCGGCATGGTCCCACACCACGACGAACGCCGTCATACCGAGCTCGTCGGCGATGCGGCCCAGCTCGGGCGACGCCGCGGACTGGAGGTCCCGCGCGACGCCTCGCGCGAGCACGGCGAGGCCGGCGCCCGGGAGGAGCCGCCCCGAATCGTCGCGCTCGACGAGTGAATGGTCCTCGAGCGTGCGGATGATGCGGTACGCGATGGACCGGTGGAGCCCGAGCGATGCCGCGAGCTCGGCGATCGTGAGCGGCGCGCGGGCGTCGGCTAGGATCTCGAGAGCCCGAACCCCGCGCGAGAGCGTCTGGGAGTGAGCGGGCGTCTCTGGCGTGTTGGCCATCCTGGTCCTTTCCGAGGCTGATTCCTGGGTCTTGTGGCGTGGAACACACTCCTGTAGCGTGAAATGTGCTCGATATCGGGACTATCTGTTCGATTATAGAACAGATTCTCGAATCGGTCAGTCTGGGGAGGAGGTGCCGTCCATGAGCGCGCAGCCCGGAGAGTTCCCGGGCGGGCGGAGGCGCTCGTCCGCATCGCGTTCCCACCACTTCCGCGGCAGCCTCGGCCGATTCGCGACCGGGGTCGCCATCGTGACATTCGACGGGCCCAGCAGGCGGTACGGCATCACGGTGAACTCCTTCACGTCCGTCTCGCTCGAGCCGCCGCTCGTGCTTGTGAGCATCGCCCGGCGGACCACAGCGCACGACGAGCTCGCTGGCCGCGCGTTCACGGTGAACATCCTCGGCGCGGAGCAGCAGGCCCTCGCGCTGCATTTCGCCGGCAGGCCCGGCGTGGAGCCCCAGTGGGTCGAAGGCTCCGTCGCGCCGCGCCTGAGCCGCGTCCTCGCCTACTTCGAATGCACGCCGTGGGCCGCGTACGACGGCGGGGACCACACGCTGTACCTCGGCGAGGTCGTCGACTTCGACTACCGCTCGGGGGACGCGCTCGCCTTCGCAAACGGCCACTTCACCACCATCCCCGAAAGCCAGCTCGGCGTCGAGGACCTGCTCTAGCTCCACGAAGGGAAACACCATGGGAATCCGCACCGGCCAGCAGTTCCTGGACGCGCTCAACGCGATGCGGCCGCATCTCGTGATCGATGGCGGAGTCGTCTCCGAGAACCTCACCGAGCATCCCGCGTTCGCAGGCCTCGCGCGCACGTACGCGCACCTCTTCGACATGCAGCACGCCCCGGAGTTCCAGAGCCGGCTCACGTACACGTCCCCGACGAGCGGGGACCTCGTGAATGCGTCGTTCCTCGTGCCGCGGACGAAGGAGGATCTTGCGAGGAGACGCGACGCCATGAGCGTGTGGGCTGAATACTCGAGCGGCTTCCTGGGCCGCACGGGCGACTACATGAACTCGTCGCTCACGGCCCTGGGCTCCGCGAAGAAGTTCTTCGCGCAGGCGGATCCTGTCTTCGGCGAGCGCATCGAGGCGTACTACGAGATGGCACGCGAGAACGACCTCCTCGCGACCCACACGCTCATCCCGCCGCAGGCCAATCGGTCAGTCTCGGGCTCGGAGCAGCTGGGCGGGCAGCTTTCGGCGCGGGTCGTCGAGGAGCGGGACGACGGCGTCGTCATCCGCGGCGCGCGCATGCTCGCGACGATCGCCCCGATCGCCGACGAGCTCCTCGTCTTCCCCTCGACGCTCCTGCGCGCGACACCCGAGGACGCCCCGTATTCATTCGCGTTCGCGATCCAGAATGACGCCCCGGGCCTGCGCTACCTGTGCCGCACGGGCCTGCACCACGGCGGAAGCCACCACGACGAGCCGCTCGCGAGCCGCTTCGAGGAGATCGATGCCGTCGTCGTGTTCGACGACGTCTTCGTCCCGAACGAGCGCGTCTTCATGCTCGGGCACCCCGAGCTGTGCAATCAGTGGTATTCGGATACGGGAGCTGCCGCGCTCATGACCCATCAGGTCGTGACCCGCACGCTCGCGAAGAGCGAGTTCTTCCTCGGCCTCGCATCGGAGATCGCCGCGACGATCGGTATCGACGGCTTCCAGCACATCCAGGAGGATCTTGCGGAGCTCATCCGCAACGTCGAGATCGGCAAAGCTCTCGTCGTCGCGGCCGAGGCTCAGGCCGAGCTGAGCGACGACGGCGTCATGCTCCCGCATTGGCCGACCTTGAACGCCGCGCGCAACTGGTACCCGAAGGTGTCCCAGCGGTATCCCGAGATCATCCGCAAGTTCTGCGCGTCGGGCCTCATGGCGTTGCCTGGGGAGGCGGACCTCGACGTCGCCCGCGAGGACATCGAGCTGTACCTCCAGGGCAAGGCCCTCACGGGTCCCGAGCGCATCCGGCTGTTCAAGCTCGCGCTCGACGCCTCGGTCTCTGGGTTCGCGGGCAGGCAGTCGCTCTACGAGTACTTCTTCTTCGGCGACCCCGTGCGCATGGCGGGCGCCCTCGTGAACAGCTACGATCGGGCGGCCTTGCGCGCGCGGGTCCGCGAGCTCCTCGACCGCGAGGACTGATCGCCGTCGTCGTCCGCCTGCCAGCCACGCTCTCGCGGGAGGGTATGCGGCGCGCCCTGCTTCCTGTATCCTCTCGAATTAGTGACCGACCAATCGGTCACTAATTCTTTCAGTCCGGCTCCTGCCGGCCCACCGAACAACGGAGTTCGCATGACCCAGGCACGCAGCAGCGCAGAGCCAGCACCGGCCGCCTCGAAGGAAGCACGACGCGTCCTCGCGGGCACGCTCGTCGGCACGACCATCGAGTGGTACGACTTCTTCATCTACGCCCAGGCTGCCGGCGGCGTCCTCGCGTCGCTGTTTCTCGCCCCGGTCGCGAAGGACAACCCGGGCCTCGCCCAGATCCTCTCGTTCGCGACCATCGGCATCTCCTTCCTGTTCCGCCCGCTCGGCGCGATCGTCGCGGGCCACCTCGGGGATCGGCTCGGCCGCAAGAAGATGCTCGTGTTCACGCTCGTCCTCATGGGCCTCTCCACCTCGCTCATCGGCGTTCTGCCCACGTACGCGCAGGCGGGCGTCGTGGCCCCGGTCCTGCTCATCCTGCTCCGCGTGCTGCAGGGATTCTCGGCGGGCGGCGAATGGGGCGGGGCGGCGCTCATGGCCGTCGAGCACGCGCCCCGCAGCCGGCGCGGCTACTTCGGCGCCTACCCGCAGATCGGCGTGCCGGTCGGCATGATCCTCGCGACCTTCACGCTGTGGGCCCTCACCGCGGCCATGGGGCCCGCGTTTGCCGTGTGGGGCTGGCGGATCCCGTTCCTGCTCTCGATCGTCCTCATCTTCGTCGGGTACGTCATCCGGCGCGCCGTCGAGGAGAGCCCGGTCTTCAAGCAGCTCCAGGAGAGGCGCCGCGAATCGTCCGCGCCCCTCGGCCAGCTTTTCCGCCGCAACGCGAAGGAAGTCGTCCTCACCGCTGTCATCTTCATCGCGAACAACGCGGCGGGCTACCTCCTCATCGCCTACTTCGCGACGTACGCGGTCAAGTCGCTCAAGATGGACCAGCCGACGGTGCTCCTGACGACGACACTCGCCTCGTTTGGCTGGCTTGTCTTCACCCTGTGGGGCGGCGCGATCTCGGACCGTCTCGGCAGGGTGCGGACGTTCCAGCTCGGCTACGTGTTCCTCGCGCTGTGGGCGGCGCCGATGTGGTTCCTCATCGACACGAAGAACATCGTCTGGTACTTCGTCGCCCTGTTCGGCATGACGATCGGCCTTGGCCTGAGCTACGGCCCCCAGTCAGCCCTCTACGCCGAGATGTTCCCCGCGAAGGTGCGCTATTCGGGTGTCTCGATCGGCTACGCGATCGGCGCGATCCTCGGCGGGGCGTTCGCCCCGATGATCGCGGAAATGCTCATGAACCAGTTCAGGGCATCGTGGACGATCGGCGTCTACATCGCGGCCGCCGCGATCGTCTCGCTCGTAGGCGTTTCCCTCGTCAAGGAGACCAAAGGCGTCGACCTGCATGTCGCCGAGGCCCGCGCCGACTACGTCCCGAACCTGAGCGGGGACGCGGCGGTCTGAGCCGCCGCGGGCGTCAGAGCGCACGACGGCGGCCCCTCCTCGTGGGCCGCCGTGCGCCGTGGTCAGGAACGGGGCGAGGAGCCCGCGTCCTTGACCGCGCGGTCCCGCACGTGGTCGATATGCGCCGCCATGGCCGCCCGAGCCCGCGAAGGGTCACCGGATTCGAAGGCGGCAAGGATCTCTGTGTGCTCCGCGATCGCGTGCTCGGCGTCCGTCACGCCGAGGTTTCCGAAGAAGCGGAAGCGCTGCACCTGGCCGCCGAGCGCGTTGTAGGCGTTGAGCAGGAACCGGTTGTGCGCGCTCGCGGCGATGAGGCGATGGAAGCGCTCGTCGGCCTCCCAGTAGGCGCCATACTCGGCGAACGTGGGGCCGGTCGGCGCGCCGCGGAGATCGTCAACGGCCTTCTCGAGCTCGGCGCGGAGCTCGGGCGTGACGTGCGCGCACGCGCGCTCGGCGATCGCGGGCTCGATGACCGCCCGCGCGTCCATGAGCTCCCCGAGCTCCTCGGCCGTGAAGAGCGGGGCCACGCGGTACCCCTTGAGGGCCTCGCGCCGCACGAGCCCTGTGGCCTCGAGGCGCGCCAGCGCTTCCCGAATGGGGGTCTGGGAGACCTCGAGCTCGGCGGCCATGCGGTCGATCCCGATGCCAGAGCCTGGCTCGAGGCGCCCGTCCATGAGCGAGGAGAGGAGCTCCTGGTAGACGTAGTCGGCCAGGAGCTGGCGGTTGGCGGGCCGAGGGCCACCTGAGAGGGCGGGCATGGAAGAAAATCCTATATGAAGACGGGCTCCGGGGAGCCGAACGCGGGGGCGACGACAGTGCGGGCCGCCAGCCTTCGGCTGGCGGCCCGCACGAGGTAGAACTCGCCGAGGCGAGGATCAGTGGTGCGCGACCGGCTCGAGCAGCTCGTCCGACTTGGCCATGCGGAAGAACTTCGTCCCGAAGACCATCGCGGCCGCGAGGAACGCGAACACGCCGAGGGAAATGACGCCCCACACGCCGCTCTGGGTCGGGACGGCGTCGTTGATGCCCGTGCGCATGAGCGGCGCGACGAAGCCTCCGAGGTTGCCGAGCGAGTTGATGAGGCCGATTCCCGCGGCGGCTGCCGCGCCCGTGAGGAACGAGGTCGGGTAGGCCCACGTGATCGGGCCGACCGTGAGGAAGCTTGCGACGGCGAGCGTGATGAACAGGATGCCGAGGACCGGCTGCCCATTCGCGCCGGCCCACCCCGAGCCGAGGATCGCAAGGCCCGTGAGGACGTAGCACGCGGTGCCCCAGGCGCGCCGGCGGACAATCGTGTTCGCAGCCTTGCCGAAGAAGTAGCACGCGAAGAGGCCCACGAGCCACGGGACGGCCGAGATGACGCCGACCTCCCAGCCGACCTTCTTCCCAATGAGCGACGCAACCTGCTGGGGGAGGTAGAAGGTGGTCCCGTACACCGCGATCTGGAGCGCGAAGTAGATGACCGTGAAGTACCAGACCTTCCAGTTGCCCATGGCGCGCCAGATCCCCGTGGGCCCGTCCTCGGTGCGGACACGGTCTTCGAGTTCCATGACGCCCATGAGCGCTGCCTTCTCGTCCTCGTCGAGGAACTTCGCCTTGGCCGGGCTGTTCGTGAGGAAGAAGAGCGCTGCGATGCCCGCGATGACGGCGAGCACGCCCTCGACGAAGAACATGACCTGCCAGCCGCGTGCGAAGCCGAGCGAGTCGCCGAAGCTGATGAGTCCGCCGCTGAGCGGGGCGCCGATCATCTGGGAGAACGGCTGCGCGAGGTAGAAGATCGCGAACATCTGCACGCGGACCTTGTTCGGGAACCACTCCGAGAGGAACATGATGACGCCGGGGAAGAGCCCGGCCTCGGTCACGCCGAGGAGGAAGCGGAGCACGTTGAACATGACGTCGTTCGTCGTGAACGCGAACGCCGCTGCGACGATGCCCCACGTGATCGCGATGCGGGCGAGCCAGAAACGCGCCCCGAAGCGCTTGAGGAGCAGGTTGCTTGGAACCTCGAACAGTGCGTAGCCGATGAAGAAGATCCCCGCGCCGAGGGCGAACGCACCGGCGCTCACGCCGCGGTCGGTCCGGAGCGCGGCCTCGGCGAAGCCGACATTCGTGCGATCGAGGAACGCCACGAAGTAGAGGATGACGAGCATCGGCATGAGGTGCCGGGCCGCCTTGGCGATGGCGGACTTGAGGGCCGCGCTGCCGACCTCGGCGGTCAGCGGATTGCCAGTTGAGGTGGACACGTCTCTCCTTTGAGATGGGTTTTGTCCGGGTATGAAACGGGGAATTACCGAATGATCGTGACGATGCCGACGACGACGAGGACGACGCCGATGGCAAGGTACGCGAGGCGCGCGGTGGACCAGCGGCCGAGGAAGGGGTTCATGGCGTGTGGCCTCAGTGCATGTACAGGCCGCCGTCGACGTTCAGGGTCTGGCCCGTCACGAAGCCGGCGTCCTCGCTGATGAGGTAGGCGATGGCCGCGGCGATGTCGCGCGGCGTGCCGATGCGCGGCAGCACGCCGTCGGCCGCCATCTTCTCCTTGCGCTCGTCGGTGAGGGTGCCGCCCATGATGTCCGTGTCGATGGGGCCGGGGGAGACGGCGTTGACCGTGATGCCCTGATGGCCGAGCTCGCGGGCGAGGCTGCGGGTGAAGCCGATGACTCCCGCCTTCGCGGTCGAGTAGACCGTCTTGCTGAACGTCCCGCCGCCGCGCTGGGCCGAGACCGAGGAGAGGCTCACGACGCGGCCGACCCCGGAGCGCACCATGGATTCGACGGCGCGCTTCGTCGTGTGGTGCACGCCGTGGAGGTTGACGTCGATGACGCGGTGCCATTCCTGGGGCGTGACCTCGAGGTAGTCGACCGGGGACGAGACGCCCGCGAGGTTGACGACGGCGACGAGCTGCGGAAGGGCGGCCTCGAGCTCGTCGAACGCGTCGCGGACCTGGCCCTCGTCGGCCACGTTCGCGCCCGCGCCCGCCGCGATGACGCCGTGCTGCTCGGCGACCTCGGCGGCGACGGACTTGGAGGCCTCGGCGTCGAGATCCAGGATGCCGACGTTCCAGCCGTGCTCGGCGAGGTAGTGCGCCGTGAAGCGCCCGATGCCGCGCGGCGAGGCGGCGCCGGTCAGGATGACGCTGCGCTGTTCGGGAAAGGTGGGGGTGTTCAAGAGTTCTCCTTGCTGAGGGTCAACGGGTGGCGGGCGTGGGCTCGGCGGCGTGGATGGGGGCCGGCCCGAGTTCGTCCATGAGCTTCTTGATGGCCACGTAGGCCTTGTTCCGGTATGCGACGAGCTCGGGGATGCGCTCGGCGGGGACGTCGAGGTAGCCCGCGCCGGACTTCGTGCCGAACTTCCCGGCGTCGACGAGCTCGCGCAGCGACTCGGGCGTCGCGAAGCGCTCGGGCCACCGGGTCTGGAGGGACGCGTAGCAGAACGAGTAGACGTCGAGCCCCGCCATGTCTGCGATCGCGAACGGGCCGAAGGCGGGGAGCCGGAAGCCGAACGTCGTGCGGACGATCGTGTCGATGTCGTCCGGCGTCGCGATGCCCTCCTCGACGATCTGCGTGGCCTCGTGGAAGAGGGCGTACTGGAGCCGGTTGAGCACGAAGCCGGTCGAGTCCTTGACTCGCGCCGTCTCCTTGCCGGTCCAGGCGACGATCTCCTCGACGACCGGCAGGATCGCCTCGTCGGTGCCCGTGTGCGGGATGAGCTCGACGCCCGGGATGAACGGCGCCGGGTTGGAGAAGTGGACGCCGAGGAATCGCTCTGGGCGGTCCACCGCCTCGGCGAGCTTGCCGATGAGGATCGTCGACGTGTTGGAGCCGATGATCGCGTCCGGCCGAGCCGCCGCGCTGATACGGCGGAGCGTCTCGTGCTTGATCTCGATCTTTTCGGGCACGGCTTCCTCGATGAAGTCGGCGTCGGCGACAGCCTCCTCGATCGAGGCAGCAGCCGTCAGGTTCGCCTCGATGCGCTCGACGGCGTCTGCCGGGAAGAGGCCCTGCTCGGCGAAGTCGGCGGCTTCGGCGAGGAGCCGGTCGTAGTTCTTCTTGGCGATCTCCTCGCTGATGTCGGCGATCGTGACGGTGGCTCCGGCGAGGGCGAGCGACTGTGCGATGCCGCCTCCCATGTAGCCGGAGCCGACGACGGCGATTCTGCGGAGCGTCATAGGTGTCCTCCTTTGGACTGGGCTGCTTGAGAGCTGTCAGGCCTTGGGCAGCAGAGTGCGGATGTACTTCTGGTTGGTCGCGCACATCCCGAGGCTGTCGCCTCCGTAGTGCTCGGCGAGGATGATCCCCGAGAAGCCGAGCGCGATCGCGTCGCGGAACACCTTGCGGTAGTTGATGAGGCCGGCTTCCATGGTCGACGGCGCCGAGGTCGCCCAGCTGCCGTCCGCCGCCTCGTCCCGCGTGTAGTTCTTGACGTGCCAGTAGTTCGCGTGGGGGAGCGTCTTCGCGAAGAGCTCGCGCCAGTCCTCGACGGGTCGGTGCAGGCGGATGAGGTTCGCGACGTCGGGGTTGAGCCCCACATTGTCGAGCCCGACTTCCTCGACGAAGCGCACGGCGCTCTCCGCCGTGCCGAGGTACGTGTCTTCGTAGAGCTCGAGCGAGACGGGCAGGCCGAGCTCGCCCGCGTGCTTGCCGAGCTCGCGGATGCGGCGCACGGCGAGGTCCCACATCTCGGGGTCGGCAGGGTCCTTGGGACCCTCCGCCGTCCAGAACCAGAGCGCCTTCCGCTGGGCCTCGCTGAAGGGCTGATGGAGCCCGGTCGAGAAGACCTGCATGCCCCATTCGGCGGCCGCGTCGATCGTGCGGTGCGCGTACTCGAGGTTGCGCTCGTCGTGGCCCGGCATGATGACACTCTGCCGCTGGAGGTGCACGGACGGGATGCCGACGCCGTGCGAGGCGGCAATCGCGAGGAACTCGTCGCGGCGCGAGGGCTCGAGGTCGGCGGGGCGCACGTGGCTGTCCGCGAGCTCGGCGAGCGAGAAGCCGACCTCCTCGATCTGCGCGAACATGTCGTCCCAGACCTGCGGATCGGCGTCGTGCATGGTCACGCCGTTCGCGTCCTGCGGGGCGAAGCCGTGGAGGCACGTCGCGATCGGCCAGGTGTCTGCGGTGTAGGGAGGTTTCTCCGGCATGATGCTCCATTGCAAGGTCGAGGCTCCGGGGCCTTCAGGGTCTGTCAGTAAGATCCTATAGGATATATGGTCGCTCGGATAGCCTTCTCGACCGGGGAATATTTGTAAGATGTCTGACATCAAGTCTGCATGGCGGCCTGAGACTTGGCAAGGGGCCGGCACCCTAGACTACGAATGACGACGGACGGAGGATGATGGCTCGAAAGTCACTCGTCGGCGAGGTCGCCGACGATCTTCTGGATCGCATCGTGGCGGGAGAGTTCCCTCCGGGCGCGCTCGTCCCTGGCGAGCTCGAGCTCTCGGCCCAGCATGAGGTGAGCCGCATGACCGTCCGTGAGGCCATGAAGACCCTCGAGGCGCAGCGCATCCTGAGCGTCCAGCGCGGACGCGGAACGTTCGTCAACGCCGTCGACCAGTGGAACTCCCTCGAAGCGCTCCTCCGCGCGGCGTCGGCCCACGTGGGCAACGAACTCGCGGGAATCCAGCTCATCGAGCTCCGTCGCATGCTCGAAACCGGCGCGTGCGCGCTCGCGGCCCCGCGCATCACGGAGGCCGACCTCGCCCGGCTGCGGGGATTCCTCGCGGACATGCGCGACGCCCATGACCGCGGGGACGTCGACGAGTTCGTCGGCGCCGATCTCGCGTTCCACGACGTCATCCTCGAGGCGTCGGGCAACGTCTTCCTCACCGCCGTCTTCCAGCCGCTCCATCGCATGCTCGCGGCGCGGCGCAAGGAGACATCGAGGGTCCCGGACATCCAGGAGCACGCCCTCGGGATGCACGCGGCTGTGCTCGCGGCCCTCGAGTCGCGGGACGCGAAGGCCGCGAGCGAGGCGATGGACGCCCACATGACGCAGACACTCGACGACCTCGTGAACTACGTCCAGTAGCGGGAACTGCGCCCAATAGGCTGCGCGCCGGGTCAGGCCCGCGCGCCCGCCGTCGCGAGGGAGAGCGCCTCATCGAGGATCGCGTCAAGTGCCTCCGGCCGGTGGGCGAAGCGGCCGAGAAAGAGCCCGTCGACGTCGCCGGCAACCTCTGCGAGGAGGCCGGGCCGCGCGCTCCCGCCGTAGATGACGGCGGAGCCGGGGAAATCCACGAGCCCGCGCACGTGCTTCCGTACCCGCGCGCACACGGCGCGGATGTAGGCGGGCTCGGCTGGCTCGGCCGCGCCGATGGCCCAGTGAGGCTCGTAGGCGACGACGACGCGTCCGCGACAGCCTGCCGCGCGCGCCGAGGCGAGCGCATCCTCGATCTGGCGGATGCACTCGCGCGCCGCGTCGGCCGGCGCGAGCCGCGCGGCCTCGCCGACGCAGAGCACGGGGACGAGGCCGTGGCGCAGCGCAGCGTGGGTCTTCGCCCGTACGATGTCGTCCGTCTCGCCGAAGAGCCCCCGCCGCTCGGCGTGGCCGACCTCGACGACGCCGCACCCCAGCTCTGCGATCTCCGCCCCGCTGACCTCGCCCGTGAAGGCACCCGAATCCGCCGTCGCAAGATCCTGCGCGCCGACTACCGCCACGCCGTCGAGAATCTCGAGCACTGCGGGCACCGAAAGGTACGTGGGGATCACGAAGAGCTCGGCGTGGCCCTCGCGCACGGCCGCGTGCGTGCGGGCGAGTTCCGCGACCGCACGGCACCATGCGACCGTCTGGGCGTGGCCGAAGTACATCTTGAGGCTCACGCCGAGGAGGAAGCGCGGCATCACACGCCCTCGTACGCGCAGATCTCCTGGACCTTCTCCTGCGAGCGGCTCGTCTCGTCGAACTCGTACGTGAGCCACTCGCGGACGTTGCGGAGCGCGAGTTCGAGCCCGATGACGCGTTGGCCCATGCAGAGCACCTGCGCGTTGTTGGAGAGCACGGACCGTTCGACGGAGAAGGCGTCGTGCGCTGTGACGGCGCGGATGCCCGGGACCTTGTTCGCCGCAATTGCGACGCCGAGGCCTGTCCCGCAGATGAGGATCGCGCGGTCCGCCTCGCCTCGTGCCACGAGCTCGGCCGCACCCGTCGCGATGGCCGGGTAGTTTGTGTGCGCGTCGGCGGCCACGCCGACGTCGGTCACGGACGCGACGAGGCCGTTCGCCTCGAGGTCCTTCTTGATGGCCTCCTTGTACTCGAAGCCCGCGTCGTCCGAGCCGACGACGATGCGCCACTGCTGTGCCATGGGTGTCTCCTGGGGTGGTGGGGTGTGTTCTCGTGGTGGGGGAGTGCGGACGGTTGCGCGGTCAGTCGCGTGCGAGCAGGCCGCCGACGGTGGTCGCGATGAGCGCGAGGGAGACCGCTCCGGGATCGGGCACCCCGAGCGACTTGTCCCCGTGCGAGCGCGCTCGGCCCATCCCGGGGAGGAGGTCCGCGGTGTCCTGCGCGGCCTTGGTCGCGGTCTTCGCGGCGGTTTCCCACGCGGTTGAGAGGCTCTGGCCGTCGGCGACGCCGGCCGCGAGGGATTCCGCGAACGGCACGAGCGCGTCGACGAGCGTCTTGTCGCCCACGCGGGCCTTCCCGTAGGCCATGACGGCCTCGGCGGCCTCCGTGAGCCCGGCCGCGACGCGCTCGCCGGTGAGCACGTCGTCGTCGCCCGCTGCCGAGCCGAGCGTGCGCAGGATGACGCCCCACAGGGCGCCGGACGTGCCGCCCGCGCGGTCCGCCCACGCGCCTCCGGCCCCCGCGAGCAGCGTCCCCGCGCCGGCCCCGCGGGCCGCGAGTCCCGCCGCCTCGGCCGCCGCTGCGCTGGCCCCGCGCTGCATGCCGATGCCGTGGTCGCCGTCGCCTGCAATGGCATCGAGGCGCCCAAGCTCGTCGGCGTGGGCGTCGATGGCCGCCCGGGTGGCGTCGAGGAGTCCCGCGATGCGGCGGGCGTCCTCTCGGGACTCCTCGCTCGCCGCGGGGATCGCGCGCTCGGCGGCCTCGGCACCGCCGTCCTCCGCCGCAAGGAGGCCGCCTCGGTCGAAGGACCCCGTGCGGAACGCCGGCGTATCCGCGGGCGCAGCCCACAGCTCTTCGAGCTCGTCGTCGAGCCAGAGGAACGTGAGCGAGGCTCCGGCCATGTCGAAGCTCGTGCAGAATTCGCCGACCTGCGGGTCGACGAGCGTGATGCCTCGCTCCTCGGCAAGCTCGGCGACGCGGCGGAACACGACGAACAGCTCCTCGGACTTGACCGAGCCGAGGCCGTTGAGGATGGGGACGACTCGCGCGCCGGCCGTCTCCGCGACGGGCACTTCCGCGTCGGCCAGGAGGTGTTCGGCGAAGAGCTCGGCGAGGCCATCCGCGGTGGGGATCTCGGTCTCCGCGAGACCCGGCTCGCCGTGGATGCCGAGCCCGATCGCCATGCGGCCCTCGGGGACCGAGAAGAGCGGCTCGGCCGCTCCGGGCATCGTGCAGCCGCTGAATGCGACGCCCATCGAGCGGGTCCGGTCGTTGGCGCGCCGTGCGACGCGCTCGACGCCGTCGAGGTCCCAGCCGAGCGACGCCGCGGCGCCCGCGATCTTGAAGACCGTGAGGTCGCCCGCGATGCCGCGGCGCCGCTCGGGCTCGTTTGGTCCGGCGGAGAAGATGTCGTCAGTCACGGCCACGGTGCGGCAGTCGATGCCGTCGGCGCGGAGGGCCTCCTGCGCCTCGGTGAAATGGAGGACGTCCCCCGCGTAGTTCCCGTAGCTGAGCAGCACGCCGCGGCCGCGGTGGCTCGCACGGGCCACCGACTCGACTTGGTGGGCCGAGGGGGACGCGAAGAGGTTGCCCATGGCCGCGCCGTGGGCGAGGCCGGGGCCGACAAGGCCTGCGAACGCCGGGTAATGGCCGCTTCCGCCGCCGATGACGACGGCGACCTCGGGCTCCTCCGCGACCGTCGAGCGGGAGACCCCGCCGTAGACCTTGCGGACCCACCGCCCGTTCGCGCGGGCGAAGCCCTCGACCATTTCGTCGGCGAAGTCGGCGGGTGCGTTCCAGAGTCGCGTCATGGGGGTCTCCTCATCGAGTGAACGAGCTACATCCTATAGGATATAGGTGGGGGCGGAGGATTGAGAAGTCCTCGCGCCCTGCCCCTCGTGGACCCTTCGCTCGACGACAAGCCCCGTGCGCTCGCATCGCGGCGCGTTCGGATGCCCGTGCGGGAGGGTGGAGCCATGACAGCTTCCGTCCTCGGGGCGCCGCAGACCCGCCCGGCCGGTGCCGACGCGCGGCGAGCGTCGCCCTCGTCCGCTCCGGGTCGGATCGCGGCGGACGACGGCGGGAGGCGGGCGCGCGCCGTCGTCCGCCACGCGCGGTGGGTCGCCGCGACGGCCGCGGCAGGGATCGCCGCCCACCTCGCGATGGCCCTCGACGGCGGTTGGATGGCGTTCCTTGCCCTGGCGATGGCCGCTGGGTGCGCGCCCTGCGCATGGACCATGTGGCGCCGTCCATCGGTGCACGCTGCGCGCGTGCTCGTCGGGATGTCCCTCGCGATGGCCCTCGCGCACGCGGCCCTCGTGCTCGGGCTTGCCGGCGTGACAGGCGGGCATGCGCACGGTGGGGGGTCGCACACTGCGCTGTCGTCGGAGCAGGCAGGCCACGACGGCCAGGCGCTCGCGATCGTCGCCGCGGACCTCGCCTCGGCGCTGCTCGCCGCGGGCTGGCTGAGAAGGGCTGGGGAGGGGGGAGCGGACGCTGAGCGGGCGTGACCCGGCGGGGCGCTAGGGTGTCCTCGTGGCTGAAGTGCTCAACCCGACCGACGGGACCCCGCTCGCCTTCGATGTCTCGGGCGAAGGGCCCGCCATCCTGCTTCTCCACGGGTCGGCGCTCTCTCGCGCGATCTGGCGGGGCCTCGGCTACGTGCGCGGGCTCGAAGGCTTCACCGTCATCCGCATGGACCTCCGCGGCCACGGCCGCAGCGGCAAGCCGCACGCGCCGGACGCCTACCGGATGCCGCTCGTCGTCGAGGACGTGATCGCCGTGCTCGATGCGGCGGCGGCGCCGCTCGCCCATGTCGTGGGGTATTCCTTCGGCTCGCGCGTGGCGTTCGCGCTCGCGGCCCACACCCCGGATCGCGTCGCGAGCCTCGTGACGCTCGGCGGCGCGTACGGTGCCCAAGGCGGCCAGGTCGAGAAGGTGTTCTTCCCCGGCTACCTCGAGGCGATGCGGGCCGGCGGCATGGCCGCCTTCGCGGACGGCTTCGAGGCGGCCGGCAATTCCCTCGACCCCGCGACGCGCGCGGCCTTCCTCGCGAACGACGCCGAGGCCCTCGCCGCGTATTTCGAGGCGACGGAGGCTGGCGAGGGGATTCCCGAGGAGGTTCTCTCGGGCCTCGGCGTGCCCGCCCTGCTCATGGTCGGAGCGCTCGACGCGCCGCGGCTTGCCGCGTCCCGGCGGGCCGCCGCCCTCATGCCGGATGCGCGCCTCGTCGAACTCCCGGGGCGGACGCACGCCTCGACGCTCTTCCCCGCGGGGCCGGTTCTCGACGAGCTCGTGCCGTTCCTCAAAGAGAACTCGTAGGGCTGGGAGGCGACGGCCCGACTTCTGGCCAGTCGTCGTTTCCCCCACATACTGTGGGGTCCTATGGAGATGCGCTTGGAAGTCGTACAGGTACCCGTGTCCGACGTCGACACTTCGAAGTCGTTCTACACAGAGAAGCTCGGCTTTGCCCTCGACCACGACGTAGAGCACATTCCGGGAATGCGGGTCGTGCAGCTGACACCGCCGGGCTCCGCCACCTCGATTGTCATCGGCACGGGCATGACCAGCATGCGGCCCGGCAGCCTCGAGGGCCTGCAGCTCGTCGTTCGTGATCTGGGCGCTGTCCGAACCGAGCTCCTGAGCCGTGGTGCCGACATCAGCGAGGTCCAGGATATGGGCGGCGTCCAATTCGCCCATTTCGCCGACCCCGATGGCAATCGTTGGGTCATCCAGGGCGCAACTCCGCCCGAGGTTCGGGCTGCTCACGTGGGATGACGGCTGCGAGGCCTGCCCGGCCGGCTCGAAAGCCGACCGGGCCGACCTGTCAGCCGACGAGCATCGCGCTGAATCGTGATTCGGCTGCGTCGAACTCGATGACGCGCACGCGCACGGTCGCGCCGACCAAGGCGCTGCCACCGCGGACGAGCCCTTGCACACCAGAATCAGACTCAACGAAGAGCCCGAACGGTTTGACGGACGTGACGACGACATCGATCTCATCGCCCGCATTCAGGAGGGTTCCGGCCATGTGGCTCACCCCCTCTCCATCCTCAGGGTGAGTCTGACGGCGGTGCGGACGCGACCCCTCGTTCCTTCCGCAGTGGGGCGGCGCCAGCTCCGGGGCTCCGCCCAGACCTCACGCAAGCCGATGGTACACAAGCTGAGGCAACCGTCGTATAGGTCTACATTGCTGAAGGTTGCGAGCGCGACGACGGGCAGCCGACCCGATTCGACGGGGATGTGGGGCATGCCCTCGCCGTTTCGGAAGCACACGCGCGAGTGATCACAGACGAAGCCTCGACGCTGCATCCCGACTGCGCGGAAGAGTTCGGGGTCAAGGCCCTCGGGCGGCTCGAAACGCGAAGTGGCCGGAAGCGGACGCCAGCAGAGTTGCGCCGGGTCATCCGGACGCTCCGGGAGAAGCTGCACCCCGAATCGATTCGGGCGCGCAAGTCGCGGGCCGAACAAGATCGCCGGGTGTACGTGCGGCCGGAGTCCGATGGCATGTGCTCGCTCACGGCAATTCTTCCGGCTGAGGTGGGCTTCGCGGCGTTTGCGCGGATCGATGCGCTCGCCCGGCGTCAACGCCAGAACGATCCCGAGGAGGGGCGAACGCTTCCGCAACTACGTGCCGACGCGTTCGCATGTTTCGTGTTTGAAGGCGGCGGCGCGGCTCTCGGCGGCTCGCCGTGGCGGCTCCGACATGGCAGCGCCTCTTTGTGGCCGACGAACGGGGTACCGCTGACACTCGGTCGCTCCGCTTACCGTCCCCCGAATGCCTTCGCCGCTTCATCGAGTACCGCGACGGAACCTGTCAGTTCCCCGGTTGTTCTCGGCCCGCGAGTTCTGGGGAAATCGACCACATCGTCGAGTGGCAGGACGGCGGCGCCACCGATGCGGAGAACCTCCAGGCTCTCTGCCGGAAGCACCATGCCCTCAAGAGCCTGCGGCTTTGGAGCTCTCGCCGGCTCGAGCCGAATAGTTCTGATGTTGTGGGCAAGGTCCTCTGGGTTTCGCCGCTCGGGGCGAGGGTCCTGGCGGGGCCGCTCGAAAGGCGCGATGATGATCCGCCGGATCCCGGCAAAGATCCGCACGACGGCCCGCCGCCCTTCTGAGGTTGCGCTGCTGTCTTGAGGCTGTCAGCCTGCGCGGTAGCCCGTCGGCGATTCGCCGAAGGCTGCCCGGAAGATCCGGCTGAAGTGGGCCGAATCGAGGAAGCCCCAGCGTGCGGCAATGGCCGTGACCGGACGGTCGGCGAGCACGGGGTCCCGCAGGTCGCGCCGGCAGCGCTCGAGTCGACGCTCGCGGACTGACGCGGCGACGGTGGTCCCGACCTCCTTGAACAGATCGTGGAGATGCCGTGTCGAAATATAGTGCGCCGAGGCAATGGAGCCGGGGGAGAGGTCCGGATCGGCGAGGTTCGCCTCGATGTAGTCGTGGATCCGTGCTAGGAGCACCTGATGGGGATCCCGGGTGTTCGCGATGTGATCGTCGAGTTCTCCGTTGAAGAGCGTCGTCACGAGATCCAGGGCGTTGTGGACGAGACGCGTCCCGTTCGGCCCGGCGATCGCGTCGAGGCTCTCGGCGAGCCGGATGAGGAAGGGGCTCACGAGCAGCCCGAGACCGCTCGTGCCGCTCATCGAGGTCGCCGTGATCTGGGCCATCGCCTCCGAGGGCAGGTCGAGCGCCGAATGGGGGAACATGAACACCAGGGTGCGGAAGTCGCCGTCGAACGCGATCGTGTAGGGGCGGTCCGTCGAATAGACGGCCAAGTCGCCCGGACGCATGACGGCCTCGCGGCCGTCCTGGAGCAGAAGGCCGGTGCCCTGGAGCTGGATGCCGAGCTTGAAGTACTTCCGCTCGGACGCCGCAATGAGATCGTCGGTGCGGTGCACGGCGTGGCTGCTCGCGGCGACCTCGATCATGCTCAGGTCCTCGCGCGCCAAGCGCTTGCCGCGCATCGTGCCCCTGAAGGCCGCGTGGCGGTCGGCCGTGACCTTGAGGGGGACGAAGGACTCGGACGCGGCGCGCCGCCACGTGTCGATGTCGCGGGCGACGGCGATGTCGAGGCCGGGGGCGGCCGCGACGGCCGGCTTCGTCGTCGGCCCGATGCCCGTGGTGAGTGCGGTGGTCATGCGTTGTCGCCTTTCACGAGGGCATTGAGGAGGCAGTCGAGCTGCGCCGCGAGCTGGGCGGGCGAGTGATGGGAGGGGGAGAGGGTCGCGGTGATCTGCGCCCCGAGCACGAGGTCCATGACGGCGCCGACGGCGGAGTCGAGACCGGCGCCCGATTCGAGGTCGGCGTCAGAGTCCCGGAAGCCGGCGCCCCG
The DNA here is from genome assembly GCF_034931225.1 of Sinomonas terricola. NCBI lineage: Bacteria > Bacillati > Actinomycetota > Actinomycetes > Micrococcales > Micrococcaceae > Sinomonas > Sinomonas terricola. The sequence goes on from NZ_JAYGGQ010000012.1 coordinate 149,918, forward strand.
GATGAGCTTGGCGAGCATGGCGCGCCACTGTTCCATGGAGCGCTCGTGGACGGCCGCCTTGGCGGGGTCCCGGAGTGCCTTCTGCCAGAATGCGATCGCGACCCGCGCCTCGCTGAGCCGCTCGTCGTCGAGCGGGAGGATCTCGTGGCAGTACGCGCGCAGCGCCGCGAGCCCGCCGAGGCCCGACGTCGCGGCCGCCATGCGCCGATTCGTCTGCGTGAAAATGTGCTCGAACGCGAAGTCGAGCAGGCGGTCCTTCGTGGGGAAGTAGGGCTTGAGTGCGCCGTTGGCGAAGCCCGCCTCGGCCGCGATGTCCCGCATCGTGGCGCCGTCGAGACCTCGCTCGGCGATGATCCGCCACGTCGCGTCGACGAGCTCGATGCGGCGCTGGTCATGATCGACGATCTTCGGCACCGTCCTCCGCCTCCTGCCCAATCCGATTCTGTCCTGTCCGGCCGCAGTTCTTTTTTCTACAACCGTTGTGATTCAGCTTACAGGGGGTTATTCTCTACGTCTATAGAAAAAACCGTTCCGATCCACTTCCGGAGGGACCATGAGCACTGAGACCATGACGCACGGAGACGGCGGACAATGCGCGCACGAGGCGCACGGCCCGCAAGCAGTTCCCGCCCACGAAGGCGTCAGTGCCTTCGCCCTCCCGGGCGCCGACGAGATCACGTCGGTCCGCGAGATCCTGCACAGCGCGGGCCTCTGGCGGGAGACGAGCCGGATTGCGTACCTCGGCCTTGTCGAGCCGCCCCGCGGAGCGCAGGCGGAAGGCGGCGAGGCTGCCGGCGGCCTCGACCGCCGCTTCCGCGTCTTCCTGCACGACACGGCGGGTGCGAAGCCGCACGACGTCACAGTCTCGGTGACGCGCGGAGAGGTCGACTCGGATGTCGAGCTCGATACCGCCGTCACCGGCGAGCTGCCCGTCCTCGAAGAGGAGTTCGCCGCCGTCGAGGAGGTCCTCAACGCAGACGAGCGGTGGCTCAAGGCGCTCGCGGATCGCAACCTCGACGTCTCGACGGTGCGCGTCGCACCCCTCTCGGCTGGCGTGTTCGAGTATCCGGAGGAGAAGGGCCGCCGCATCCTGCGCGGCCTGGCCTTCGTCCAGGAGTTCCCCGAGGACCTCCCCTGGGCCCACCCGGTCGACGGGCTCGTGGGCTATGTCGACGTCGTGAGCCGCACCGTCGACCAGATTCTCGACTTCGGTCCGGTTCAGATCCCCGCGGAGCACGGCAACTACACCGACCCCGAGCTCACGGGGCCGCTGCGTACGAGCCAGAAGCCCATCGAGATCACCCAGCCCGAGGGGCCGAGCTTCACGGTCACAGGCGGCAACCACGTCGAGTGGGAGCGTTGGAGCCTCGACGTCGGCTTCGACGTGCGCGAGGGCATCGTGCTCCACAACATCGCGTTCGACGACGTCGACCCGGCCACGGCGGGTGACGGCGCCACCGAAGCCACGCGGCGGCGCCGAATCCTCGACCGCGCGTCGATCGCCGAGATGGTCGTCCCGTACGGCGACCCTTCCCCGGTGCGCTCGTGGCAGAACTACTTCGACACCGGCGAGTACCTCGTGGGCCAGTTCGCGAACGAGCTCGAGCTCGGCTGCGACTGCCTCGGCGAGATCACGTACCTGAGCCCCACGGTGAGCGACGCGTTCGGCAACCCGCGGACCATCCGCAACGCGGTCTGCATGCACGAGGAGGACTGGTCGATCCTCGCGAAGCATTCGGACCTGTGGAGCGGCGTCAACTATGTGCGCCGCAACCGCCGCCTCGTCATCAGCTTCTTCACGACTGTGGGCAACTACGACTACGGGTTCTACTGGTACCTCTACCTCGACGGCACGATCGAGTTCGAGGCGAAGGCGACGGGCGTGGTCTTCACGAGCGCGCTCCCCGACAAGGAATACCCGTACGCGTCCGAGCTTGCCCCCGGGCTTGGCGCGCCGTTCCACCAGCACCTCTTCAGCGCGCGCCTCGACTTCGCGCTCGACGGCGGCCCCAACCGGGTCGAGGAAGAGGACGTCGTGCGGGTCCCCATGGGTCCCGGGAATGAGCGCGGCAATGCTTTCACCCGCCGGCGCACCGTGATCGCACGCGAGTCCGAGGCGGCGCGCAGTGCGGACATGGCGGCGGGGCGCACGTGGATCGTCTCCAACCCGGAGTCGCGCAACCGCCTCGGCGATCCGGTCGGCTACAAGCTGCACCCGCACGGCCAGCCCATGCTCCTCGCGGACCCCGAATCGTCCGTCGCCCGCCGCGCGGCCTTCGCGACGAAGGACCTGTGGGTCACGGCGTACGACGAGGGGGAGCGGTACCCGACGGGCGATTTCGTCAACCAGCACGCGGGCGGCGCGGGCCTGCCCGCGTACCAGGCGCAGGATCGGGACCTCGACGGGACGAACCTCGTCGTGTGGCACACGTTCGGCCTCACGCATTTCCCGCGCCCCGAGGACTGGCCCATCATGCCAGTCGACCACGTGGGCTTCCGCCTCCGGCCCGAGGGCTTCTTCGATCGGAGCCCCGTGCTCGATGTCCCGGCGCCTGCGTCGAGCGAGGGCGGCCACTGCCATTCCTGACTGGCCGTTCGGTCGTCTCGTTGCGTGACAAGAAGCGTTCGCTGTGAGACAAGTCACGCGTCCGGCGGCCGCAGCACCATAGTGCTGTGGCCGCCGCGCCGTTTCCCCCAAGAAATCCCTGAACTATTCTTCCCGCTGCGCGGGAGACTGGAGGAGCCATGAGCATCGAGACGAGCTCACACAGCGCAGACACGTCGACCCATACGCCGCACCGCCGCCTCGGCGTCGCGTCCGTGACGATGATGATCATCGCCGCGTCCGCGCCGCTCACGGTCCTCGCGGGCGGCGTCACGACGACGTTTGCCGTCACAGGGCTCCTCGGAGTCCCCCTCTCCTTCCTCCTGCTCGGCGGCGTGCTTGCGGTCTTCGCCGTCGGCTACGCGGCAATGAGCCGGCACGTGACCAACGCTGGTGCGTTCTACGCGTACGTCGCGCAGGGCATCTCTCGGCCAGCCGGAGTCGGGGCGTCCCTCGTCGCCCTCATGTCCTACAACCTCATGCAGGTGGGCATCTACGGCCTCTTCGGCTTCACGGTGTCGTCGCTCGTGTCGGAGCGCTTCGGCATCGACGTGCCGTGGTGGATTCCGGTGCTCGCGTGCATCGCCGTCGTCGCCGTCCTGGGCGTCAACCGCGTCGACCTCTCCGCCAAGGTGCTCGGCGCCCTCGTCGCGCTCGAGTTCCTCGTCGTGATCGTCTACGACGTCGTCTCCTTCGCCGTCGCGCCGGAAGGCGTCTCCGCCGAGCCGCTCTCGCCCGCGAGCCTCTTCGTGCCCGGCGTCGGCGCCGTGCTCTCGTTCGGCATCGCGGCGTTCATGGGCTTCGAGTCGGCCGCGATCTACGGCGAGGAGGCGAAGGACCCGCACCGCACGATCCCACGCGCAACATACACGGCGGTGGGCATCATCGCGGTCTTCTACGGAGTCTCCTCGTGGGCCATGGCCGTCGGCACAGGCCCGTCGCAGCTCTTCGACATCGCGGGCAAGCAGGGCCCAGACCTCGTGTTCTCCTTCCTCGGCTCGCACCTCGGGACGATCGTCGCGGACATCGCCCAGCTCTTGTTCTGCACGAGCCTCTTCGCGGCCCTCGTGAGCTTCCACAACGCCGTCGCCCGCTACTTCTTCTCCCTTGGCCGCGAGCGGGTCCTCCCCGCCTGGCTCGAGGCGAGGAGCCGGCACGGCGCGCCCAAGGCGGGCTCGCTCGTCCAGACGGGCATCGCCGTCGTCGTCGTGGCCGCCTTCGCGCTCGCCGGCAGCGGCTCGGACCTCGGGCCGCTGTACCCGGTCCTGACCCTCTTCACGTGGCTCACGAACGCGGGCGCGATGGGCCTCGTGCTCCTCATGGCGATCGTCTCGGTCTCCGTGGTGGGCTTCTTCCGGCGTCGCCGTGTGCTCGCCGGCGGGGCGTGGTCCGCCGTCGTCGCGCCGTCCATCGGGGCGGTCGCGCTTGCGGTCGTCTTCGGGCTCATCGTCGCGAACTTCGACGTGCTGCTGGGCCAGACCGAGACGACTCCGGTGAGCTTCGTGCTCCCCGCGCTCATCATCGTGCCCGGTATTGCGGGGATCCTGTGGGCGCTCCGCCTTCGCCAGAGGGACCCGGAGCTCTACCGCCGGATCGGCCACGGCGAAGAGGGCGCGCTCGCGCACCACCTCGGCGAGGAATAGGCCGGCGGGAGCGGGGCGGAATCAGCCGCGGGCGGCGAGGAGGTCCATGACCTCCTCGTCGCTGCATTGGGGGAAGGATACGTAGGCGCCGCCCACAGAGCGGAACCCGTGCGGCTGGCGGGGGCAGACCACGCGGTCGACGAGGGCTGCGAGCTCGCGTACGACAACTGGGGGAGCGACCGGGAGAGCGAGGACGACGGCGGAGGCGCCCGCCGCGCGGACGGCGGCGATGGCGGCACGCGCGGTATCCCCGGTTGCCGCGCCGTCGTCGCACACGATGACGGCGCGGCCCGCGGCGCCCTGGCCTCGCCCGCCGAGGTAGAGGTTCTCCTGGCGCTCGAGTTCGGCGGCCTCGCGCTCGCGCACGCGGTCGAGGCTTGCCTCCGTGAATCCCGCGGCGAGGAGCCGTCGCATGAGCGGACGGTCGACGTCGGAGCGGCGCACGCCGTCGCACGCAGCGATGGCGCCGAACGCGACTTCCTCGTGGCCCGGGATCCCCAGCTTGCGGGCTGGTACGACGTCGAACGGCAGGCCCAAGGCGCGCGCCACTTCGGCCGCGACCGCGACGCCGCCGCGGCTCAGGCCGAGGACGAGGGGCGGCAGCGTGTCTTCGCTTGACGAGGAGGAGCCCAAGGACGGGGAGACAGCGTACTCGCCGAGTTCTGCGGCGAGCGCGCGGCCCGCGGCAGACCGGTCGGCGTACAGTCCGTGCTCTGCGTCTCCGTGCGGCCACGCCATGGCTCCCAGTATGCGGCAATACTGGAACGTGATGAACGCACGGGGAGCGGAGGATCGCGAGAGGCGCCTCGAACGGGCCGCGGAGCTGCGGGCCGCCGGATCGGCGCGAAACGACCCGCGGCAGGCCACCCCGGAGGAGGCCCGCGAGGAAGGGCTGCGCGCACGGCGCGAGAAGATCGACCCCGCCCGACGCGCCGAGTACCTCATCCGCGACGCCATGGCGCGCGGCGAGTTCGACCACCTCGAATACGCGGGCAAGCCGATCCCCGGTCTCGGCGGCACCTACGACCCGGACTGGTGGATCAAGGGCCTCATCCAGCGCGAGCATCTCACGGGGCTCGGGCCCAAGGCGCTCCTGCTTCGCGTCGAGGACGCCGAACTGGACGATCGGCTCGACGCGATGTTCACCGAGCGGGAGGTGCGGGCGGCCGTGGAGGACTTCAACGCGCGCATCATCGACGCGCGGCGTCAGCTCGAGGGCGGGCCGCCGGTCGTGACGAAGACTAGGGACGTCGACGGCGAGGCGCAGCGCTGGCGCGAACGTCGCGCCGCACGCGAGGCGGAGCGGCGAGCGCACGAGCCCATCGAGGAGAAGCCTCACACGTGGCGGCGACGGCTCTGGCGCGGGCAGAGCTGAGCCCTACGCCAGCATTGCCCGCGCCCGACAGCCACTTCAGTAGCTCGCTGGCCGGTCGCCGTCGGCCGTATCTCCTGCGGCCTCCGTCGCCCGTGTGAAGCGTGCGGCGAGCTCCTCGCTCGAGCGCGCGAGGATCGCGACGTCGGCGCCCACGAGCACGAAGCGGGCCCCTGCGTCGATGTAGCGGCGGGCGGTCGACTCGACGAAGGCGTTGACGCCGGCTGGCTTCCCTGCCGCCTGGGCGGCCGCGAGGCAGCGTTCGACGGCGGTGATCACCTCGGGGTGCTCCTGCTGACCCAAGTAGCCCATCGAGGCCGCGAGGTCGGAGGGGCCGATGAAGATCGCGTCGATGCCGTCAACGGCGAGGATGTCCTCGACGTTCGCGACAGCTTCCGCCGTCTCAATCTGGACGGCGAGCGAGATCGTCTCGTCGGCGCGCGCGAGGTAATCCGGAATCCGATTCCACCGTGCGGCGCGGGCAAGCGCGGAGCCGACGCCGCGCACGCCGTGCGGCGGGTACCGCACGGCGGCGACGGCGGCCCGCGCCTGCTCGGCGTCGTTGACCATGGGGATCAGGAGGTTCTGTGCACCGAGGTCGAGGTACTGCTTGATGAGCACCGCGTCGTTCCACGGCAGGCGCACCATGGGCAGCACGGGGTAGCCGTGCACGGCCTGCAGCTGGGCGAGCACGGACTCGAGCGAGTTCGGGCTGTGTTCGGCGTCGATGAGCAGCCAGTCGGCGCCTGAGCCGGCCATGATCTCGGCGACGAGCGGGCTTCCCGAGCAGACCCACAGGCCGATCTTCGCGCTCGCGCTGCCTTCGGCGCGCGCTTGCTCGAGGGCGTGCCGGAACGTCCGCTCGGGTTCTAGACGAAACGGCATGTCACTGTTCCGAGAGGTCCGTAGTCTGCGTACACCGTGTCTCCTTCGTAGACCCACATGGGGCGCGTAAACGAGCCCGCGAGCACGAGGTCGCCCGCGCGCAGAGACTGCCCGTGCTGCGCGAGCTTGTCCGCGAGCCACGCGACGCCCGACGCCGGGTGGTTGAGCACGCCTGCCGCCACGCCCGTCTCGATGATCTCCTGATTCTGGTAGAGGAGTGCGGAGACCCACCGCAGGTCGATGTCGTGCGGCCGCACCGGGGTGCCGCCCACGACCATCGCGCCCATCGCGGCGTTGTCCGAGATCGTGTCTACGATCGTGCGGCCCTGCATTTCGATCCGCGAGTCGAGGATCTCAAGGGCGGGCACCACATAGTCCGTCGCGTCGAGCACGTCGAACAGGGTGATGCCCGGTCCCTTGAGGTCCTGGTTGAGCTTGAACGCGAGTTCGACCTCGATGCGCGGGTGCGTGTAGCGCTTCCACTCCACGACGGAGCCGTTCTCGAGCACCATGTCGTCGAAGATCACGCCGTAGTCCGGCTCGGTGATGCCAGTCGCGGCCTGCATGGCCTTCGAGGTCAGTCCGATCTTGCGGCCCACGACGCGCTTGCCTTGAGCCTCGAGCCGCGAGGCCCAGAGCTTCTGCACGGCATACGAGTCCTCGATATCCATGCCCTCGTAGCGGGTGTGGAGGAGCGGGACGGGCGTGCGCGTCCGCCCCGCCTCCACGAGCTCGTCTGCGATGGCCTCGATGGTCTGGGGATCCAGCACCGTCAGACCTGGCTTCCGAGCTTGAAGCCCTTCGATGCCTCGCCGTGGTACGAGCCGGTCTCGTCCCCAGCCCGGGTGTAGGAGAAGCCGTCCGCGCCGATGGTCACGGCCAGCTCGGACTTGTCCTCGCGCTTGATGACTTCCTGCGGGTTGCCGTCGAGGTCGAGGACGAGGGAGGCCTCGGTGTACCAGGACGGGACCACGGGGTTGCCCCACCAGTCGCGGCGCTGGTTGTCGTGGACGTCCCACGTGATGGTGGGGTTGTCCGGATCGCCCGTGTAATAGTCCTGCGTGTAGATCTCCACGCGGTGGCCATCGGGGTCGAGGATGTAGAGGTAGAACGCGTTCGATACGCCGTGGCGCCCGGGGCCGCGCTCGATCCGGTCCGACATGCGCAGCGCACCCATCTTGTCGCAGATCTGGATGATGTTGTGCTTCTCGTGCGTCGAGAACGCGATGTGGTGCAGGCGCGGGCCGTCGCCGCCCGTGAGGGCGGTGTCGTGGACGGTCTGCTTGCGGTGCAGCCAGGCCGCGTACGTGACGCCGTCGGAGTCCTTGATGTCCTCCGAGACCCGGAAGCCGAGGCCCTCAAGGTAGGCACGGCCGCGCGGCACGTCGGGGGTGACCTGGTTGAAGTGGTCGAGGCGCACGAGCTCGCCGGCCGAGTACAGGTCGTAGCGCATGTGCAGGCGCTCGACGTGCTCGACGTCGTAGAAGAACTCGTACGGGAAGCCCAGCGGGTCTTCGACGCGGACGGCGTCGCCGATGCCGCGCACGAAGCCCTCCTTGCGGCGCTCGGTCCGGCAGCCGAGCTCCTTGAAGTACGCCTCGGCTTTGTCGACGTCCTCGGGGGTGCGCACCCGGAACGCGAAGGCGGCCGCGGCGGCGATCGGGCCCTTGCGCAGCACGAGGTTGTGGTGGATGAACTCCTCGAACGAGCGCAGGTAGATGGCATCGTCGTCCTCGTACGTCACGTGGAGGCCGAGGAGGTCGACGTAGAAGTCGCGGGACTTCTTCAGGTCGGTGACCACGAGGTCGAGGTACGCGCAGCGGACGATGTCCGGGGCCGGAACGGAAGGGGCAAGGGTGGCTGGGTGGGTGTTGTCGCGGGCAGTCATCGTGTTTCTCCTCGTTGAGCAGTTCAGGGTGGCGTCTCAGGCGCCGAACTTGGGCGTGTGGACGTCGCCGAGAGTGATGTGCACGGCCTGCTGGTCCGTGTAGAAGTCGATCGAGCGGTAGCCGCCCTCGTGGCCGAGGCCCGAGGCCTTGACGCCGCCGAACGGCGTGCGCAGATCGCGGACGTTGTGGGAGTTGAGCCAGACCATGCCGGCCTGGACGGACTGGGCGAAGGTATGGGCGCGCTTGAGGTCGTTCGTCCACACGTACGCGGCGAGCCCGTACTTGGTGTTGTTGGCGAGCGAGAGCGCCTCGGCGTCGTCGTCGAACGGGGTGATCGCAACGACCGGGCCGAAGATCTCCTCCTGGAAGATCCGCGCGTCCGGCTTGACGTCCGCGAACACGGTCGGCGCGACGTAGGAGCCGTTCTCCTGGCCCTCGGGCAGGTTGGCCGGGCGGCCGCCGCCCGCGAGGAGCCGGCCCTCGGTCTTGCCGATCTCGACGTAGCTCATGACCTTCTCGTAGTGCTCGGGGTGCACGAGCGCGCCGACCTGCGTCTTGGGGTCGTGCGGGTCGCCGACCACGATGTTCTTCGCGCGCTCTGCGTAGCGCTCAGTGAACTCGTCGTAGATGCTCCGCTCGACGAGGATGCGCGAACCTGCCGTGCAGCGCTCGCCGTTGAGCGAGAAGACGCCGAAGAGCGTCGAATCAATCGCGGCGTCGAGGTCGGCGTCCGCGAAGACGACGGCGGGGGACTTGCCGCCGAGCTCCATCGACATGCCTTTGAGGTTCTCCGCGCAGTTGCGGAAGATGAGCTGGCCCGTCGAGGACTCGCCCGTGAACGAGATGAGCGGCACGCCGGGGTGCTTGACGAGGGAATCGCCGGCGGTCTCGCCGAAGCCGTTGACGAGGTTGAAGACGCCCGCAGGCAAGCCGGCTTCCTCGAAGATGTCTGCCCACAGCGACGCCGAGAGCGGCGTGAACTCGGCCGGCTTGAGCACTACGGTGCAGCCGGACGCGAGCGCGGGGGCGAGCTTCCACGACTCGAGCATGAAAGGCGTGTTCCAGGGCGTGATGAGGCCCGCGACGCCGATCGGCTTGCGGTTGACGTAGTTGAGCTGGCTGCCGGGAACCTTGAGGGCGTTGTCCTGCTGCGCCACGATGAGGTCCGCGAAGAAGCGGAAGTTCTCGGCCGCGCGCTGCGCCTGGCCGCGGGCCTGCGTGATCGGGAGGCCCGTGTCGAACGTCTCCATCTCGGCGAGCCGGTCTTCCTGGCGCTCGACGGCATCGGCGATCGCGAAGAGGACCTTGGCCCGCGCGCGGGCCTTCATACGCGGCCACGGGCCATTCTCGAACGCGTCGGTCGCCGCGGCGACGGCGGCGTCGATGTCCGCCTTCTGGCCGGACGCCGCGGTCGCGTACGTCGTGTTCGTGACCGGGTCGAGGACCTCGAAGGTCTCGCCGCCGATCGAGTCGACGCGCTGGCCGCCGATGTAGTGCTGGAGATGAGTGGGGAGGTTGTCGGGCACGAAGTGCTTGCTCATGAGCGATGCTCCTATGGGTTGTTTTCCTGATCGGGGTGTCTTCCTGATCGGGATGTCTCAGAGGACAGGGAAGTTGGGGTGGGCTCCGGTGCTGGCCAAGTACGCGTCGAGCGTTGCGGAGCGGTGCCGGCGCGCTGCGAGCTCGATCTCCTCGCTCGAGGCCCCGCGCTCGATGAGAGCCAGGAGCCCCTCATGCTCGGCGACGGACTCGCCAGCGCGCTCGGGCACGAAGCTGAACGTCGAGCCGCGCAGCGCGGTGAGGCGGTTCCAGCCGCGGTGGACGAGATCGAGGATGTGCGGGTTCGGGCAGTGCTCGAACAGCACGCTGTGGAACTCGTGGTTGAGCCGCGTGAACTGGACCGGGTCGAAGTGCTGCGGATCTTCGGCCATGGCCCGCATGCGCGCGTTGACCGCCCGCGCTGTCGCGATGTCCGAGGGCCCGACGGCGTGGGCGGACAGAGCGGTCGCGGCGCCTTCCACGATGCTCAGCGTCTGCATCGTGTAGAGGTACTCGACCGGATCGATTCCCGCGACGGTCGCGCCGATGTTCTTCTCGAACGTCACGAGGCCTTCCGCCTCGAGCCGCCGCACGGCTTCGCGGACCGGCACCACGGAGACGTCGAGCTCCGCGGCGACCTGGGCCAGCACGAGGCGCGCGCCCGGCGCGAGCGATCCAGAGACGATGCGGTCGTGCAGCCACTCGTATGCGAGCTGGGACTTGCTCGCGGTGGCGGCCACGCGTGCAGGGGCGCTCATGACAGCCGGCTCGCTTTGCTCGTCGACGTCTCGGCCTCGTAGCGCGCTCTCCACTCGGCGTTCATGGGGAACAGGCCATGGACCGGGTTGCCCTCGGCGACCCGCTCCGCGACCCACGCCTCCTCGCGCTCTTGGGCAACGGCGTCGTCCGCGACCTCCTCGGCGAGCTGCGGCGGGATGACGACGATCCCGTCCTCGTCGCCCACGATCACGTCGCCGGGCTGTACCGCCGCGCCGCCGCACGCGATCGTCTCGTCGACGGCCCACGGCACGTGCTTCCGGCCGAGGACGGCAGGGTGGGCGTTCGCGCCCCACGCCGGGATGTCCATGCCCGAGACCGGGCCGAAGTCGCGAATGCCGCCGTCCGTGATGATCGCGGCCGCGCCGAGGACCTGGGCGCGGAGCGCGAGGACGTCGCCGAGCGTGCCGGAGCCTTTCTCGCCGCGCGCGTCCATGACGAGGATGTCCCCCTCGCGCAGTGAGTCGACCGCGCGCTTCTGCGCGTTGTACCCGCCGCCGTGGGTTGTGAAGAGGTCCTCGCGGGCCGGGACGTAGCGGAGCGTCCGCGCCGTGCCTACGACCTTCGCGCCGGGCTTCGTCGGGGTGAGGCCCTCGATGTGGCAGTTCTGCATCCCGCGCTTGCGCAGCTGGACGCTCAGCGTCGCGGTGCCGACCGAGCGGAGCTTCTCCGCGAGCTCGGGGGTCAGGACGCTCGCCGCCCGGGTGTCCGGCGCCGGCGCGGGGGCGATCCCGGCGGCCTCCGCCGAGCCCCACGCGTCGATACGGTCCGCGTCCGTGAGCCTCGGCATCGCGCCGAACGGCTCGAGGCCGTGCGTCGACTCGACGACGCGGTTGGCGAGGCGCCCGGTGGTGAGCGTTGCGCCGTCGGACGTTGTGCCGTCGACCTCGATCTCGACGAGGTCGCCCGGCTGCGCGACCGTCGCGCCGGCCGGCGTGCCCGTGAGGATGATGTCGCCGGGCTCGAGCGTCATGAGGCGGGAGAGGTCAGCGACGAGCTGCGCGAACGGGAAGAGGAGCGTCGCGGTCGAATCCTCTTGCGCGAGCTCGCCGTTGATCCACATGCGGACGCGCAGGGCGCCCGGGTCGAGCTCCTGAGCCGGGAGCAGGGCCGGGCCGATGGGCGCGATGCCGTCGACGCCCTTCGAGCGGAGGTTCGAGCCCTTGTCCGGCCAGCGCAGGTCCGCGAGACCGGCGTCGTTGGCTGCGGTCACGGCGCCGACGTGCTGCCACGCATCCTCGGGGGAGATGCGGTGGGCGCGGCTCCCGATCACGAGCGCGACTTCGCCTTCGACCGTGAGGAGCTCGACGCCGCGAGGCCGGTGGAGCTCAGCGCGGTGGAGCGCGAGCGACGTCGCGGGCTTGAGGAAGTAGGACGGGACGGCGGGGGTGCGGCCGCGCTGTGCCGCGCGGCTGGGGTAGTTGAGGTGGACGGCGACGACCTTGCCGGCGGCGTCGATCGTCTCTTGGCCAAGCTGCTCGGGTCGCTCCACGGATGCCTCTCCCTCGAGTCGTCGTGATCCCGGCCTGTCGGCCTGATCGGGATCGTATACGAAAATCGTATACGAAGTGCCTGCCCGACTCAAGAGGCATTTTTCGGCGCACGATGGAGTCGGAGGGAAGCTCATGAAGATCTGCCTCGTCGGCGATGTCATGCTGGGGAGGCTCCTGAACGAGCGGCTGCGCCACTCGCCCCCGGAGCGTGTGTGGGGCGACCTCCTGCCGCTCTTCGAGGAGGCCGACCTGCGCTTCGCCAACCTCGAGTGCGTCCTGGCCGACGGCGGGACGCCGTGGCCGGACAAGGCCTTCCACTTTCGTTCGGACACGAAGAACGTCGCATGCCTCGAGAAGGCGCGGATCGACGTCGTCTCGCTCGCGAACAATCACACCCTCGACTACGGCGTCGGTGCACTGCGCGAGATGCTGCCCGTTCTCGACGCGCGCGGGGTGCTGCACGCAGGCGCGGGCCTCGATGCGGAGGGAGCACGGCGGCCCGCCGTCGTGACGGCGGGAGCGGTCGACGTCGGCGTCATCGCGTTCACCGACAACGAGCCGGGCTGGGCCGCCACGGAAGCCACGGCCGGCGTCTTCCATGTGCCGACGTCGCCCGGCGATCCCCGCCTGCGGGACCTCGTCGACCTCGTGCGCCGCACGCGGAGCGAGGTCGGCTTTCTCGTCGTCTCGGCGCACTGGGGCGCCAACTGGGGCACGTCGGTGCCGGCAGACCATCGGGCCGTGGCCCACGCGCTCGTCGACGCCGGCGCCGATGTGGTCTTCGGCCACTCGGCCCATATCTTCCGCGGCGTCGAGGTGTACCACGGCCGCCCCGTGGTATACAGCGCGGGCGATTTCGTGGACGACTACGCGGTCGATCCGCTGCAGAGGAACGACGAGTCGTTCGCCTTCGTGCTCGAGGCGCACGACGGCGTCCCCGTCGCCCTGCGCTTGGTGCCCACGCTCATCGAGGATCTCCAGGTGCGGCTCGCCGGACGCGAGGCCCGCGCGATCGGAGCGCGGATGCAGCGGCTCAGCGCCGCACTCGGCACGGAGGCGCGATGGCTCGACGCCGAGCGCCGTCTCGACATCCGCTGCGGAAGCGGGTCCTGACCCGCAGCCGCTACTCGGCGAGGAACGCGATGGCCGCCTGCTTGAACGCGCGCGCGGTCACGGCGTTGACGTGATTCCGCCCCGGCAGCACCACCACGCGCGCGTCCGGCACGAGCGCGCGGAGCGCGTCGAGCCCCTCGACGCGCTCGTCCTTCTCGCCCACGACGACGAGCACGGGCTGCCTCGGCACGGCCTCGGCCGCGTCGAACGGCTCCTCCTTGACGGCCTCGACGAGGGAGAGGAGCGCGTACATGTCCGAGCCGGGCGAGGCCTGGGCCATCGTCACGAGCGCCTCGGTCGAGGAGTCCTCGATGGGGGTGCCGTCCGCGAGGAACCGCTGTGCCGCGACGAGGTCGAACTCGGCGAGGGGATCCCGCGCGCTCGGCCCGCCGAGCACGATCCGCCGCACGAGCGCGGGCTGCGTCGCGCCGAACTCCCACGCGAGCCGTGAGCCGAGCGAATACCCGACGAGGTCGAGGCCGCTTGCCGGGTGCCCCTCCGCGATGGGCCGCGCGCCCGCGTCCGAGGCGATCTGCAGCAGATCCGCCCGGATGCGGCTCGGGGAATAGGAGTCGACATCCTCGGGCGCCGAGCTGAGCCCGTGCCCGGGGAGGTCGACGGCGATGACCCTCCGGCCGGCGTCGAGGAGGGCCGGGATCCAGCCGCTCTGATCCCAATTGAGCGCGACCGACGACGCGAAGCCGTGGATGAGCAGCACGGGCGGGAGCTCCGCCGCGTTCTCGGGTTCGAAGACCTGCACGTTGAGCCCCGGATCGGTCCCTTCGACCGTGTGGTGCGTCGCCGCGCCTTCGTGGCGTCCGGTCATCATCGTCATGGTCCCGCCGTCCTGGGTTGTGGTTCGATCAGTCGTCGTGGAGCTGTCAGTCGTCGTCAAGATTGGCGCTCAGGCGGACGCGCCGCTTCGGCGCCTCCTCCGTCGGCACCGTGCCGACGATCCCGGCCGTGTCGTCCGGGACCTCGAACACGATGAGCGGGTCGCCGACCTTGATGACGTCGCCGGGCGCGCCGTAGAGCTTGAGCACCTTGCCGGACTGCGGCGAGGGCAGCTCGAGCGCGGACTTCGTGGTTTCGACCTCGACGAGCGGCTGGTTCCGTTCGACCTGGTCGCCCTCGGCCACGAGCCAGTCGAGGACGGTCGCCTCGATGAGGCCTTCGCCGAGGTCGGGGAGGGGGAAGGGAAGCTCAGCCACGCCTGTACTCCAATACTCGTTGGATGCCGAACAGGATCCGGTCGATATTCGGGATGTACTCGTCCTCCAGGTCGCCTGAGGGATACGGTACGTCGAACCCGGTGACGCGCTCAACGGGTGCCTTGAGGGTTCCGAAGCACTGCTCGGTGATGATTTGGGCCACCTCCGCGCCGAGGCCGGACGTGCGGGGGCCCTCATGGACGACGACGGCGCGCCGCGTCTTCCCGACGGACGCCGCGAGGGCCTCGGCGTCGATGGGCTTGAGCCAGCGCAAGTCGAGGACCTCGACGTCGATGCCGTCCTCGGCCGCGAGCTCCGCGACCTGGAGGCACCGTGCCACCATGGCGCCCCACGCGACGAGCGTGAGGTGACGCCCCTCTCGGGCGACGCGGGCACCGGTGAGGTTCGGTGCGCTCGGCGAGGCGGCGCCGTCGTTCGCTGCCGCCTCGGTCAGCACTGGGCCCTTCTGCCAGTAGCGGGACTTGGGCTCCATGAAGATGACCGGGTCTGGCATTCGAGCCGCGGCCTTGAGCAAGCTGTAGCCCTGCTGCGGGTCGGCCGGGCATACGACCTTGAGCCCCGGGACGTGCGCGAAGAGCGCCTCGAGGCTCTCGCCGTGGTGTTCGGGGGCACGGATGCCGCCAAAGCTCGGGACGCGCAGCGTCACTGGCATGGGGAGCGCGCCGCGGCTGCGGTAGTTCATGCGGCCGAGCTGGCACACGATCTGGTTCACGGCTGGGTATGCGAAGCCGTCGAACTGGACTTCCGGGATCGGGTGGAAGCCGGCCATCGCAAGGCCGATCGACATCCCGAGGATCCCGGATTCCGCTAGCGGGGTGTCGAAGACCCGCCCTGCGCCATGCTTCGCCGCGAGGCCCGAGGTCACGCGGAAGACGCCGCCGAGCGTGCCGACATCCTCGCCGAGCACGAGGGCTTTGGAGTCCTCGGCGAGAAGCTCATCAAGCGCGAGGTTGAGCGCGCCCTGAAGCGAGAGCTCACGGGTTCCGCCCTGCGTAGGTGCTGTCATCGTTTCACTCATGCTCGGACTCCTTGCGCCAAGAATTCTTCTGCCGCAGCAGTTCGCCGGTGGGTTCCTGGAAGACGAAGTCGAACATCTCGGCGCCGGGGCGCGGCCCGAGCGCGATGACGCCCGCGCGCACTGCCTCCGCCTCGGCGGCGCCTGCTGCGTCGGCGGCGTCGAGGTCTGCCTCGCCTGCGGCGCCCTCCGCGAGGATCCGTTCGCGGAGCCGCGCGAGCGGATCGGCGCCTCCGTCCGCGCGCTCCTCGTCGAGGGTGCGGTAGCGGCCGGGATCGTCCGACGTCGCGTGCGGTCCGCGGCGGTACGTCATCGCCTCGACGATAACGGGCCCGGTACCTGAGCGGGCGTGGGCGACGGCGCGACGCGTCGCCTCGAGGACTGCGGCGGCGTCGTTGCCGTCGACTTGGAGCGCCGGGATGCCGTAGCCCGCGCCGCGAGCCGCGACGCTCCCGCCGGCGACCTGCTTCTCGGTCGGGACCGAGATCGCCCAGCCGTTGTTCTGCACGAAGAACACGACCGGGGCCTTGAAGATCGCGGCGAAGTTCATGGCCTCGTGGACGTCGCCCTGGCTCGAGGCGCCGTCGCCGAGGTAGGTGATCGCGACGGCATAGCCGCCCTCGGGAGCCTTGCCGTGCGCGGTGTTCTGCTGAGCGGTGTTCTGCGCAGCGAGGGTCTGGCCGTGTGCCCACCCGACGGCGTGCAGCACGGAGCCGGCCACGACGGCCTGGATCGGGGCGACGTGTGCCTTCGAAGGGTCCCAGAGCCCCCCGTGCCACGTGGCCTTGTGCGTGGACATGTATTCGACCATGTCCACGCCGAACGCGCGCGCGACGCCGAGCTCGCGGTAGGTCGGGAACGCGAAGTCGCGAGTGGGGTCGAGCGCGAGCGCCGAGCCGACCTGCGCGGCCTCCTGCCCGAGCTCCGGGGCGTAGGCGGGGAGGATTCCTTGGCGCTGCCACGAGATGGCCGCGACATCGAGCTGCCGGACGGCCGTCATGAGCCGATAGAGCTGCACCAGCGCGTCACGGGTCACAGCCTCGGCCGCTGGAAGCTCGGCGAGCTGCTCCCGAGGTGCGCCGGCGAGCCCGGCCCGGCCCGGCGCCGTCGTGCGGGTTCCTAAAGTCTGCATACCTCGACGGTAGGTTTGTCGCGCAAGCTGTGCAACTTCTCCTGTCATAGCTATACAAAATGTCGGATACGAGCCCGTTGTGGGCCGCGTCACAGGGCATAGTGCCATGGTCCGTGGAAAAGCCCCGGGTTCCGGAACTGTCCTCCCGCTTCGGCGCGAGGCAATGTCCGAAACCCGGGGCTCTTCGGCCGGGTAGCGGTCAGGCGTCCGCCGCGACCTTGGCCACCGCAGCGCGCCGGCGCAGGGCGCTCCCCGCGGCGAGCACGGCCACGAGCGCGAACGTGCTGAGCAGCTGCGGACGCGAGTCCTCGCCCACGAGCCCGACGGCGAAGATGGCCGCGAGGATCACGAGGCCCACGGCCGTGAGCCACGGGAATCCCGCCATGCGCAGCGGCAGGTCAACGCCGTCGCGATCGGCGCGGCGCCTCAGCACGAGCTGCGAGAGGAGGGCCGAGCCCCACACCATGAGGCACGTCGAGCCCACGATGTTGAGGAGGATGGGCAGGACCTGGTCTGGGAAGACGATCTCGAGCACCGTCGCGACGATGCCGAACGCGACGCTCGCGAGGACCGCCGCGGCCGGGACCTGGGACTTCGTGAGCGATGCGAGCGCGCGAGGAGCCTCGCCGCGCTCGGCGAGCGAGTACACCATGCGGGAGGCGCCGTACAGATTGGCATTGAGCGCCGAAAGGAGAGCGACGACGGCGACGAGCGTGATCGCGGTCGCGGCGCCAGGCATCCCGGCCGCGTCCAGGACGGCCGCGAACGGGCTCTTGAGCCCCGCCGAGCCCGCCGGGACGACGGCCGCGATGATGAAGATCGAGCCCACGTAGAACACGAGGATGCGCCATACGACCGTGCGGACGGCCTTGCCGACGCTCCGCGCCGGGTCGCGCGTCTCGGCCGCCGCGACGGAGACGATCTCGGTCCCGCCGAATGCGAACACGACGACGAACAGGGCCGTCGCGATGCCCGCGAAGCCGTGCGGGGCGAACGAGCCGCCGCCGAAGTGCACGAGGCCTGGCGACGGGATGCCCGGGATCCAGCCGAACAGGAGCGCCGCGCCGACCGCGAGGAAGCCCACGATCGCGGCGACCTTGAGGAGCGCGAACCAGAACTCGAACTCGCCGAAGTTCTTCACGCGCGTGAGGTTGACCGCCGTGAGCACGGCGACGAAGAGGAGGGCCATGAGCCACACCGGGAGTGCCGGGAACACCGTGGCAAGGAGGCCCGCTGCGCCGAGGGCCTCTGCCGCGATGACGACGACGAGCTGGATCCACCAGAGCCAGCCGACGGTCGCGCCGGCGACCGGGCCCAGGGCTCGGGACGTGTAGACGGAGAAGGCGCCGCTCGTGGGGTTGGCGGCCGCCATCTCGCCGAGGGCCCACATCACGAGGATGATGAGCGTGCCCGCGACGAGGTAGGAGAGGAGGACCGCGGGGCCGGCGGCCTGGATGCCTGCCCCCGATCCGATGAACAGGCCCGCACCGATGGCGCTTCCGAGGCCCATCATGGTGAGCTGCCGGGGCTTGAGCGCTGACCCGAGCGTCGACGTCGTCGTCGATTCCGCGAGTCCGGTGCGTCCTGTCGCTTCTGCAGTCTGCATAGAGTTTCTGGCTCTCTGTGGATTGTGGGTGGCCGCGCGGGGGTGTGCGCTGAGCCGGGGACGGGTCGAGAATAGCGCGAATTTCCGGGCTTGTGTGGCGCGGATCACGGCGCTGGGCAGACTGCTTTGTTACCGCGGCGTCCGCTGTGTGACGCTGAGCAGAATGCGCAGTCTGTTCCGAGAGGGTCATCAATCTGTAGCATCGGCTTCGAAGGGTCCACGGGGCAGCCGATGCAGGAGGGTGGCCATGCGGGTCGATGAGCTCGACGCGAAGATCGTCCGTCTTTTCACCGAGGAGCAGCGCATGTCGGTGCTCGAGGCGTCGCGCATCCTCAAGGTCGCACGCGCCACGGTCCAGGCTCGGCTCGACCGCATGAGCGCGAGCGGCGTCATCGGTCGCTGGGTGCCGCAGCCCGAGCCGCGCGCGTTCGGGTTTCCCGTCGTCGCCTTCTGCTTCCTCACCATCAGCCAGGACCTCGGCCACGACGCCGTCTCGAAGGCGCTCGCCGACATTCCCGAGGTCATCGAGGTCCACACGGTCTCGGGCGACAGCGATCTCATGGCGCGCATCGCCGCCCGCACCAACTCGGACCTGCAGCGCGTCCTCGACGTCATGATGGCGACCAAGGCGATCGTGCGGTCCTCGAGCGTGATCGTCCTGAATACACATTTCGAGGGCCGTACCCTTCCCCTCCTTGAAGCGGCCGCGCGAGGCTGACGCGTCACCTTTTGCCCCATCGCCTCGTGCGGGCGTATCATCACTTAGGGTCAGGCTGACTTTAACTGACGATGAACTCGCGGAAGGGGTGGCGGCATGAGCACGGTCTTCGCGGGCCCCTTCGGGGCGAACGTCTCCGAGCGCGCCCAGCTTCCGCCGTCGCTGGCCATCTCCACGGTGATCTTCGCGCTCAAGCCGAGCCGCGCCGAGGGCAAGCCGACCCTGTGGCTCCCGCTCGTGCGCAGGGTCAAAGAGCCGTTCAGGGGCCAGTGGGCCCTTCCCGGCGGGCCGCTCACGGCCGTCGAGTCGCTTGAGGACGCGGCACGCCGCAACCTTCGCGAGACGACCGGCCTCGCTCCCGAATACCTCGAACAGCTCTACGCGTTCGGCGGCCTCGACCGTTCGAGCCGCCCCGAGCAGGGGGCGCAGCGCGTCGTCTCGATCGTGTACTGGGCCCTCGTCCGGCCGACCGAGGCCGAACTCCTCGTCGAGAGCGAGAGGGACAACGTCGCGTGGCATCGCGCCGACACCGCGGGGCACGGCGAGGGCGGCCTCGCGTTCGATCACCGCGAGATCGTCGACTATGCGCTGTGGCGCCTCCGCAACAAGATCGAGTACGCCCAGATCGCGTACCACTTCCTCGGGGAGCGGTTCACGCTCGCGCAGCTCCGCGAGGTCTATGAGGCGATCCTCGGCCGCACCCTGGATCCCGCCAACTTCCGCCGTCAGCTCACCGCGACGCCGCAGATCGAGGCAACAGACGAGTTCCTCGAGGGCGGGAGGCACCGCCCACCCCGGCTCTACCGGTACGTCGGCCCGCCGACTCCGTATCCCGCATCAGATCACCCGCACCCGTCCACGCTTAGGAGCACGCCATGACCTCTGTCGCCACCGCCATCAGCCTCATCACGCGCGACGAGGCCGAGCGACGCACCTCCAACGACGTTGCGGGCACGTGCAGCTCCGACCTCGCGAAGGGCCCGTGGGAGTTCGACGCCGCCGAGGCCCTCCGCGGGCTGCCCGCCTACGGGCCCGGCGCTTCGAGCGCGGACGTCGCTCCGGCGTCTACCCCGCGGCAGGGCCAGCTTCCGCAGGAGTACAAGGACGCGAGCGACGACGAGCTCCACGCCCGCATCCGTGCCGCCAAGGAGACGCTCGGGGATCGCGTCGTGGTGCTCGGCCACTTCTATCAGCGCGACGAGGTCGTCAAGCATGCCGACTTCGTGGGCGACTCGTTCCAGCTCGCGAACGCGGCGCTCACGCGACCGGACGCCGAGGCGATCGTGTTCTGCGGCGTCCACTTCATGGCCGAGACGGCGGACATCCTCTCGCGCGACGACCAGGCCGTCATCCTGCCGAACCTCGCCGCGGGCTGCTCGATGGCGGACATGGCGGACATCGACTCCGTCCAGCAGTGCTGGGACCAGCTCGAGGAGCTCTTCGGCACCGAACCGGACGAGGACGGCCGCGTCCCCGTCATCCCCGTCACCTACATGAACTCCTCGGCGGCGCTCAAGGGCTTCTGCGGCGAGCACGGCGGCATCGTGTGCACGTCGTCGAACGCCGCCACCGTGCTCGAGTGGGCCTTCGCCCGCGCCCAGCGCGTCCTCTTCTTCCCGGATCAGCACCTCGGCCGCAACACCGCGAAGGCCATGGGCGTGCCGCTTGAGCAGATGCCCATGTGGAGCCCGCGCAAGCCGTGGGGCGGCACCGACCCCGAGACCCTCCGCGACTCCCGCGTGATCCTGTGGCACGGCTTCTGCTCGGTGCACCGCCGCTTCAACGTCGCGCAGATCGAGAAGGCCCGCGCCGAGTACCCGGGCGTCCGCGTGATCGTGCACCCCGAATGTCCCATGGAGGTCGTCGACGCGGCCGACGAGTACGGCTCGACCGACTACATCCGCAAGGCCATCGCCGCCGCAACCGAGCCGACCGTCTTCGCGATCGGCACCGAGGTCAACCTCGTCAACCGCCTCGCCGCCGAGTACCCGCAGCACACGATCTTCTGCCTCGACCCCGTGATCTGCCCCTGCTCGACGATGTACCGCATCCACCCCGGCTACCTCGCGTGGGTGCTCGAGGGGCTCGTCGAGGGCGAGGTCCAGAACCGCATCGAGGTTTCCGCCGACGTTTCGGACACCGCGCGGGTCGCGCTAGAGCGCATGCTGGCGGCGCGGCCGTGACGAGACCCAGGACGGGACGCACGCTGGCGGTCGTCGGGAGCGGCGTCGCGGGCCTCTTCGGTGCGATCTCTGCCGCGGAGGCGGGGGCCGCCGTCGTCCTTCTCACGAAGGCGAGCCTGAGCGAGAGCAACAGCATGCTCGCCCAAGGCGGGTTCGCTGCGGTCCTTCCCGAGGGCCAGCGTGCGCCGGGGGACAGCGTCGAAAGCCACGTCGCGGACACGATGGCGGCGGGAGGCGGCCTGGGCTCGCGCAGTGCCGTGGGGGTCATGTGCGGCCGAGGTGCCACCGCCGTCGACGCGCTCCTCGCCCACGGCGTTGAGTTCGACCGCGACGCGGACGGCCGCCTCGCCCTCGGACTCGAGGCCGCCCACGCATTCCCGCGCATCCTCCACGCGGGCGGCGACGCGAGCGGCGCCGGGATCTCCCGCGCGCTCATCGCACGGCTCCGCGTGCTTGAAGCCGAGGGCCGCGTGCAGGTGGTCGAGGGCGCGATGGCCGCGGAGCTCGTCCTCGAGTGCGGCGCGGTCACCGGGGTCGACTACGCCGTCGGAGCCTCCGGGCGCGGTGCGGGAACGGGCGGCGGACGACGGCGCGTGGTCGCCGACGCCGTGCTCCTCGCCACCGGGGGAGCGGGCCAGCTCTTCGCGCAGACCACGAATCCCGCGGTCGCGACGGGCGACGGCGTGGCCCTCGCCTTCCGCGCGGGCGCCCTCCTGCGCGACCTCGAGTTCTACCAGTTCCACCCGACGGCCCTCCAGATCCGCGGCGACGACGGGTCCCTCCGCTCGTCGCTCATCTCCGAGGCCGTGCGGGGCGAGGGCGCCCTCATCCGTGACGAGTCGGGGCGCCGCTTCGTCGCCGACTACCACCCGCTCGGCGAGCTCGCGCCGCGCGACGCCGTCTCGCGTGCCCTCGCCCTGCACCGGCGCGCGGGCGGCGGCCAGGCGTACCTCGACGCGACGGAGATCGAGGCCGCACGCGGCGCCGGGTTCCTCGCTCGGCGCTTCCCGGGGCTCGACGCCATGACGCGGGCCGCCGGCTATGACTGGCGCCGCGAACACCTTCCCATCGGCCCGGCCGCGCACTACTGGATGGGAGGGGTCGCGACCGATCTCGACGGCGCGACGAGCGTCCCTGGGCTCTATGCCGCCGGGGAAGTCGCCTGCACGGGGGTGCACGGGGCGAATCGCCTCGCGTCCAACTCCCTCCTCGAAGGCGTCGTGTTCGCGGCCCGCGCCGTCGAGCGGTTCCTCGGGAAAGGGGCGTGGCGCGGCCCGACGCCCCGTTCGGGGGCCCCGCTCACGCTGCCCGCCGAGCCCGGGGCCGCCGCCCGGCACCTCGCCGGGACGCACGGCCGCGCGGAGCTCGAAGAGGCCATGGAGGCGGACGCGAGCGTGCTCCGAGACGCCTCGGGACTCGCCCGGGCGGCCCGCGCGCTCGCCGGTTGGCAGTCCGCCGAGCCGGAGATCGCCAATCTGCTGACCGCCGGACGGCTCCTCGTGGCCGCGGCCGCGGTGCGAGAGGAATCCGTCGGCGCCCACTTCCGCCTCGACTTCCCGGATCGCCGCGCTGGCGAGACGTCCTGGGACGCCGGGATCGACGTCGTCCGCCAGCCCGAGCTGGCAGAAAGGATCGCGTGAGATGACCGCATCCGCCCTCAGGGCCCCGCGCGCAGCCGCGCCGTTCGCGCTTGAGCGTCCCGCACCGATCCCGCTCGCCCCTGCGGCGCTGCGCCGCGTCCTCGAGTCCGCATACGCCGAGGACGCGCCGCACGGCGACATCACATCGCTCACGCTCATCCCCGACGCTGCCCGCGCCACGGCCGAGCTGCGCGCCCGCGTCCCGGGCGTGTTCTCGGGCGGCCCGGTCATCGAGGCGGGATTCCGCCTCCACGACCCAGAGGCCCACATCGAGCTGCTCCTCGCGGAAGGGGCCGCGTTCGAGGCGGGCGCGGTTCTCGCGCGCGTGTCGGGCCGCGCCCAGGCGATCCTCACGGCCGAGCGCGTGGTGCTCAACCTCGTGCAGCGGATGAGCGCGATCGCCGCGCTGACGGCCCGCTACGTCGCCCTCGCTGCGGGCACGAACGCCCGCATCGTCGACACGCGCAAGACGACCCCAGGCCTGCGCGAGCTCGAGCGCTACGCCGTGCGCTGTGGCGGCGGGCGGAACCACCGCTTCAGCCTTTCCGACGCCGTCATGGCCAAGGACAACCACCTCGCCGTCCTCACGGGCGGCGACCCGGCACGGCTCACAGGCGTCCTGCGGGCGGCCCGCGAGCGGCTCGGCCACACGACGCACTTCGAGGTCGAGGTGGATTCGATCGAGCAGATCGAGCCCGTGCTCGCGGCCGCTGTCGACACGATCATGCTCGACAACTTCACGCCCGAGCAGCTTCGCGAAGGCGTCGCGCTCATCGCGGGCCGCGCGATCGTCGAGGCGAGCGGCGGCGTGAACCTCGACACCGTGGCCGCGATCGCGGCCACGGGCGTGGACGTCATCTCCGTCGGCGCCCTTACGCATTCGGTCGTGAACCTCGATCTCGGCCTCGACGTCGTACTCGAGACGGCGCCTTCGGCGACGGCGGGCGGCCGACCGTGATCTACCTCGACGCCGCCGCCACGACCCCGGTGCGCCGCGAGGCCCTCGAGGCCATGTGGCCCTATCTCACGGGCGACTTCGGCAACGCGTCGAGCCACCACGAGCTCGGCGAGCGGGCCCGCGCGGCGCTCGAGGCGGCACGCGCTGACGTCGCCCGGGTGCTCGGCTGCCGCCCCGGCGAGCTCACGTTCACCTCCGGCGGGACGGAGGCGGACAACCTTGCCGTCAAGGGCATCGCGCTCGCGCGACGGGCCGCCGACCCCCGGCGCACGCGCATCGCCGTGAGTGCCATCGAGCATCCCGCCGTGCTCGAGTCGGCGAGGAGCCTCGCGCGCCTGCACGGCTTCACGGTCGACATCGTGCCCGTCGACGCCGCCGGCCGCGTGACGCCCGGGGCGCTCGCCGCCGCCGTGGGCCCGGAAACCGCCGTCGCCTCCGTCATGTACGCGAACAACGAGGTAGGCACGGTCCAGCCGATCGCCGAGCTGGCCGCCGTCGCCCGTGCTGCGCGCGTGCCGTTCCACACGGACGCCGTCCAGGCCGCGGGCGCCCTGCCGCTCGACGTGCGCGAGCTCGGCGTCGATGCCCTCAGCATCTCCGGTCACAAGGTGGGCGCCCCGAAAGGCGTCGGCGCCCTGTTCGTGGCGGGCCGCGTGAGCATTGAGCCGCTCGTCGATGGCGGCGGACAGGAGCGCGGACTGCGCTCCGGGACGGAGAACGTGGCGAGCGCCGTCGCCCTCGCCACGGCGCTCCGGCTGGCCGAGGCAGAGCGGCCGACGACGGCGCCTCGCCTCGCGGCGATGCGACGCGCCTTCGTGGAACGCGTCCTCGGGCTCGTTCCGGACGCTATCCTCACGGGAGACGCCGAAGACCGGCTTCCGGGCAGCGCGTCCTTCTGCTTCCCGCGCGTGAGCGGCGAGTCGGTGCTGCTCGAGCTCGAACGCCGGGGGGTCGTGTGCTCGTCCGGCTCGGCATGTGCCGCGGGTTCAAGCGACCCCTCGCACGTCCTCCTCGCGCTCGGCCTCGACGCCGAGACCGCGCAGACTGCCGTGCGCTTCACGCTGCCGACCGCCATCGTGGCCGAAGAGCTCGATGAGGCCGCGCTGGCCCTCGCCGACGCGTACGCCGCCGTGGTGGGCATCGCCCTCACGTAGGAATCGGGCCAGAAACGTTGGAATCGGGCCGGAACGTACGAATCGGGCCAGAAACGTAGGAATCGGGCTAAAACGGCGGCGGCAGGTCTCCTTCCGGGTACGTGACGTGTCGTCGGCCGGAGGGAGCCGTCCATTCCAGGGTTCCGGACGGCGTGGGGGAGCCGACGTGCCGCACGGACCATTTCCCGAGGGACTTGAGGCGGTGGTGCTGGGGGCACAGGAGAGCAAGGTTTCCCGTTGCCGTCTCGCCGCCTTCGGCCCATTCGTGCGTGTGATCGGCCTCGGACGAGGCCGCCGGCTTGTCGCAGCCGGGGAAGCGGCACGTCCTGTCCCGTGCACCAAGGAAGCGCCGCATCGCGAGGGTCGGCGTGTAGCGCCGCCGACCGATGGCGAGCGGCGCGCCGCTTTCAGAGTCGACGAATAATCGCGTCCAGGTTGCCGCCTCGGATGCCAGAATCCTTGCGGATTCAGCGTCGATGGGCCCGCAGCCGATGATCTCCCCGGGCGTCTCTGCGTCGCCCATGAGCGTGCGGGCAGGTACAGTCACGATGAGTTCGGCGCGCACGCCGCCCCTCGGGCCCGGTGACGGACGCAGGTCTCGCGCCGTGGAGAGCCCCGTGGCAAGATCCTCGCCGGCGAGGAGATCCGCGAGGACATCGGCGCGCAGCTGGTTGATCGTCCGCTGCTCGTCGGGACTTCGGAGCGACCTGGCGATGGCTTCAAGCCGAGTGTCGATCGCCGCCCCAACGTCGATGGGCAGGTAGGCCGAGAGCCAGCACATGCCGTCCGACGCGGGTTCGAGATCGACGCGGCGATGGGCGGAGACTCGCTCCTTCCGTACCGACAGCGGCTCGCTCGCATAGGTCTCCGCGAGACGGCGTAGGCGACGCTTCAGCACGCCCTGACTTGGGATCTGATCTGGGTCGAGAGGACACGCGATCCTGCTCGCCTCCACGGCGAATGCGTCGAGTCGCTCGAGAGGAACGGGGGCGGCGGCTTCCAGGATCGCTTTGACGCGTCGGAGGGGGAGACGGCCGGCCGACATGGCGTCCAGGACGGGCATCCAGGCCTTGCGGGTGACGATGAGAGCTTCGGCAACCGCGGCGGAGGCCGTTCGCTGGGAGATCCGGAGCGCCGCGGCGAGCTCGGACGCCGCAACATTGGGCGCCTCGAGCCGATGTGCTGGGTTCTCCGACGAACCGCCCACTGCGGCCGTGAGGGCGGCGAGAGCTATGGCCTTCCGAGCCTCAAGCCTTGACTGGAGGGCATCGATCGTCGTCAGCTCCGCGACGAGCTCGTCGGCTCGTTGCGCGCGTGCCCGGGCCATGATGGCGGCGGGCGGAAGGGCGGCCTCCCAGAGCTCGTCGGCCTCGTCGTCGTCCGCCTCACGCGACTCGAAGAGCGCACTATCCACGGCGGGCGGTTCGACGAGCGTGGCACGAGGGTCCGCGGAGAAGTCCCAGCCGTCCGCCCCCAGCGGGTCGGCCGGCGAGACTGTCTGCAGAAGATGTCCCCCAAGATCCATGAGATGAGTCTCCACGAGGGGTCCGACATTTTTGAGTCGCCACCCGATGTGGGGGGAGGGCGTCCAGAGTAGCCTGAGGCGGTGATCGTTGCTGGCTCCCTCGCCGAGTGGCTCCTCGACACCGACCCCGCACTGCGCTGGCAGGTGGAACGCGACCTCCTCGGTGCGCCGCCCGCCGTCTGGCAGGCGACCCGCCGCCGCGTCGCGACCGAGGGGTTCGGCGCCCGCCTCCTCGCCCTACAGGATCCGGACGGCCAGTGGGACGGCGGCGCCTACTTCCCAGGGGACTTCGACTTCCACGGCCCCGAGGCCGCCGAGGGAGCCGGGCAGCCGTGGACTGCCACGACGTGGTCGCTCAACGCCCTGCGCGAATGGGGCCTCGACGCATCCGCGCTCGCAGGCACCGCCGAACGGCTCAGCACGTCGAGCCGCTGGGAGTACAACCAGGGGCCGTACTGGGACGGCGAGGTGGACTGCTGTATCAATGCGTACACGCTCGCGAACGGCGCGTGGCTCGGCGCGGACGTCACGGGCCTCGCCGCGTGGCTTGAGGAGCATCAGCTCGACGACGGCGGGTGGAACTGCGAATGGGTGGACGGCTCTGTGCGCTCGTCGTTCCACTCGACGCTCAACACACTCATCGGCCTTCTCGACTATGAGCGGACCGCAGGCGCAAGCGAGGGTCTCCGAGCGGCGCGCACGGCCGGCGAGGAGTACCTGCTCGAGCGGAGGCTCCTGTACCGGAAGACGACCGGTGAGATCGTCGCCCCGTGGGTCCCGACGCTCGCCTACCCCTTTCGCTGGCGATACAGCGCGCTCAGAGCTGTCGACTATTTCCGCGCGGCGTCCCTGCAGGACGGCACCCCGCCGGATCCTCGGGTCGGCGAGGCCGTCGAGCTCGTCCGCTCCGCGAGGCAGGACGGCGGAACGTGGATCCAAGAGCAGCGCTTCCCCGGGCGCGCGTGGTTCGAGGCCGACGTTCCGCCCGGGCAGCCCTCGCCGTGGCTCACGTTCTACGGGACGCGAGCGCTAGCGTGGTGGGACGGCGCGTGCTGATCGCCGTGTCAGGCATTCCGTGCGCGCCGGAAGATCCAGTGCCGCAGGAGGGTGAACCGGACCGCGGTCGCGACCCAGCCGGCGATCGTCGTCGTCCACAGCTCGACGGCGACGCCAGCCGCCGGATTGAGCCCGAGAAGGGCCCAGAGGCTCCCGCTCGTGAGCAGGAGCGCGACGCCCATTGCGACGAGCCCGTTGAGGTGGTCTTGGGCGAGCCCGCGGCGATCCGTGATGCGGAACGTGAAGCGCCGGTTGAGAGCTGTGTTCATGACCGATGTTGCGATGAGCGCGACCGCGTTCGCGAGCTGCGGGCCGAGCCACGGGCGGCATAGGGCGTACAGTCCGAGCGAGGTCACCGTGCAGACGATCCCGACGCCCGTGAAGCGCGTGAGCTGGCGGACGACGGCGCGCTCCCATGCGGCGGCGAGCAGGCTCCCCGGGACGCGCCGAAGCCCCTCCGGTGCCAGCGTGGTGGGCGCTGGCACCGAAGGGGCTTCCGGCGAAGTCCGCGGCTGATCCATGCGTCTACCCTCTCACGGTCAGCTGTGGGGGCGCTGTGCCGGAGGAGTGACTATCGCGAGTTCCGGTGTGGCCGGTTGGCGATGACGGGGGCGGCTCCGGTGTAGCCGTCGCGTTCTGCGGCGATCTGGTGGATGCGC
>NZ_JAYGGQ010000013.1:0-173828 GCF_034931225.1 Sinomonas terricola
CCGCGATGCCGTGCTGTTTCTCCGTCCGCTGTGGCCCGCCAGCGGATTCCTAGCCTGCGTACGGGTCCGCGATGCCGTGCTGTTTCTCCGTCCGCTGTGGCCCGCCAGCGGATTCCTAGCCTGCGTACGGGTCCGCGATGCCGATGTACTGCGTCGTCGTGTACTCCCCGATCCCCTCGGCGCCGCCCTCGCGGCCGAGGCCGGACTGCTTGACTCCGCCGAACGGCGCGGCCGCGTTCGAGATGACGCCCGCGTTGAACCCGACCATGCCGTACTCGATCTGCTCGGCCACGCGGAACATGCGCGCGTAGTCGCGGGTGTACAGGTACGAAGCGAGGCCGTACTCGGTCGCGTTCGCGAGCCGGATGGCGTCCTCCTCGGTCTTGAACGTCGTGATGGGGGCGACCGGGCCGAAGATCTCGTTCTTGAGGATCTCGGCGTCGTTCGGGACACCCGCGAGGACGGTCGGGGCGTAGAAGTAGCCGTCGCCGTCGACCGGTGCGCCGCCCGTCGCCACGCGGGCCCCTGCGGAGACCGCCTCGGTCACGAGCGCGTGGACGTCCTTGCGCGCGCCGCCGTCGATGAGCGGGCCGACCTTCGAGTCCGCCTCGGTGCCACGCCCGAGCTTGAGGCCGGCCATCGCCGAGGCGAACTTCGCGGTAAATTCCTCGGCGACCGATTCCTGAACGAGGAAGCGGTTCGCGGCCGTGCACGCCTCGCCCATGTTGCGCATCTTGGCCGCCATGGCGCCCTCGACGGCCTTGTCCAGGTCCGCGTCCTCGAAGACGATGAACGGCGCGTTCCCGCCAAGCTCCATCGACGTGCGGAGGACGTTCTGGGCCGCGTCGGCGAGGAGGCGGCGGCCCACCGGGGTCGAGCCCGTGAACGAGATCTTCCGCAGGCGCTGGTCCTTAAGGAGCGGTGCGGAGATGCCCGAGGCCGACGACGAGGACACGACGTTCACAACGCCGGCCGGCACCCCGGCCTCCTGGAGGACGGCCACGAAGAGCTGGGTCGTGAGCGGCGTGAACTTGGCCGGCTTGATGATCACCGTGCAGCCGGCCGCAAGCGCGGGGCCCACCTTGCGGGTCGCCATCGCGAGCGGGAAGTTCCACGGCGTGATGAGGAGGCACGGGCCGAGCGGCTTGCGCTGGACGAGGATCTTGTTCTTGCCCTCGGGGGTCGTGACGTAGCGGCCGTAGTCGCGCACGGCCTCCTCCGAGAACCAGCGCAGGAACTCCGCACCGTACGTGACCTCGGCCCGGGATTCGGCGAGCGGCTTGCCCATCTCGAGGGTCATGAGCAGCGCGAAGTCGTCGGCCCGCTCGGTCACGAGCTCGAACGCCCGGCGGAGGATCTCGGCGCGCTCGCGCGGAGCGGTCCGGGCCCACGCGGCCTGGGCGGCGTCGGCGGCGTCGAGCGCGGCGAGGGCGTCCTCGCTCGTCGCATCGGCGAGTTCGAGGAGGGTCTTGCCTGTCGCGGGATCCTCCACGGCGAAGGTCTTGCCGCCCGTGGCGTCGCGCCACTCGCCGTTGATGAGCAGGCCGGTAGGAACGCGGGCAAGCAGCTCTGCTTCGCGGTCGGGGGTGACAGACGTGATGTCAGACATGTCGGTTCCTTTCGCCATGCGGGACTCAGCACCGGGTCCCTGGGTTCTCTTCCACGCTAGGCTCTCCCGCCCGCGGGTGTCTACGCACGCCTGCACCATGCCCGTGCGAGTTCACTGTTCAGCTGCACAAGAGGAAACCGCGAGATTCCGGGCTTTCCGCCTATGCTCAGCGGGCGGCGAGGACCGCGGCGTACAGCTCCCGCTTACTCGCGCCCACGTCCCCCGCGACGGCGGCAACAGCGTCCTTGAGGCGAACGCCGCCGGCCACGAGCTCGTTCACGGCCTCGATGAGATCCTCGGTGTTCGCGGGGGCCGATTCCCCCGCACCCTCGACGACGACGGCGATCTCGCCCCGCACGTCGTGGTCCGCCGCCCACGCCGCGAGCTCACCAGCCCCGGCCCGGAGCACCTCCTCGTACGTCTTTGTGAGCTCGCGGCACACTGCGACGCGCCGATCCGCGCCGAACCCCTCGGCGAGCGCGGTGAGCATCGCGGCGAGCCGGTGCGGCGCCTCGAAGAAGACCATCGTGCGCCGTTCCCCCGCGAGCTCGGCGACCCGTGCAGCCCGCTCCCCGGCCTTGCGGGGAAGGAAGCCTTCGAAGCAGAAGCGGTCGGTGGGCAGGCCCGAGAGCGCGAGAGCCGTGAGGACAGCGGACGGCCCGGGCACCGCGGTCACCGTGAGGCCTTCCGCGACGGCAGCCTCGACGAGGCGATACCCCGGGTCCGAGACGCTCGGCATGCCCGCGTCGGTCACAAGCAGCACGGTGCCGCCGGCACGAACGTCGTCGAGGAGCTCGGCCGTCTTCGACGCCTCGTTGTGCTCGTGGTAGCTCACGACACGTCCGACGGGCTGAACACCGAGGCCCTGGACGAGGCGGTGCAGGCGCCGCGTGTCCTCGGCCGCGATGACGTCCGCCTCCCCGAGCAGCTCGACGAGTCGCCGGCTCGCGTCGCCGAGGTTGCCGATGGGGGTCGCCGCCAGCACCACTCGCCCGGATCCGGCCTCTGTTTCACGCACCAGCCCAGCCTACGCCGGTAGCATGGGCCGGGATGAGCGCAGCCACGGACACCCGCGAACCGCAGCTCGGCTGGAATGCCCGCAGACGGTGGATCGCCGCCCCGGTCCCCGCAGCGGAGACGGTCCGCGAGCTGCGCGCGCGCCTCCTCGGGCCCCTCGACCGTTGGCGCGACTGGCCGCGCGTCGAACGCACCCTCTACTGGGCCATCCCCCTCGCTTCGGCGCTCATCGCGGGGATCCTCCGGTTCACCGACCTGCAGCGCCCGCACTCGCTCATCTTCGACGAGACCTATTACGTCAAGGACGCCTACTCGTACCTCCAGTCCGGCTACGAGCGGAACTGGGGGGACAGCGCGAACGAGAAGTTCCTCGTCGGCGATTTCAGCGGCCTCCAGTCGACGCCCGAGTACGTCGTGCACCCGCCCGTCGGCAAATGGATGATCGCGTTCGGCATGTGGCTCTTCGGGCCGTCGAGCTCGTTCGGCTGGCGCTTCTCGGCAGCCCTCGTCGGAACGCTTTCTGTGGCCCTCCTCGCGTGGGCCGCCTACAAGCTCTTCCGCTCGGCCGTCCTCGCAGGCACTGCCGGCCTTCTGCTCGCCGTCGACGGCCATCACCTCACGATGTCCCGCATCGGCATCCTGGACATCTTCCTCTCCTTCTGGCTCCTCGCCGCCTTCTGCGCGCTGCTCAAGGACCGCGACGACGGACGACGGCGGCTCGCGGCTCGGCTCGGGCGGCTCGCCCGCCCGGATGGCCGCCTCCCCGCGACGGCGCTCGCGGCGGGACCGTGGCTCGGCGTGCGATGGTGGCGGATCGCCGCGGGCGTGTGCCTCGGCCTCGCGGTCGGCGTCAAATGGTCGGCCCTCGCGTTCGTCGCGGCGTTCGGGCTCATGACGGTGCTGTGGGACGCGTCGGCGCGCCGCCGGGCGGGGATCCGCGCGTGGCTGCCCGCCGCCGTCGTCCGCGACGCCCCGCTCGCCGCGGTGAGCATCGTCGTCGTCGGCGGACTCGTCTACCTCTCGACGTGGACGGGCTGGTTCCTCTCCGCGGACGGCTACTTCCGGCATTGGGCCGAGACGCATCCCGATCCGCTGTGGTCGTGGATTCCCGCCTCGCTCCGCTCGCTCGCGCACTACCACCTCGAGGCGTACTCGTTCCACACGGGCCTGAGCGCATCCCACCCGTACGCGTCGAGCCCGTGGAGCTGGCTCGTGCAGGGGCGGCCGACGTCGTTCTACTACGTCGAGCCGAGCGACGGCTGCACGGCGGGCCATTGCAGCTCCGCAATCCTCTCGGTCGGCAACCCGCTCATCTGGTGGGCCGCGACGGCAGCCTTGGCCGTCGGGGTGCTCATGTGGGCCGGCCGGCGCGACTGGCGCATCGGCGCGGCACTGTGCGGGGTCGCGGCGGGCTACCTCCCGTGGTTCATGTACCCCGAGCGCACGATGTTCGCGTTCTACGAGGTCTCGTTCGAGCCGTTCCTCATCCTCGTGCTCGCGTACGTGCTCGGCCTCGTGCTCGGACGCCCCGCGGACCCGCCGTGGCGCCGGCAGGCCGGGCTCCTCGGGATCGGGGTCTACCTCGTGCTCGTCCTCGTCGTCTCGGCGTACTTCATGCCGATCTGGACGGCGCAGACCATCCCGTACGGCGAGTGGCGCCTCCACATGTGGATGCCGAGCTGGGTGTGATCCGGGCAGGATGGGCCGCGTGAGCACGCCCTCGGACGCCGTGGGCGCCGTCGATCTCCTCCTCGCGCGCGCCGAGGCGGCACCGGGCCGGGCCCTGTTCTCCGTGCACGGGGACGGCGGCCCGCGGAGGGTGACCGCTGCGGAGTTCCTCGCCCAGGTCCGCTGGCTCGCGCGCGGGCTCGTCGCGGCGGGGCTCGGACCCGGCGAACGCGTCGCCGTCCTCTCCCCCGCAACGTTCGAGGCGCACCTCGCGGGCACAGCCGTCTGGTATGCGGGCGGTGTGACCGTGCCGATCGACGCGTCGGAGGCCCCGGCGCACGTCGAGGCGATCCTCGCGGAGTCCGGCGCGACCCGGGTCTTCGCCGCCCGCGAGCTCGCGGGCTCGCTCTCCGCGATGCTCGGCGCCTCGGCAGTGCTCGGCGACCGCCTCATCCCCGTGACGCTCCTCGCGGTCGAGGGCGACGGCGGGACGCTCACGAGCCTCGCCGGGCCGGGGCAGGGAGTGAGCGACGCCGAGCTCGAGCGGCATCGGGCCGCCGTACACCGGGATTCCCCCGCCGTCATCCTCGCCCGGCCAGAGTCCTGGGCCGGCGACCCGCCCCCGCTCGCCTCGCCCCAGATGACCGTGACGCACGGCGCCCTCGCGCGCCTCGCGGCGCCCCTCGTCTCGGTCCTCGCGGCACGCACCGCAGAGCCGCGCGCCGTCGTCGCACTCCCGCTCTCGCACCCCCACGCGTCCGCTGCCGGGGTCGCGTGCCTCGCCGCGGGCGCGTCGCTCGCAGTCCCGGGCGACGCGGCCCTCCCGGCCGCCGATCCGACGTTCGTGCTCGGCTCGCCGCGGCTTTTCGAGGAGCTCTTCGAGGGCGCGGCCCGCTCCGGTGGCCCGCGGCGCCGCGGGCGATTCGCGCGTGCAGCGGCCATCGCGCGGGCGCATTCGGAGGCGGACGACGGCGGCGCCTCGCCCGGCGGGGGCCCGCGAGGGCGGCTGCGGCTCGCCCACGCGATGTGGGAACGCCTCGCCTACCGGCGCCTCCGCGAGAGCATGATCGGGGCGTCGCTCGAGACGGCGGCGTACAGCGGCGGGACGCTGGATC
The DNA here is from genome assembly GCF_034931225.1 of Sinomonas terricola. Classification (NCBI taxonomy): domain Bacteria; kingdom Bacillati; phylum Actinomycetota; class Actinomycetes; order Micrococcales; family Micrococcaceae; genus Sinomonas; species Sinomonas terricola. The sequence continues at coordinate 5,410 of NZ_JAYGGQ010000013.1, forward strand.
CGGACCTCGCGCACTTCTTCCGCGGCATCGGGGTCCCGATCGTCGGCATTGAATCGATCGTCGACGACGGCGCGCTCGGTTCCTGAGCGGGCCTCCCATCGTCCACTCGCGAGCGTCTACTCACGAGCCGCGGCGCCCTCCGCCTCCGCGGAACGCCGCTTCATGGGCCACGCGAAGATGATCATGAGCGAGCTCACCACGAGGACGAGCACGCCGATCGCGATGGCCGAGTCCATCCAGAACTGGGATGGGAAGAGCCGGATCAGGGTGTCGGAGAGCTGGAAGCTCCAGTTCCCCTGCGAGAAGAAGATCCGGTGGAAGTCGGTGAAGAACTGCTGCCAGCCGAGGAACGCGAGGACAGCGAGCCCCACGACGAGCAGGAACGTCACAATCGCACCCGCGAAGAGGCCGCGGCCGAAGGCGCCCCGGCGCTTGCGCAGCACGAGGTACGCGACAACGAAGAACGCGAGGAGCAGAACCCCCGCGCCGTACGTCGAGAGGATCACGAGCTTGACGTCAGCCATGTGGCTGACCTCGGCATCGGTGAAGAGGGCGCTGCCCGAAGGCAGCACGAGGTCGCCAAGGTAGCGGCGGCCCGCGAAGTTGGAGAGGTAGTCGACGGCGTACGAGCCGTACGTGAGGCGATCGTCCGCGGAGAACCCGTACCCGTCCCCCGGGAAGCCGGGGCGGAAGTACTCGAGCCACAGGAACGCGGGCGTCGCGATGACCCGCACCGCCGCGATGAGGAGCAGGAACGGCAGGAAGATCGCCATGAGCACCTGAAGGACGCGCGGCGCCACCGGCCGCGCGCTCGCCGCGGCGTCGCGCTGGGCTGCGCGGCGCGCCACCTGGTCCTCCGGCGGGCGGACCTGCAGGGCGCTCGTGGGCGACGGCTCAAGATGCGCCGTCCCCGACCGCTCGGGGGCTGTGGCTTCGAGAGTCGGATCCCCGGGGGCCTCGGCTTCGTGCCCGGCGGGCGCGGAACTGGCCTCGGCCGTGGTCCCGGCCGGCGAGGGCTCGGCCCGATGAGCGGCCGGAGCCGACGTCGAGGCTGCTGCGGTCCTCATCCAGTCGAAGGCGGGCTCGTCGGTGTCCTGGGAATCGTCCAGGTTCACCTCCGGCCGCAGCTCATGCCTGTCTTCAGTCACGTCCATCATCCACTCACGCTGCTGAGGGGCCCGCACATGACGAGCCCGATCGGGTCTGTCCTGTGTCCCACGGTAACCGCTTGCGCACGCCCAGAGCGGGCAGGACGCAGTCCTGTAGCCGAAGCGTTATCGGTATTCCGGCTGATCTCGCGGGGATCTCGCCTGCCCCGCATGCGGACCGGCGGCCCCAGTTCCCTCGTGCGCTCAGCTATTCGCGTACTGGGCCCACGGGATGTTCCAGTCCCCGAAGCCGTCGTCGAAGTTGGCGAAATCGCCCTGGGTGTTGATGATCTGAACGACGTCGCCCGCCGTCATGTTGTTGAAGACCCACGAGGCGCCGTCCGGCCCGAGGCCGATGCAGCCATGCGAGACGTTGATCTGGCCGAGGTACGGCATGGCCGTGTCCGTGGCCTGGTGGATGAACTCGCCGCTCGGGGTGAGGCGAGTCGCGTATTCGACGTCGAGCTCGCCGTAGTTGGCCGGGTCGCCGGGCTTGAGGCCGATCGACGCCGCGACGAAGTGCGCCTTGCGCTGCTTCTCCATGAGCACGAGGTAGCCGCGCGCCGAGGGGAAACGTGTATCGCCGAGGGTCGCAGGCCACGTGTGGACCGGCTGGTCGTTGATGTACGCCGTGAACGTGTGCGCCTGCGCGTCCGCGACGGCCGTGCGCTTGTCCCCGATGTGCACTGTGTTGGTCTTCGAGAAGTTGCCGATCTGGCCGTTGCCGAGGTCCACCCCGAAGAGGTCCATCTTGACGGTGATCGTGCTGTTCGCGGCCCAGAAGCTCTCGGGTCGGTAGCGGACCATCGTGTCGCTGAACCAGTGGAACGCGCCCGCCTGGCCCGACGTCGATGTGACCGTGATGGCTTTCTCGACGGCCTTCTTGTTCTTCACGGGCTCGCTGAACGTGAGCTGGATCGGCTGGGCGACGCCGACGCTCATGCCGTCGAGTGGGTACATCGCCGCATCGGCCTCGTTCGCCGTCGCGACGGTCGCGAACGTCGACGTGGCCGTCGACGTACGCCCCGCCGAGTCGAGCGACGTGTAGCTGAGCGTGTACGTCGAGTTGAAGGCGAGCTGGCCGCTCGAGGTCCACACGGTCTTCTCAGGATTGAGGGTGCCGTCGACGTTCTGCCCCGACGATGAGCGGAGGCTCGCGTTGTCGAGCGTCCCGTTCGTCACTGTGACGGTCACGGGCGCGGCCGGGTTGACCTCTTTCGCGCCCGCAACCGGCGTCGTCACGGTCGTCGCCGGCTTGACGACGGGGAAGGCCGTGCCCGGCTGGCTGCGCACCGCCGTCGTCGCCTCGGAGCCGATCGGCGCGGCCTGCAGCGGGCCGACGGCGGCGAACGTGCCCCCGAGCCCCGCGACCGCGAGCACAGCCACGAGCGCGACGATCTTGCCGACACGCGAGCGCTTGCGAGTCCCGGGCACGTCCCCCATGTTTTGCATGCTTTCTATGCTAAATCAGTAGCGGTAGTGATCTGCCTTATAGGGCCCGGCCACGTCGACGTCGAGATAGTCCGCCTGGTCCTTCGTGAGCTCCGTGAGCTCGACGCCGAGGGCATCCAGGTGGAGGCGCGCGACCTTCTCATCGAGGATCTTCGGGAGGACGTAGACTTCCTTCTCGTAGCTGCGCTCCGCCTCCGGCTGATCCCGCTTCGTCCACAGCTCGATCTGCGCGATCGTCTGGTTCGCGAACGAGTTGCTCATGACGAACGAGGGGTGGCCGGTCGCGTTGCCGAGGTTGAGGAGGCGACCCTCCGAGAGCACGATGATCGAGTGCTCGCCGCGGCTGTCCTGACCGTCGTGCGCCTCCGTCGCCGGGAAGACCCACTCGTGCACCTGCGGCTTGATCTCAACCTTGCGGATGCCCGGGATCTTCGCGAGGCCAGCCATGTCGATCTCGTTGTCGAAGTGGCCCACATTGCCCACGATCGCCTTGTCCTTCATCGCGGCCATGTGCTCGGCCCGGATGATGTCCTTGCCGCCCGTCGTCGTGATGAAGAGGTCGCCCTCGTGCACGACGCTCTCAAGCCGCACCACCTGGTAGCCGTCCATCGCGGCCTGGAGAGCGCAGATCGGGTCGATCTCGGTCACGACGACGCGCGCGCCCTGGCCGCGGAGCGCCTCCGCGGCGCCCTTGCCGACGTCGCCGTAGCCGCAGACGACGGCGACCTTGCCGCCGATGAGCACGTCCGTCGCCCGGTTGATGCCGTCCGGGAGGGAGTGGCGGATGCCGTACTTGTTGTCGAACTTGCTCTTCGTGACCGAGTCGTTGACGTTGATCGCCGGGAAGAGGAGCTTGCCCTGCTCGGCAAGCTGGTAGAGGCGGTGGACGCCCGTCGTCGTCTCCTCCGAGACACCGCGGATCCCCTTCGCGATGCGCGTCCACTTCTGCGGATCCTGCGACTGCCCCGCGCGGAGGACGTCGAGGATGATGCGGTACTCCTCGGGATCCTCGTCGGTCGCCTGCGGAACCGCGCCCGCAGCCTCGAACTCGACGCCCTTGTGCACGAGCAGCGTCGCGTCGCCGCCGTCGTCGAGGATCATGTTGGGGCCGAGCTCGGGGTTCGTGTCAGCGCCAGGCCACGTGAGGATCTGCTCGGCCGTCCACCAGTACTCCTCGAGCGTCTCGCCCTTCCACGCGAAGACGGGCACGCCCTGCGGGTCTTCCGCGGTCCCGGTCCCGACGACGACGGCCGCAGCGGCTTCGTCCTGCGTCGAGAAGATGTTGCACGAGGCCCAGCGGACCTCGGCACCGAGCGCCACGAGCGTCTCGATGAGGACGGCGGTCTGCACGGTCATGTGGAGCGAACCCGCGATGCGGGCGCCTTCGAGCGGCTGGGACTCGCCGAACTCCTCGCGCAGCGCCATGAGGCCGGGCATCTCGTGCTCGGCCAGGCGGATCTGGTGGCGGCCGGCCTCGTGGAGCGAGATATCGGCAACGCGGTAGTCAAAGGTCACTTGGGGGACTCCTGGGTGAGGGCCGGCGGGAGCAGCACGGGGATGCCGTCGTCGATCGGATAGCGCGGAACGACCCCGTCGGGCCCCGCGGCGCTTGCGACAAGCTCCTCCCCTTCCTGCACGAGCGCAGTTCCGGTGATGGGGCACCGGAGCACGGCAAGGATCTCAGGGCTGAGCAGCGGCGAGCTGAAAGACGGCATGGATCCCAGATTACCGTCCCGCCCAGCATCGACTGCTCCGTAAGTGTCGTTATGAGGCCTCATAACGACACTTACGGAGCAGTCGATGCAATGTCAGAGCTGGTCGGGCAGGATGCGCAGATGCCGGCCGGACGCGACGTCGACGCCAGCGGGAGGCGAGAGGAGCGGCTGGGATTCGCGCGGCGTGCGCTGGGACGCCTCGGCGGGCGCGACGTCGTCGTCCGCTCCCCCGCTGCGCACCGCCTCGGCGAGGGCCAAGAGGTCGTCGGAGCTCGGCTGGCGGGCCGGGAGCGCGAGCCGCAGGACCTCCCAGCCGCGGGGAACCGTGAGGCTGCCGGCATGCTTCGCACACAGGTCGTAGGTGTGCGGCTCGGGGTAGGTCGCGAGCGGGCCGAGCACGGCGGTCGAGTCCGCGTAGACGTAGGTCAGCGTGGCCACCGCGGACTCGCGGCAGGCCGAACGGGAACAGAGGCGGACTTCACGCACAGCCAGTACCCTACTCCGCGGCGCGCGGGCGTGAAGGCAACGACTCGGCTTCGGCGCCGAGGACTCGGTTAGCGCGCGGCCGAGGCCCGGACTACAGTCGATATATGCAGGATCGTTCCACCCCGGGCCCGGGCTTCGGCAATCCAGACTCCGGGTCTTCTGGGTTCGGCGCGGCCAGTTCGGACGCACCCGGGCTGAGCATCCGCTTGGCTCCCCCGGCCGGCGAGCCGGGAGCCGGGCGCCGCCGCGGCTTCCGCGAGCGCCGCCGCAACCGGCACGGACGCGGGCTGCGCGGAGAAATCATGCCCTCGATCCTTCCCGGAAGCCGCACGCGCGGGGAGCGGTTCGAAGACTGGGTGCTCGACTCCGCTGACAGGCTCCAGGAGCTGCGTGGCAGCGAACTCGACAACGTCGAGTACGTCATCGAGGAGATCCCTCCGGGGCTCGAGAAGCTCCTCCGCGAGGGCGGGCGCCCGCCGCAGGGCAGCGTCTCGCGCGCGGCGAAGGGTCGCCCCGCACGCATCACCATCTACCGTCGGGTCGTCGAGACCGAAGCGCCCACGGTGGCCGAGGCACAGGACCTCGTGCACGACGTCGTCGTCGAGTACACCGCGGCGCTCCTCAACGTCGCCCCCGAGACTCTCGACCCGTACTACCGCGGCTACCGCTGACCAGGCCGCATCCCCGAGTTCAGTACCCGAGCGTCACGGGGAGCGACTGGCGCCCGCCGGCCGCCGGGAGGATCGACGCGACCGAGATGCCGGTACCGTCGCCCCCGAGAAGAATCGAGCCGTACGCCGGATCCCCGGAGGCCGAAATCGAGTACGCGACGGGCTTCGCGCCGTCGACCGTGTCGGGCACCTCGAGGGTCGCTGTCGTGCTGCCCGCGAGGTCAAGGGAGACGGGCGCGTGGAGCTTGCCGTCGGCTGTGACCGGCACCGCGGTGACCTTCGCACGCCCGTCGGGCGCCGAGAACACGAGGGTGCGGGAGCCGGCGTCGCCCACGGGAACAACGTGGCCGTCGCCGAGGCGCGCCTGCGCGCCGGAGACCGCGAAGTCGAGCGGATCCTTGTCGCTCGTGCCCTTGACCATGCGGACGCTCGCCGTGAACGAGACGTCGGAGGACGCCGCGACCGAGTACTTGCCCGCGGGCACCCCCGCGAGCGGGATCTCCGTGACGGTCCCCGCCTTGGCCGTGAACACGGCACCTGAGGGCAGCGTCACGGGTCCGTCCGGGCCAAAGACCCGCACCTGCACGACGGCGTCGTTCGCCCCCGGGACCGTGACCTGGAGGGCCGCCGTCGCGTCGTCGAATCCGCGGTGTGACGCGAGATCCCGGGCGGCGGCCGGGTCCTGGAGCTCGATTCCCGTCGTGACCTGCCGGTTCGAGGGGCCGCCCACGGGAGTCAGGAAGTCGACGCCGCCCGGCGTGAGCCCGCGCAGCGCGCTCTGCTGGATGACGGCGGCCACAGGCCCGCCGGAGCTGCGCACGTGCACCGAGACGTTCCGCTGCCCCGGGACGAAGCCGCCGAGGACGAAGGACTTCGTGCTCCCCGGCGGGATCTGGATGCCGCGGCTGCCCGCAGGCGGCTGGCCGAGCGGCTGGTCGCCGAAGAAGTCGAGGTTCACGGTCGACGGCGTGGTGGTCGGATTCGAGAGGTACAGAACCGACGTGCGCCCGACGAGTGTGCTGGCCCCGCCGAGCCACAGATCGTTCGCCGGCGCGGCGCACGAGGCCGCGGCGATGCCGCGAAGGTCGCCGTCGTCCGCGCTGTAGCGCAGGAGCGCAGCCGCGGAGGACGGGCGCCCCTCGAGCGCGGAGGCCGCGAGCAGGGAGGGAGCGGTCGACGCGCGGGATGCCACGGCGGCGGGCGGGGCCGCGGGCGGCGCGGCGGAGGCGTCCTTGCCGTCCGAGACCTTCTGCTGGACGGAGCCGTCGATGCCCGCGATCGTGCTCGACGGCATCGCCCCGGAGGGCTCGCCGATCACGGCCGCGGTGAGCTGGCTCGACGCCGACTTGCTCGCCGGGCTGAACTGGGGGTCGCCCTGAACCGGAGTCCCGCGGAGCAGCTCCGCGGGACCGGGGCAGACCCCGATGGTCTGGCCGACGGGAACGTCGACGGCCGGAGGCGTCCCCGGTGCGAGGGCCGGCGACTGCGGCACGGTCCCGCCCGCGACGGCGAGACCCGTGCCTGCGGCGAGCACGACGACGCCGGCCGCCACGCCGAGCGCGCGGCGCACGAGCCGCGTCGTCGAGGTTGGCTTAGACGCGGGCGTCATCGGTGCTCCTTGAGGGGTCGGCGTCGCCAGCCCGGGCGCCGGGCTCCGCGGGGTTGGTGTGCGCTGCTCGGGCCTCGGGCTCATGGGCATCGGGCTCGGCAGGGTTGCGGGATCCTCGTGGACCGTCCGGCACTGGGGCCTCGCGTGGCTCCCGCACTGCGGCCGGCTGGCGACGCTCGGCGGCTCGGGCCTTCGCCCGGCGCCGGTCGGCTGATCCGCGGCCGCGAGCGGGACGCCGGCCCGCGTCGGGGCGCACGCGGGTCGGGACGGCCGTGAGCACCGCAATGACGATCACGAGGGCTGCGAGGATTCCGAGCGGCAACGCAGCCGGCTGCTCGTACCGGACCTCAAGCCTGCCGCCCGAGGCCGGGAGCGTGAAGGCCTGCGACCACCCCTGCGTCGTCGCCGTGAGCCTGCGGCCGTCCACCCACGCGGACCAGTGCGGGTCGCTGCGCTCCGCGAGCACGAGAAGGCGCCCTTCGGGCCCGGCGGAAAGGCTCGCGTCCACGCTCTCGACGCCCGAATCGACGTAGCCGAGCACAGCGCCCTTCGAGTCGACAATGCTCGCCCGGTGGGCGATCTCGAGCTGCTTCGCGGCCTCCTGGCTGCGGGGGGTCACGCGCCACAGCCACCCGACGTCGGTCTGGCCGACGGCGACGAGGCCCGGGACGGCGTCCATCTGCCCCGCGGTCACGGCGTCCCCGCTGTCGCGCTGCTGGAGCACGACGAAGCCGACGCCGAGGGCGTCGAGATCCGCACGGGGATCCACTCCCGACGAGCTCGAGACGATCGCGACGACGCGGCGTACGGCGGCCTCGGCGGGATCGTCCGTGGCGATCCGCTCGGCACCGAGGCTTCCGATGACCCGGCGTGACGAGGCGACGGCGGAGAGCGCGTCGAGGGTCGTTCCCGAGCCGCGCATGAGCGCGGCCGTGTAGCCGCCTTGAGGCGTGCTCCGCAGGACGAGGGTCTTGGTCTGCTGGGTTCCGAGGCCGAGGTCGCTCGCCGTCGCGGGAAGCGTTCGCGCGCGGCTCGGCGCCACGGAGAGAGGGCTTCCGAGGCTGCCAGCCGGCGCAGCCGCGGGCGTGAGGCCCGCGGCTGCCCACCGGGCGAGGTTCGCCGCCGGTCCCGCGATGAAGATCGCGAGGGCGAGGACGATCACGGCGCCGACCGCGGCCGCGGATCGCCCACCGGTCCGTGCGGGAACCGCGTGGGCGCGGGCGTCGCGCCGCTCGAAGACGGCGTCGGCACCGAGCACCGCGGCAGCGAGGAGGGCGAGTACGCCGACCCCGACGGCCGGGCCCGCGAACGGCGCCACAAGGCTGTCCCCCGAGACGGAGGTCGGAACCCGGCCGAGGAACCATGCAAGGGAGAGCGCGACGACGGCGAGCAGTCCCGCGACCCGGGCCGACGCGCCGCGCCGCCCCTGGAGGCCCACGATTGCTGCCGCGGCCGCGACCACGAGCGGAACCCCCAGGACGAGCGCGAGGACGAGCGCCCACGGGACGCCCGCGGGCAGCCAGCCGAATCCGCGGATCCCCGAGGCCGCGTCGAACGCCGTGGGCTGGCCGAGCACGAGCTGCCACGGAGCGGCCGTCGTGGAGGCCAGCGGCACACCGGGATCGGCGAGCCAGGCGCGGGGATTGTCCTGCGAAGAGAACCACAGCGGAAGGAAGAGGGCGACCGACGGGAGCAGCGCGAACCAGAGCGAACGCGCGCGCCCGCGCAGGGCGACGCTCGCCCCGAGCACCACGACGGCCGCGAGCGGCAGAAGGCTCGGCGAGCCCGCCGTCGCCCCCGCGAGGGCGAGGCCGCCCGCGGCCGCCGCGGTCCAGGACGGCACGCCGCCCGAGCCCGGGAACGGTGTGTGGGAGGGCCCCGACGTTCCCCGGATGCGGGCACCGCCGACGGCGCGCAGCATGCCGAGCGCGGCCCACGGCACGAGGACGTGGGCGACGACGGCGCCGAGCCGCCCCTGCGCGACGGCCTCCTGGAGGGACGGCGCGGCCGCCCACACGAACGCCGCGACGATCCGTGGCCAGCGATGGGCTGTGAGGGCGGTCGCGAAAGCCCACGCGCCGAGCGCCGCGAGCGCCGGGGCGAGGATGAGGGTCCAGGCGACAGGGTGATTCGCGTCGCCGAGGCCGAGGATCCCGAGGAGCCACAGGACCAAGTCGAATGGATCCGCGTGGCCCGGCTGCCCCGAGCCGAGCGCGACCCACCACGAGACAGCGTGCTGCCAGACCGTCCCGAGCCCCGTCGCGACGGGCAGGAGGGCGCCGCCCGCGACGGCCTCGGCGCCGAGCAGCGGGAGCAGCGCGAGGATTGAGCCTGCGAGAGCGAGTCCCGTCACGACGACGGCGCCGGTTCCGGCCCAGCCCTTGGCCGAGACCGCGAGGGACGCGAAGTCGTGGTCCGAATCGCCCGTCGGCTCGGAACGGTTGTCATCGCTGCCCGTGCCGTCGCCGATGATGCGCTCGGGATCCGCGTAGTCGGCCTCAAGGTGGGCCCGGCGGTATGACCAGATGTCCTCGCGGGACGCCCGGACCCCCTTCACGGTTCCCCGGACCACGGCACGCGTCCTCGCGGCCCTCCCACGGCCGCGGGCGAGCGCGCCGATCCCGACGAGGGCGGCAAGCGAGCCGCCGAGGCGGGCAGCACCGTCCGCGGGCTCCTTCGTGATGAGGCCCGACGCGAGGCTCCAGAGCCCGCCAAGGATGGCGGCCACGAAGTGGAACGGGAGGGCCCACGGCGAGGTGTGCTTGAGCCGCGTGTACACCTCTGCGCGGCGCTGCGCGAAGGGGCTCGGCGTGTGGTCCTCGCGCTCGGCGGCCGAGCGCATGCGGGCAGAGGGCACGACGACGACGCGGTGCCCCGCGAGGCGCGCCCTCCAGCAGAAGTCGACGTCGTCTCCCGTGGCCGGGAGCGCGGGGTCGAAGCCGCGCAGCGCGTCCCACACGTCGCGTCGCACGAGCATGCCCGCCGCGCTGACGGCGAACATGTCGCTCCGGTCGTCGTATTGGCCCTGGTCCTGCTCGTCGTCGTCGATGAGGGACAGCCGCTCGGCCCAGCGGCTCGCGTAGAGCCCGACGTCGACGAGCCTCCGCGGATCGTCCCACGCCACTTGCTTGCACCCCGCGACCGCGACGGCCGGGGCACGCTCTACGGCGAGCAGCAGTTCGGCGAGCGCGTCCGGCTCGGGCGCAGCGTCGTCGCGGAGGAGCCACAGCCACTCGTTCGCGGGGTCGGATCCTGCCGGGCGCGGAACGGCGGCCAGAGCCGCAGCGACGGCGGCGCCGAAAGATTCGCGCGCGGCGACTACGGCGCCGTCGCCCATCGCTTCGCGAAGGATCTCGCCGGAGCCGTCGCGCGAGCGGGCGTCGGCGCCGACGATCACCTCAGGCCGCCGACGCTGCGCGCCCACCGCGGCGAGAGTCCGCGGGAGGTAGGCTGCGCCGTCGTGCGCGACGACGACTGCGGTGACGTGCACGCTGTCCAGGATCAAACCGCCCGCTTGCGCAGCCGCCGGCGCTCGCGCTCCGAGAGGCCGCCCCAGATGCCGAAGCGCTCGTCGTTCTCGAGCGCGTACTCGAGGCACTCTGAGCGGACCGTGCACGAGCCGCACACCTTCTTCGCGTCCCGCGTCGATCCGCCCTTCTCGGGGAAGAAGGCCTCGGGGTCGGTCTGGGCGCACAGGGCGTCTGCCTGCCACGCGAGTTCGCCCTCGACCGGCGCCGACGGGCGCAGGAGGGCGACCCACACGGGATCGGCCGGGCGCGCGGCGGGCTTGCGGTCGAGGAGCGAGACGACCTCGGCGTCGGTCTCGTCGTCGTCCTCGTCGTCCGGTTCCGCCGCCTCGTCGGAGGCCGCGTGCTCGGCCAGGAAGGCCGTCGCCGCGTCATCGAGTGCGGCCGCGGACATCTCGCGGTAGCGCTCCTCGGCGTCGGGGTCGGCAGGGTCCACGAACCAGTCGGCCGGAATGCCCCGCGACTGATAGGCGCTCATAGCCTGCTCTTCGGATGCTGCGTCGTTCTGGAAACGCTCCGTCTGTCCCACGGTGCTCCTCCTCGGTGGTCGTCTGCGCCGGCCTGCCAGTCTGGCTCCCGCTGCCGGAGGGCTCTCCCGGCGCGGCCCCCAATCGCCGTCGCAGTTGCTGTCCGGTTCTAATTACACCCGTGTAACTACACGGCGGTCAAGTGCAGGCGGGGAATTGTATCCACCCGAATTCGAGAGTACGGTGTTCGCCACGCCCGGGCGCGCGGGAGGCCCGTCCCGCCCCCCGACGCGCCAGAATGGATTCATGGAATCGACGGCCCCCGCCACTGTCTCCGCCCTGCTCCACCGTCTGCGCGGCGGCAACTCGTCCGCCCCAAGGCTCACGTGGTACGGCCCCGGCGGAGAACGCGTCGAGCTCTCGGGCCGAGTCCTTGACAATTGGGCCGCGAAGACCTCCAACTTCCTGGTCGAAGAGCTCGACGCCGAGCCCGGCACCCCGTTCCGCATCGACGTGCCCGCGCACTGGAAGAGCGCCGTGATTGCCCTCGCGGGATGGCAGGCGGGCGGCGTGCTCGTCGACGAGGATGCCGACGTCGTCTTCACGTCCGGCTCCTCCGCCGATCCCGCCGTGGACCTCTCGGCTGGGTCCGGGACGGCGCGCGTGGCCGTCGCCCTCGGTGCGCTCGACCTCTCGTACCCGGGGCAGCTCGCGCCCGGCGAGCTCGACTACGCGGCGCTCGTCCGCCAGTTCGCCGATTCCTTCGATCCGTTCGATCCCCCGTCGGCGGACGACGGCGCGGCTCGCCTCGATGGGGAGCAGTTCACGCAGGCGGAGCTGCTCGGGCGGTTCGCGACGCCCGCGACGCCGGGGGCCCGCGTGCTCGTCGACGCCTCCCGCCCGCTGCGCGACGTCCTCGCAGCTCTGCTCGGAGTCTGGGCAGCGGACGGCTCCGCCGTCCTCCGTCACGCCGAGGTCCCCGACACGCCGCGCCTGCGCGAGGCGGAACGGATCACGGAAGGCTGAAGGCTAGCCCTCGGACTGCTCGCCCGGGCCTCCGGGCTTGGCGGCCGCGACCGCCGCCGTGGGGTGCGGCTCGAAGATCTCGTGGTCGCCCTCGTAGCCGGGTTCGGCGTCGAGCTCCACGTTGAAGACCCAGAACCGGTACGCGAAGAAGCGGAAGATCGTGCCGAGCACGAGGCCCACGATGCTGCCCGCAACAAAGATCGAGACCTTGTCCGTCATGAGCAGGATGTACTTCGTGAACGCGACGCAGCCCGCCGCGATGAGCAGGCCCACACCGTTCATGATCGCGAACAGGATGGCTTCGCGGACCACGTTGGCCTGCTTCCGGTGCCGGAACGTCCAGTAGCGGTTCGCGACCCACGAGAAGATGCTCGCCACGACCGTCGCGATCGACTTGGCCCAGACCTCGCTGCTGTGGAGGGGCCCGTTGAGGAGCCCCACGAACACGGCCGAGTCGACGACGAAGGCGACGCCGCCGACGAGCCCGAACTTCGCCACCTCCCGCCAGAAAAGCGAGACAAGGCCGCGCAAGCGCTCCGAAATGGCGTTGATCATGTTCCTCCGGGACTGGTTCTACGCATCGGCCTCGCGGAAAGTCGCCGGCCCTCGTGGCATCCTCCTACCGGTTCCTGATAGGTGCCTGGCAAGCCCGCGAAGGGCAGCTCAGGCGAGGACGCCCGAACCACCATTCTATCCTTGACCCGCATCGCCCAGGGCGCGGCGGTGCGGATTCACAGGTCGCGGGGCCCAGTTCGGTAGGCTTGGCGGGTGAGTTTCCCTGTGATCGGCGTCGTCGGAGGCGGCCAGCTGGCGCGCATGATGGCCCCTCCCGCAACCGCCCTCGGGCTCGAGCTCCGCGTCCTCGCGGAAGCCGAGGACGTCTCAGCCGTGCCAGCCGTCCCAGAGGCCCCCGTCGGCGACTACCGCAGCCTCGAGGATCTGCGCGAGTTCGCGCAGGGCGTCGACGTGCTGACGTTCGACCACGAGCACGTGCCGACCGAGCACCTCCTCGCGCTCATGGCCGAGGGGGTCAACGTCCAGCCCGGGCCGGCCGCGCTCGTGCACGCCCAGGACAAGCTCAAGATGCGCTCCGCCGTCGAGCGCCTCGGGCTCCCCAACCCGCGGTGGGCGGCAGTCCACCACGTCGAGGACCTCGTCGCGTTCGGGGACGAGATCGGATGGCCGATCGTCCTCAAGACCCCCCGCGGCGGCTATGACGGCAAGGGCGTACGCGTCCTCGGCTCGTCCGCGGACGCCGCGGCCTCGATCGACTGGTTCGGCACCATGACTCCGCTCCTCGCCGAGGAGATGGTCACGTTCGCGCGCGAGCTCTCCGTGCTCATCGCGCGCACCCCGAGCGGGGCCTCCCGCGCCTGGCCAGTCGTCCACACGATCCAGGTCGACGGCGTGTGCGACGAGGTCATCGCCCCGGCGCCGGGCCTCGACCCGGCCGTCGCGGAGGCAGCGCAGGCCGCGGCCCTCGCGATCGCGACAGACCTCGGCGTCACGGGCGTCATGGCCGCCGAGCTCTTCGAGACCCCGGGCCGCGGGCAGGGATTCCTCGTCAACGAGCTCGCGATGCGGCCGCACAACACGGGGCATTGGACCCAGGACGGCTGCGTCACGAGCCAATTCGAGCAGCACCTCCGCGCCGTCCTCGACCTCCCGCTCGGCAGCACTCGCGTGCTCGGCGACTGGGCCGTCATGAAGAATATCCTCGGCGGCGCGAACGGCGATCTCTACGGCTCGTACCCTGCCGCACTCGCGGCGGAGGACGCCGCGAAGGTCCACACCTACGGCAAGTCGGTCCGCCCGGGGAGGAAAATCGGGCACGTGAACCTCGTCGGCGGCCCCGGCTCGGATCCCGGGGACCTCAGGGCCCGGGCCTCCCGCGTCGCCGCGGTCATCCGCGATGGCGCCGACGCCCCCGACAACGCCGATGCCGCAAAGGAGAGCGCATGAGCACCGCCCCACACCCCGCCGAGGCCCGCCCGCTCGTCGGCCTCGTGATGGGCTCCGATTCCGACTGGAACGTCATGGAGGCCGCCGCCGAGGCGCTCGACGAGTTCGGGGTCCCGTTCGAGGCTGACGTCGTCTCGGCGCACCGCATGCCGCACGAGATGGTCGCCTACGGCGCGTCCGCGCGCGAGCGGGGGCTCCGGGTCGTCATCGCAGGCGCGGGCGGTGCCGCGCATCTTCCCGGGATGCTCGCGTCCGTCACGACGCTCCCCGTGATCGGCGTGCCCGTTCCGCTCAAGACCCTCGACGGCATGGACTCGCTCCTCTCGATCGTCCAGATGCCCGCTGGCGTGCCGGTCGCGACGGTCTCGATCGGCGGCGCGCGGAACGCGGGGCTCCTCGCGGTCCGCCTCCTGGCCTCGGGCACCGATGAGCTCGCCGAGCGCCTCGCGGGCCAGCTCTCGCGCTTCGCCGACGAGCTCAACGAGACGGCGTCGCGCAAGGGCGCGTCCCTCCGGCAGAAGGTGGCCGAGGTCTTCGGCCGGGAGGCAGCAACTCCGGGGGAACCCGGGTAAGGGGGCCCGCATGGTGATCCACGGCTACGAGACAGAGCACGGGAATCCCTCCCCCAGGAGCCGGCTGACCCAGCCGCTCAGGCACCCCGAGCAGGCGCCCCCGGGCATCCGCAGCAAGCGGGCCTTCTCCCTCCTCGCCCTGACCCTCGTCGCCCCGGGCAGCGCGCAGCTTGTCGCGGGAAGCCGCGTGTTCGCGCGCCGTGCACTCACCGTGACATTCGCCGTGTGGCTCGTCCTCCTCCTGACGCTCGTCGTCGGGTTCATCAACCGCAGCCTGCTCCTGAACCTCGTGACGGACCCCGTCGCGTCCGCCGTGCTCATCGGCGTTCTCCTCATGCTCGCGCTCGGGTGGGCCCTCGTGTGGCTCGACACCCTCCGGCTGCTCCGCATCCCGCTCCTCCCGCGCCGCACCCGCCCTCTCGCCGTCGCCGCGCTCGCGCTGTGCCTCGTGGCCACGAGCGGGAGCCTCGCGTATGCCGCGTATCTCGTGAACGTGAGCCGCGGGGCGATCGGGGCCATCTTCGCCGGCGGCCCCGCGATCGCGCCCGTGGACGGGCGGTACAACTTCCTCGTCATGGGCGGGGATGCCGGCGCGGATCGCACGGGGCGGCGGCCGGACAGCCTCTCGGTACTGAGCGTCGATGCCTCGACCGGACAGACCGCCCTCATCTCGGTGCCCCGCAACTTCCAGAACGCCCGCTTCGCCGAGGGCTCCCCCATGCGCACCGTGTACCCCGACGGCTACAACTGCGGCAACGACTGCCTCATCAACGCGATCAACACCGAGGTCACCGAGAAGTACGCGAAGCTCTATCCCGGCGTCGCGGACCCCGGCGCCCAGGCCACGATGGAGGCCGTCTCCGGCACCCTCGGGATCACGGTCCAGGCCTATGTGGTCGTGGACATGGACGGCTTCGCGCAGCTCGTCGACGCGCTCGGCGGCATCAAGGTCAATGCGGGCGGCTGGGTGCCGATGAGCGGCGCCGCGCTCGACGACGCGGGAGACCATGCTCAGCCAGTCGGCTGGATCGCGCCGGGGCCCCAGACGCTCGACGGCTTCCACGCGCTCTGGTACGGGCGCTCGCGCGAATTCGCGAGCGACTACGATCGCATTGCCCGCCAGCAGTGCATCCAGCAGGCGATGATCAACCAGCTCAACCCCGCGACCGTCCTCACGAAGTTCGAGTCCATCGCGAACGCCGGCACGAAAGTCGTCGAGTCGAACATCTCGGCCTCCCAGCTCGGCAGCTTCGTGGACCTTGCCATCAAGGGCAAGGGCCAGCCCGTGAGCCGGCTCGTCATCGGGCCGCCGGACTTCCCGGCCAACTTCCCGACCTACCCCGACTTCGACCAGATCCAGGCGAAGGTCAAGAGCGTACTCACGGCCCCGGCATCGCCGTCGCCCAAGGCGGCCGGCGCATCCTCGCGCACGGGCGGCGCCGCCTCGTTCGCGGCGCCCGTGGCCGTGGCACCCGCGGCTGCGATGGCCGCCCGCGCAGCGACTGTCCCAGCCAACCAGTACAACACCATGGGCCCAGACGGCGTGCGAGTCGATGCTAAGCGCCTCGACTACCTCTTCAAGACAGGCCAGAACGACATCCTCAACGCGATCATGGCCAACAACGGCCAATGCACCCCGATGTGACGGCTCCCCCGTCGTTTCCCGCATCCGCCTCGACACGAACCCGGAGCACCAGCATGCACCTCCTTCTGAACTCGCTGCGCCCGTACGCATGGGGCTCCTCGACCGCGATCGCGGAGCTCCTTGGCCGAACCCCCTCCGGCGGGCCCGAGGCCGAACTGTGGATCGGGGCCCACCCGGACTCGCCGTCGCGCGTCCTCACCGCGCCGGGCGACGGCGCGCCAGGCCTCGACGATGTCATCGCGAGGGACCCCGAGGGCCTGCTCGGCGCCGAAAGCGTCGCCGCGTTCGGGCCCAGGCTGCCGTTCCTGCTCAAGGTCCTCGCCGCGGACCGCCCCCTGTCCCTCCAGGTTCATCCGACCCTCGAACAGGCTCAGGCGGGGTTTGCGGCCGAGGAGGCCGCCGGCATCGACCGCGCGGCACCGCACCGCAACTACAAGGACGACAACCACAAGCCCGAGATGATCTTCGCGCTGACCCCCTTCGAGGCGCTGTGCGGCTTCCGGGCGCCCGCCGAGGCAGCGGCACGCTTCGAGGCGCTTACCGCGCTGCTAGCGGGGCAGGAGGCCGCCGAGGTCACCGAACAGGTGGCCGAGATCCTCCGCGGCCCCGATGAGGGCGACGCTCTGCAGACGGCGTTCGCGCGCCTCATCGCAGGCGGCGAGCAAGTCCGCGACGCCGTGCGGGCGGCGGCAGCGGCCGTGGACCGCGCGGTCGCGGCGGCCGACATGGACGACGCCGGGCTCCGCACCGTCGCCGACCTCGCCCGCGAATACGAGGATGACCCCGGCGTGCTCATCTCGCTCCTGCTCAACCGCGTCTCGCTCGCCCCGGGCGAGGCCCTCGCGCTTGGCGCGGGCAACGTGCACGCCTACCTCTCGGGCCTCGGGATCGAGGTCATGGCCTCCTCGGACAATGTGCTGCGCGGCGGGCTCACGCCAAAGCACGTCGACGTCTCGGAGCTGCTCGCGACCGTGGCCTTCGAGGCCCTCCCGGTCCCTCTTCTCGCGCCCACGGAATCGGAGCTCGGCCAGGAGCTCTACCGGCCCCCGTTCGGGGAGTTCCAGCTTCAGCGCATCTACGTTCCCGCGGGGGCGCCGGGGACCCGGCCCGAGCCGGTGCCCGTCGCGCAGGCGGGGGCCGCCGTCGTCCTCGTCGTGGACGGCTCGCTCACGCTCGACACCCCGAAGGGCGATCTCGCGCTCTCCCGCGGCGACGCGGCGTTCGTCCCGGCTCCCGAGGCGCCTGCACTCGCCCACGCGGGCGACGGCGGAGTGCTCGCGTTCGCCGTCACGACGGGGCTCGGCGCCGGGATCGGCTGAGGCCGCCTCGGTGCCGTTCCAGGCCGAGCTGGGCTAGCGGCGCGCGAACGCCCGCGCGCGCCCTGCAGCCCGCTTCGCGCCGACGACGGCGGCCTTCGCTGCTGCGCGCCCCTTCTGGAGGGTCCGGCGTGCGATGGGCATCCCGGTCGAATACATGGGGTACAGAGGCGAGAGCGGGAGCTCCCACGTTCCCGCAAGCAAGTTCTCGTGCTGGGCGAACTGCTTCTTGAAGTCGGAGATGCCGTCGTTGAGCAGGCCATTGAGGTCGTACCGGGTGCAGCCGTCGGCCCGCATGGCGGTGAACGCGGCCCATTTGACGCCGTAGTTCGCGCGGGCCTTCTGCCCCGCGGCGTTCACGCCGCCGTAGAGCTCGAACGCCGTCCCCGCGCTCTTGGCGATCCACACGAACGCGACGACCTCATCGCCGTCGAACGCCGCGACGACCGGCGAATCGTCGCCGAGGAGCCGCCAGATGTCGCGATAGTAGCGGTCCTCGTGGATGCCGAACCCCGCGCGCCTCGCCGTCTCGCGGTAGATCGCGAGGACCTGCTCGAGCTCCGCCTCCGTCGCAACCTTGCGGAATGCGAGGCCGCCCTTGAGGTTCTTGCGGACGTTCGCACGCGTCGTGCGGGACATCGCGGCCATGAGCGCGTCGTCGTCCTGGGTCAGGTCGAGGATGAGCGTGCGCGGAATGAGAATGGTGTTCTCGGTACGCGCGAAGCCCGCCGCCGCGAGCCCCTGCTCCCCAGCGGATTGCGCACCGTCGGTGCCCGCGTCCCAATCGGGCTCGGCGACGAGCGCGACCGAACCGCGCGTCGACCGCACGTGGCGGGCGACGGCGTCGAGCACCGCCCCCGCGTCCTCCGGCGCGCACACGGGGCCGCGCGAGAGGTACGCGAGCGACCTGAGCGGCCACGGGAGGGCCCGATAGAGGACCTGGGCCCCACCCAGGACCTCCGCGCCGTCGCCCACGACGAGCCGCTCGGTGCGCCAATGATGCGCGGCCTTGACCTCTCCCCAGCCCCACAGCTGGAGCGGGTGGCCGCCCCGCGAGTTGACGAGGGCGTCCCATTCGGCTCGGTCAGTGCACGCGCGGACCGTCAGGTCGCGGCGGGGCAGCTGGCTCTCGGCGGTCATGGTCCTCCTGGGCGGGTGTAGCTTCGCTGTGGCCGCACGCCAGTCTAGCGGCGTTCCGGACGGCGCCTGCCAGGGCCCGGGCCGAGATCAGGCTTGGCGGGCCCAGCTCTCCCACTTGCTCGCGTGGTGCTCGGCATCGACGAAGCGCACCGTGCCTGACTTCGAGCGCATGACGATCGACTGCGTCTTGACCCGGTCCTTCGAGTAGCGGACTCCGCGGAGCAGGTCGCCGTCGGTAATGCCGGTCGCGGCGAAGTAGCAGTTGTCGCTCTTCACGAGGTCGTTGGTCGTGAGGACGCGGTCGAGGTCGTGCCCGGCGTCGACGGCCTTCTGCTTCTCCTCGTCGCTCGTGGGCCACAGACGGCCCTGGATGACCCCGCCGAGGGACTTGATCGCGCACGCCGCGACGATGCCCTCCGGCGTGCCGCCGATGCCCATGAGCGCATCGACGCCCGTGCCCGAGCGGGCTGCCGCGATCGCACCCGCGACGTCGCCGTCCAGGATGAACTTCGTGCGGGCGCCGGCCGCGCGGATCTCCTCGACGAGCGGCTTGTGCCGGTCGCGGTCGAGGATGCACACGTTGATCTGGTTGACCTTGACGCCCTTGGCCTTCGCGATGAGGTGGAGGTTCTGCTTGACCGGGAGGCGGAGGTCCACGAGATCGGCGGCCTCGGGGCCCGTCACAAGCTTCTCCATGTAGAACACCGCGGACGGGTCGAACATCGTGCCGCGCTCCGCGACGGCGAGGACCGCGAGGGCGTTGTTGATGCCGAGCGCGGTGAGGCGCGTACCGTCGATCGGGTCGACGGCGACGTCGACCTCGGGCCCCGTGCCGTCTCCCACCCGCTCGCCGTTGTAGAGCATGGGGGCCTCGTCCTTCTCGCCCTCGCCGATCACCACGACGCCGTTGAAGTGGACCGTGTGGAGGAAGGAGCGCATCGCGTCGACCGCGGCGCCGTCGGCCTTGTTCTTGTCGCCGAAGCCCACCCAGTGGCCGCCGGCGATGGCGGCGGCCTCGGTGACGCGGACGAGTTCGAGAGCGAGGTTGCGATCCGGCTCATCGGCTCCGAGGGTGAGAGCGCTGGAAAGGGTCGAGTACTGGCTGACGTTCGGCTCAGGGGACACAGTGACCTCTTCTTCGAGTCGGATTTGTTTTGATCATAGTCTGCGGGCTGCGCCCGAGGACTGCGATGACCGCGGTCACATGCGCGCAAATGTGACTGCGCGCCGTCGTCCTCCTGGCTGTGCGCCCACCCGCTCCGCGTGGGGGCCAACCCCGCGCGTCCCCGCCGGGCCACGGCGTGCGGGACAATGGAACGGTGAGCAGCACCCACGAAGAGACCCCCGCATCCCCCGTCAAGCCGGTCCTCACGCCCGCGGCGGCCAAGCGGGCGAACGCGTCCGTCATCGGCATGATCATGGCGTTGGCCGTCTCGCTGCTCGTCCTGCTCCCCGTCGTCCTCCTGAGCGCGAACCCGCAGAGCCCCGTCCAGCGGCCTACGGTGGACGTCTCCGCCGTCGCCGCGGACGCGAAGGGCGTCGCAGGCTTCTCCCCCGCCGCCCCCGAGCTGCCCGCGGGCTACACCGCGAACTACGCGCGGTGGGAAGGCGGCGCGTCAGACGGCGTCGCGCACTGGGACGTCGGATGGGTCACCCCGCAGCAGCAGTTCGTCTCGATCGTCCAGACCGCGTCCGCGAATCCGACCTGGATCGCCCAGCAGGTCAAGCAGGCGCCCAAGACCGGCACGCGCACGGCGGGCGGAGTCGAGTGGACCCTCTATGACAAGCCGGGCGTTGAGAAAAGCTACGTTGGCACCATCGGCCAGACGACCGTGATCGTGAGCGGCTCGGCCGGCTTTGCCGAGTTCGACGTCGTCGCCGCGGCCGTCGCCGCGCCCGCGCGCTAGGCGACGCCGCGCCGTCGTCATCCGGGCATCCCGAGGCGTCATCTGACGCCAGAGCACCCGAGGGGTAGAACGGGTGGTCTACAGTGGGAGTCGTGCCTGCATCCATGAGCCCCGCAGAGGCGTGGCGAACGCTGCGCGAAGGAAACGAGCGCTTTGTCTCCGGAACGTCCGTCCATCCCAATCAGGATTCTGCGCGGCGCGACGAACTCGTCGGCTCCCAGAATCCGTTCTGCGTCATCTTCGGCTGCTCGGACTCGCGCCTCGCAGCCGAGATCATCTTCGACCTGGGCCTTGGCGACGCGTTCGTCGTGCGCTCGGCCGGGCAGGTCATCGATGCGGCCGTGCTGGGCTCCCTCGAGTACGCGATCGATCCGCTCGACGTCCCCCTCATCGTGATCCTCGGGCACGACAACTGCGGGGCCGTGACCGCGAGCGTCAAGGCGTACTCGACCGGGGCGATGCCCGAGGGCTTCGTGCGCGACCTCGTCGAGCGCATCATGCCGTCCGTCATCGCGTCGCAGCGCAACGGCGTCACGGGCGTCAATGACACGGTCGTGGAGCACGTCAAGCAGACCGGCAAGCGGCTCATCGAAACGTCCCAGGTGATCGCGCGCGCCGTCGACGAGGGCCGCACCGCCGTCCTCGGTGTGTGCTATCGGCTCGGCGAGGGCAGGGCTGAGCTCGTGTCCGGCATCGGCAACGTCTAGCGCATCCCGGTTCGAAGCGGCCGCACGAGGGGTCTAATCTGGGTGCCATGACTGACTCCGCCGTGCAGGATTCTGCCGACTACCGAATCGAACACGACACGATGGGCGAGGTCCGGGTTCCGGCCAACGCCCTGTACCGCGCCCAGACGCAACGCGCCGTCGAGAACTTCCCGATCTCGGGGAAGACGCTCGAGCGCAAGCACATCGAGGCCCTCGCGCGCGTCAAGAAGGCTGCAGCCCGCGCCAACGAAGAGCTCGGCGTGATCGACGGGGATCTCGCCGACGCGATTGCCGACGCCGCGGACCGTGTCGCCGACGGGGAGTTCGACGAGCACTTCCCGATCGACGTCTTCCAGACGGGCTCGGGCACGTCCTCGAACATGAACATGAACGAGGTCCTTGCCGAGCTCGCGAGCCGGGCGCTCAAGGACAAGGGCATCGACAAGGTCGTCCACCCCAACGACCACGTCAACGCGTCCCAGTCCTCGAACGACGTCTTCCCGACCTCGGTCCACGTGGCTGCAACGAACGCCCTGCTCAACGACCTCGTGCCGGCGCTCACGCACCTCGCCTCCGCGCTGAGCCGCAAGGCGGAGGAGTTCAAGGATGTCGTCAAGTCCGGCCGCACGCACCTCATGGACGCGACCCCCGTGATGCTCGGCCAGGAGTTCTCGGGCTACGAGGCCCAGATCCGCTACGGCATCGAGCGCATCGAGGCCTCGCTCCCGCGCGTCGCGGAGGTCCCGCTCGGCGGCACGGCCGTCGGCACGGGCATCAACACACCCGCGGGCTTCCCCCAGCGAGTCATCTCGTTCCTCGCGCAGGACACCGCCCTGCCCATCACGGAGGCGCGCAACCACTTCGAGGCGCAGGCGAACCGCGACGGCCTCATCGAGGCGTCCGGGCAGCTCCGCACGATCGCCTACTCGCTCATGAAGATCTGCAACGATCTCCGCTGGATGGGCTCCGGCCCGAACACGGGCCTCGGCGAGATCGCGATCCCCGACCTCCAGCCGGGCTCGTCGATCATGCCGGGCAAGGTCAACCCCGTGATCTGCGAGGCCGCGATCATGGTCGCCGCCCAGGTCATCGGGAACGACACGACGATCGCACTCTCCTCGACGAACGGCGCGTTCGAGCTCAACGTGGGCATCCCGGTCATGGCCGCGAACCTGCTTGAGTCGATCCGACTGCTCTCGAACACGGCGCGCGTCGTCGCGGACAAGATGGTGGACGGCATCACCGCGAATGTCGAGCGGGCCCGCTTCCTCGCGGAGGCTTCGCCGTCGATCGTGACGCCGCTCAACAAGTTCATCGGCTACGAGAACGCCGCGGCCATTGCCAAGAAGGCCGTCAAGGAGGGCCTCACGATCCGCGAGGCCACGCTCGCGCTCGGCTACGTCGAGCGGGGCGAGCTCACGCTCGAGCAGCTCGACCGGGCGCTCGACGTCACCACGATGACGGGCCCGAAGGCCTAGTCCACGTCCCGGCGACCACGGCGGCCGCCCACTCCCGCGCGGAGGGGGCGGCCGCCGTCGTCCGTCCACCGTCACCTCCTGCGGGTAACCTAGGGCCGTGCCCACCCCTGATTTCATCCTCACCCTGCGCGACATGATCGGCGTCCACCCGCTGTGGCTCCCCGGTGTCAAGGCGGTGGTGACGGACGACGGCGGGCGGCTGCTCCTCGTGCGCCGCGCCGACAACGGGCGGTGGACTGTCCCGGCGGGCATCGTCGAACCGGGCGAGGAGCCGGCGACGACGGCCGTTCGCGAAGTGCTCGAGGAGACCGGTGTGCGGGTCGAGGTGACGCATGTCGCGGGCGTCGGGACGACGTCGCCGGTCGTGTACCCCAACGGCGACCACGCGCAGTACCTCGACGTCGTCATGGCGTGCACGTATGTGAGCGGCGAGGCCCGAGTGAACGACGACGAGAATCTCGAGGTCTCATGGTTCTCCCCCGACGAGCTGCCCGAGCTCCCGCCGCTGCATCGCCGCGCGATCGAGTGGGCCGTTGATCCGGCGCGGCGGGCGCACTTCGTGGGCGACACCCACGGGAGCTGACGGTTGAACGGTGAGGCGAGCTCAGGCTGCCGGGAGGAGCAGCACGAGCCCGGCGCCGACGAGCATGAAGGGGCCGAACGGAATTGCGGTCTTGCCGGTTCCGCGGCGCAGCAGAATGAGGCCGAGGCCGAAGAGCCCGCCTAGGAGGAACGCCGCGGCGGTCCCCCAGAACACGTGCTCCCAGCTCAGGTAGCCGAGATACAGGCCGAGCACCCCCGCGAGCTTGACGTCTCCGAATCCCATGCCCGCGGGATAGACGATGCGCAGCACGAAATACACGACCCACAGCACGATGCCGCCGCCGAGCACGCGGACGAGACCAGGCACATCGAGGCCGCCGCTTCCGATGAGCGCAGCGACGGCGAGCGGCACGGCAGTCCAATAGCTCGGCAGCACGATGCGATTGGGCAGGAGATGGCTCCGGATGTCGATGACGACAAGCCGTGAGGCCATCCACACGAAATACGCGAGGCACGCGACGACGAGCCAGAACGCGATTGGATTCGCGCTCCACAGCTCGGGCAATCGGACGATCACCCTTGGACCCTATCCGACCGCGCGGCCTCCGACACCACAACGCCAGACCCGAATCTGTACGACGCGGTGCGCGGAGTGTGCACTAGCGTGGCGCCATGATGTCTCTCGACGACATATGGCCGGTGCTCGGCCTTCGGCTGCTCACCCCTGCCCTCGAACTCCGGCCCCTGCGCGACGACGACATCCCTCACTACATCGAGGCCGCGCGCGGCGGTCTCACGGACCCGGCCCTCGCGCCTGCTGGCCACTCAGCGCTCGCCAATGCCTGGGACGAGTCCCCTCAGCTTGCCGAGAACAGCGCGCGCTGGATCTGGGAGTCTCGGCTCCGGGCGCACCCCGAGGCTTGGACCATCATGTTCGGCATCTGGTCGCATGATGGCGAGTTCCTGGGTTGCCAGGACATCGGGGCCAAGGACTTTCCGCTGCTGCGAACCGTGGCAACCGGCTCATGGCTCCGCCACAGCGCTCGCGGCCGCGGCCTCGGTGCCCAGATGCGCGCCGCCGTGCTTCTCTGGGCCTTCGACCACCTCGGTGCCGAGGTTGCCGAGACGAGTGCCTACGACTGGAACGAGCCGTCGAAGCGAGTGAGCCGCTCCCTCGGGTACGTCCCCAACGGAGAGACCCGAGTGCTGGCCCGACCCGGCGTCGTCGATCGCGGTCTCAATTTCCGCCTCGCCCGGGAGGACTTCAAACGCCCGAACTGGGAGCTCACGGTCGAGGGGCACAAAGCGGCCGCCGCCTTCCTGGGTCTGGCGAACGCTGGGGCCCAGGACGACGGCGGCCGCGAGACGACCGCGGGTGGCGGCGCCTAGACCTCGGCCCGCTCGAGCAGCTCGGTCACGAGGGCCGCGATCGGCGAGCGCTCGGAGCGCGTGAGCGTGACGTGGCCGAACAGCGGGTGGCCCTTGAGCGTCTCGACGACGGCGGCGATGCCGTCGTGGCGCCCCACGCGGAGGTTGTCGCGCTGGGCGACGTCGTGGGTGAGGACGATCTTCGAGTTCTGGCCCATGCGGCTCATGACGGTGAGCAGCACGTTCTTCTCGAGGGACTGGGCCTCGTCCACGATCACGAACGAGTCATGCAGCGAGCGCCCGCGGATGTGCGTGAGGGGCATCACCTCGAGCATGCCGCGGTCCATGACCTCGTCGATCACGTCCGTGCTCGTCACCGCGCCGAGCGTGTCGAAGACCGCCTGGCCCCACGGGTTCATCTTCTCCGCCTCGGTCCCGGGGAGGTAGCCGAGCTCCTGGCCGCCCACCGCGTACAGCGGCCGGAACACGACGACCTTCTTGTGCTCGCGGCGCTCCATGACGGCCTCGAGGCCCGCGCAGAGAGCGAGCGCCGACTTGCCCGTGCCAGCCTTGCCGCCGAGCGAGACGATGCCGACAGTCGGATCCATGAGCAGGTCGATCGCGAGCCGCTGCTCGGCCGAGCGGCCATGGAGGCCGAAGATCTCACGATCGCCGCGCACGAGGCGCACCTGCTTGTCCGCGCCAACCCGGCCCAGCGCGGAGCCGCGGGGCGAGATGATCACGAGGCCCGTGTTGACGGGCATCTCTGCGGCCTCGGGCACGAAGACGGGCTCGTGGCCATACAGCGTCGAAACCTCCTCTTCGCCCGCCTCGATCTCCGCAACTCCGGTCCAGCCCGAATCGACGATCTGCTCGTTGCGGTACTCGTCGGCGGCCAAGTCCATTGCCGAGGCCTTCACGCGCATCGGGAGGTCCTTCGACACGACCGTGACGGAACGGCCCTCGTTGGCGAGGTTCTTCGCGACGGCGAGGATCCGCGCGTCGTTATCGCCGCTGCGGAAGCCCGCGGGGAGCACCTCGGCGGAGATGTGATTGAGCTCGACGACGAGCGAGCCTCCTTGGCTGCCGAGAGGGATCGGCGTGCCGAGGCTGCCGTGCTCGACGCGGAGGTCGTCGAGGAGCCGCAGGGCCTTGCGGGCGAAGTAGCCGAGTTCGGGATCGTGGCGTTTGGCCTCGAGCTCGGTGATCACGACGACCGGGATCACAACTTCGTGTTCCGCAAACCGCAGGATCGCCCTCGGGTCGGAGAGCAGAACGGAGGTGTCCAGCACGTAGGTGCGGCGGCCCTCTTCGGCGGCGGTGGGCTCTTCGGCCAGTACTCCAGTGGTCGTCACGTCGACTCCAGCCCCCGGGTCTCCCCGGCATCTCCAGTTCCTGCCGGCTCGGCCGCGAGGCCGGGACCGGCCTCCTGGAGCTGCTGCAACGCAACGCCCATATTCGGCCTCCCCGCGTCGGGTGGCGGGTGCCTCCCGATGGCGTCAATCTACGCCGCGGTCGATTGCGAGCAGGTTACGTCTAAGGGAGTGTCGGGTAAATCACAGGAATGTAATTCGTGACTGAGGTCACGAGCCGAAGCGCCGCTGCCGCCCCGCGTAGTCGCGCAGGGCCCGGAGGAAGTCGACGCGGCGGAACGCCGGCCACAGGGCCTCGCAGAAGTAGAACTCGCTGTACGCGCTCTGCCACATGAGGAAGCCCGAGAGCCGCTGCTCCCCCGACGTGCGGATCACGAGGTCGGGATCCGGCTGCCCGGCCGTGTAGAGGAACCGCGAGATGTCGTCGACGTCGAGCCGCTCCGCGAGCTCGCCGATGTCTTCCCCACGCGAGAGGGCGTCCCGCAACAACTCTCGCACCGCGTCGACGATCTCGCGCCGCCCCCCATAGCCCACGGCAACGTTGACGTGGAGGGGCTCGGAGGGACTCGGCTTTGCCGTGAGGCGCGCGAGGCGGTCCGCGAGATGCGCGGGCAGCAGCTCGGGGGCGCCCATCGCGTGGACCGAAACCGTGGGGTCGTCGTCGAGCCGGTCGAGTGTCTCGGCGATGATGTCGGTGAGCTCGGCGAGCTCATCGCTCGAGCGGTTCATGTTGTCCGTCGAGAGCATGTAGAGCGTCACGACGCGGATGCCGAGCTCGCGGCACCAGCCGAGGAACTCGTGGATCTTGTCGGCACCAGCCCGGTGCCCCTGGCTCGACGGGGCGTTGAACTGGCGGGCCCAGCGGCGGTTGCCGTCGACCATGACCCCGATATGCCGCGGAATGCTGTCCGGCTTGAGCTCCCGCTGCAGGCGGCGCTCGTAGTACCCGTAGAGGAAACCAGGCAGTTCCATGGACTCCTCCCGCGCTTGCTGTCGGGGCCCGTGTGGGCCCTCACCTGTGCCGCACTAAGGCTACCGCAGGAGCCCAGATGCTACCGGATAGTAACTTACCGCACCGTAAGTTAGACTCGGGTCATGCAGCAGACCGTGCCCTCGCGCACCGAGCTCCTGGCCCTCAAACCTTCGTGGCGGGGCTGGATCCACGCTGCCTCGACGCCGATCGCACTCGCCGCGGGCGTCGTCCTCATTGCGCTCGCGCCGAGCGCGGACCGCAAAATCGCGTGCGCCGTCTACGCACTCACGGGACTCACGCTCTTCTCGGTTTCCGCCGTCTACCACCGGGGCAATTGGTCGCCGCGCGTGAAGGCCGTGCTCAAGCGCATCGACCACGCGAACATCATGCTTGTCATCGCGGGAACCTACACCCCCCTCTCGTGGGTGCTCCTCCCGCGCGAGAAGGGAATCCTCCTGCTCGCGCTCGTCTGGGGCGGATCACTGCTCGGTGTCCTGTTCCGCGCCCTGTGGGTGCGAGCCCCGCGCTGGCTCTACGTCCCCATCTACGTTGCCCTCGGCTGCGCGGCGTTCCTCTTCCTTCCGGATTTCTTCGCCGCGAGCGTCCCCGCCGCCATCCTCATCTGTTTGGGCGGCGCGTTCTATATCGCGGGAGCGGTGTTCTACGGGATCCGCCGCCCCAACTTCAGCTGGCGCCATTTCGGCTTCCACGAGTTCTTCCACGCGTTCACGGTCGCGGGCTTCACGGCGCACTTTACCGCCATCATGCTCGCGGTCCTCGGCACGCCCGTGTGACCGTCAGTCGGCCAATCCGGTGCCCAACGCCACAACTCGCCACGCTTCCCGCCCTCAGGACGTCGCATTCGCTCGCGAATTGTGGCGTTCCGAATCCCGCACCTAGGAATTCAGCGACGCGAGCTGCCCTCGGAGCGCCTCCGGAGTCGTGACGGGGAGCCTGCACGCAAAGTCCCGGCACACGTAGGCGAGAGGCGCGCCGTCGTCTGCCGCCGGGCGATCGGCAAGCAGCGGCACCCGGGCCTCCCCCTGCGCGGCCTCGCCGACCGCAACGACGACGCCGGGGCTCGTCGAAGCGAGCGCCTCGCCATGGAGACGACGGCGGCCCTCCCCCGGCGAGCCCACGACGGCGACCTCGATCGGCCCAGCGAGCGAGGCCTCCGCGACGGCAAGGAGCCAGCCGACGGCGCGCGGGCCCTGGGCGGCGAGACGCGGGAGCCCCGCGAGCATCGAGCCCGCGAGGACGCGATGCTCGCCCGAGCCGCTGTAGGCCGCGTGGGTGAGCAGGGCGCCCGCGAGGAGCGACGCCCCGCTCGGCGCCTCGGCATCGTGCGGTTCGAGGGAGCGCGCCCCCGCGAGCGCAGAGCGCACCCCGGGCCCGCCCGCGCCGCCTTCCAAGGGCGCGTCCGAGAGGAGGCCGTCATCGATGAAGCGCCGTGTCGCCGCGGCGAGAAGGCCCTCGGCCCACGCATACCAGCGCTCCTCGCCCGTGGCCGCATAGAGGGCGAAGGCGCCCTCGGCGCAGGCCGCGTAGTCGGCAAGGAGTCCCTCGATCCCGGCCGCGGAGCCCGCGTGCGAGACGCGCCTCAGCAGCTCGCCGTCCCAGTGGACGGCTTGGAGGAGCTCGGCCGTTCGGCGCGCATCGTCGAGCAGTTCGGGCCGGCCGAGAGCCCAGGCCGCGTCCGCGAGGGCCGCCACGGCGAGCCCGTTCCAGCCGGCGACCACCTTGTCGTCGCGGGCCGGCGGCGTGCGCCGGGACCGCTCGGCGAGCAGGCCTGGCCGGAGCCCCTCCCACGCGGCCCGCTCGTCCGGATCGAGAGCGCGGCCCGCGTGCAGCGGCACGGCCTCGGACCCGTCGCGCACGCCCGGCAGCCCGAAGATCCCGGCGAGGCGTGCGCCCTCAGTGCGGTCTCCGGCCGCAGCGAGGAACTCGGTGCGCGTCCACACGTAGAACCCGCCCTCGACGCTGACTCCGTCCCGCACGGAGTCGGCGTCGAGCGAGGACGCGAAGCCGCCCTCGGGGAGCCCCAGCTCGCGAACGAGCCAATCGGCCGTGAGGCCAGCGGCCGCCCGGGCCTCCTCGGCCGGGAACTCGGGCGAGCCGCCGAGGCGCACCCAATGGGCGAGGACCCGGAGGAGTTGGGCGTTGTCGTACAGCATCTTCTCGTAGTGCGGGAGCGACCAGTCGGCGGTCACCGAGTAGCGGGCGAAGCCCCCGCCGAGCGTGTCGAACAGGGCCGAACGGCACATGGCCGCGAGCGTGCGGCCTGCGAGGCCACGGGCGACGGCGGCGCTCCCATGCTCTGCCGCCGCCGAGTGCCGCACGAGGAACTCGAGAACGGGCGACGGCGGGAACTTGGGCGCGCGCCCGAAGCCGCCGTGTTCGGGGTCCTCGGCGCGGACGAGCTCGGTGACGGCACCGGCGAGGAAGCCCGCGTCGACTGACTCTGCAGGCGCCGCGACATCGAGGAGCTGCGACGAGAACACCCCGCCGAGCCCCTCGGCGAGCGCAGCAGCCTGCCGCTCAACACCGTCGCGGCGCTCGGTCCACGCTTCCCACACGGCCTCGAGGATCTGCCGGAAGCTCGGCCTCCCGGGCTGCGGGTCTGGCGGAAAGTACGTCCCCGCGTAGAACGCGCGGCCGTCGGGGAGCGCGAAGATGCTGAGCGGCCAGCCGCCCTGGCCGGTCATGGCCTGGCACGCAGCCATGTAGACGGAATCGACGTCCGGCCGCTCCTCGCGGTCCACCTTGACACTCACGAAGCGCGCGTTGAGGAGCTCCGCCGTGATCGGGTCCTCGAACGACTCGTGCGCCATGACGTGGCACCAGTGGCACGCGGCGTAGCCGATGGAGATGAAGACCGGGACGTCCCGCCGCGCGGCCTCGGCGAACGCGTCGTCGCCGTACGGCTGCCAGTGGACAGGGTTGTCCGCGTGCTGGCGGAGGTAGGCCGAGGCTTGGCCGGCGAGGCGATTGGTCATGTACCGAGTCTGCACCCCCAGCTTCTACCGAGATCTTTCCGTTACACTGTGTGCCCGATGGCAGATCTCCTCGGCGCACCCCAGCAGTCCTCTCCGGCACCAGAGCAAGGGCCGGTCTTCGTTGACTCCTCGGGGCGCAGGCTCCGCCGAGTCCGTATCGCGGGAGGGATCTTCCTCGGGCTCGTAGTCGGTTACGTGGGGCTCCTCGCCATTGCCCTTCTCGGCGGCCCGAACATCGCTGCGCCGTACCTGCCCCAGCCCGCAACGGCGGCCGCCCGCCAAAGTGCTGCAGCACCGCCGTGGACCGGTCCCGCCCCGGAACCGGCCGCAAGCCAAGGCGCGGTCGGCGAGATCTCGCCGATCCTTGCCGCCCACACGGCCCCCGCGACGCCCGCCGGCATCCCCGCGCAGCCCGTCGCGCCCGCCCAGCCCGTGGCTCCGGCTCCCGCAACGACGACGGCGCCCGGCAAGAGCGGCACGGCAC
Source organism: Sinomonas terricola (assembly GCF_034931225.1). Taxonomy (NCBI): domain Bacteria; kingdom Bacillati; phylum Actinomycetota; class Actinomycetes; order Micrococcales; family Micrococcaceae; genus Sinomonas; species Sinomonas terricola. The sequence goes on from NZ_JAYGGQ010000013.1 coordinate 35,975, forward strand.
CGGGCCAGTCCACCAAGCCGACTCCGCCCGCGCACCCGTGAGCAAGGCCCGACCGCCCCGGGTCCGAGCACATTGGGTCGTCCTCGCGGTCCTCCTGCTGGGCCTCGCCATGGCGCTCACCATCCAGGGCTACCTGCACCACCTCGCGGGCATCGGGGACGATGCCGCACCGACTGGGGGCCAGGCCGGAAGCGTCCCGCCCGGTGTATCCCAAGGCGGCCCGATCGTCGACGCGCGCGGCGACGCCGTCCGCGCAGTGCGGCCACCCGACAGGACGCTCGCGCTCACGTTCGACGACGGCCCCGATCCCGAGTGGACCCCCCAGATCCTCGACGTGCTCGCCAAGCACCACGTCCACGCAACCTTCTTTGTCGTGGGCTCGGCGGCCATCGAGAACTCCGGACTCGTGCAGCGCATGGCAGCCGAGGGCCACGAGCTCGGCGTGCACACGCTCACCCACGTCGATCTCGGCACGGCGCCCCCGTGGCGCCGCCAGCTTGAGATCGCGGGGGCCCAGGATGTCATCACGGGCATCACGGGCCACGCTGCCACGCTGCTCCGCCCGCCGTACAGCTCCGAGAACGACGCCGTCACCGACGGGACCTGGGCGGCCATCCAGGCGGCGGCAGACCAGGGCTACCTCACCGTCCTGACTACCCTGGACGGCGAGGACTGGCAGCGCCCGGGCACCTCGGCCATCGAACGCAACCTCACGCCGTCGAACGGCCAGGGGCAGGTCCTCCTCCTGCACGACGGCGGCGGCGACCGCTCGCAGACCGTCGCCGCCCTCGATTCGCTCCTCGGCAAGCTCTCAGACCAGGGCTACCGCGTGACGACGGTCGGCGATGCCGTGGGCATCTCGAGCATGCGCGCGGCGAACCCAGCCGAGCGCGTGAGCGGAACGGCATTCGTGTGGGGCGTCCAGCTGAGCGACGCCGTGATCGCGGCGATCTCGTGGGCGCTCGTCGCGAGCGGCGTCGTCACGGTCGTCCGCGCGGTGCTCGTCGTGGGCTTCGCGGCCCGGCACCGGCGTGCGGCCCAGCGCGCGATGGGCGCGGCGCGCGGACGACGGCGGATCAACGCACCCCTGCGCCACGGCATCATCGAGCCCGTGACCGTCATCGTGCCCGCCTACAACGAGGCGGCAGGCATCGAGGCGGCGGTCCGGTCGATCGCGGCGTCGACCCACCCCGTCGAGGTCATCGTCGTCGACGATGGCTCGACGGACGCGACCTCGGAGATCGTCGAGTCCCTCGGCCTCCCGAGCGTCCGGCTGATCCGCAAGGAGAACGGCGGCAAGCCATCGGCGCTCAACGCGGGCCTTCAGGCGGCCTCGCACGACATCGTGGTGATGGTCGACGGGGACACGGTCTTCGAGCCGGACACCGTGCGGGCGCTCATCGAGCCGTTCGCGGATCCCCGAGTCGGGGCCGTGTCAGGCAACACGAAGGTCGCGAACCGCAGCGGGATCCTCGGCGCGTGGCAGCACATCGAGTACGTCGTGGGCTTCAACCTGGACCGTCGCCTGTTCGACGTCGCCGAATGCATGCCGACCGTCCCCGGCGCCATCGGGGCGTTCCGCCGCGACGCGCTCGTGCGGATCGGCGGCGTGAGCGACGACACGCTCGCCGAGGACACCGACCTCACGATGGCGCTGTGCCGCGACGGCTGGCGCGTGGTCTACAAGGACGACGCGCGGGCCTGGACCGAGGCGCCCGCGACGCTCGGCGCGCTCTGGAAGCAGCGGTACCGGTGGTGCTACGGGACGCTCCAGGCCATGTGGAAGCATCGCGGCGCCGTCGTCCAAGGGGGGCAGGCCGGCAAGCTCGGCCGCCGCGGGCTCGGCTATCTCCTCGTCCTCCAGGTACTGCTCCCGCTGTTCGCACCGGTCGTCGACGTCTTCGCGGTCTACGGCCTCATCTTCCTCGATCCCCTCCGGATCGCCGCCCTGTGGCTCGTGTTCCTGGCCGTGCAGCTGCTCATGGCCGCCTACGCGTTCCGGCTCGACCGGGAGTCGCTGCGGCCGCTCTGGACGCTTCCGCTCCAGCAGTTCGTCTACCGGCAGCTCATGTACCTCGTGGTGATCCAGTCGGTCGTGACGGCCTTCGCGGGCGTCCACCTGCGCTGGCACCGCATGGAGCGGTATGGGAGCCTCCGCGTGCCCCCAGCACCCCAGACCTGAAGTGGGGCGTCAGCCCGCGGCGCCGTTGCCCGCGCCGTTCGCGGCGCGGCCCTCGTGGCCGTCGGACGACGGCGTGTCACCGCCGTCCTGCTCCCCGCCGTCGTGCTCGACGTCGCCGGCCGCGGGCTCCCCCGCACCGTGCGCTTCGGCCTCGCGCCGCTCGCGCTCCTCCTCGACCTGGGAGCGGTAGCGGACGCGGCGAAGGCGCCGCACCATGTCGACGATGATGAAGACGCTCAGGACAACGACGAAGGCCGTCGCCAGGAAGCCCCACAGGCCCGGGGAAACCTGATCCTCCGTGAGGCCGGGCTTGAGAGTCCCGGCAGGAGTCGGATCGGGGGTCATGGCGCCGGACGCCATGAAGGCAAGGAGGAGGGAATGCACCCATCTATCCTAGCCCGCAGACGGTCCCGGACCGTCGGCGGGCCGACCGCGAGGGACCCCGACCGCGGGCGAACGCGGACGGGCTACCGCAGCCCGGCGAACAGGTCCATCTCGATCTCCCCCTGCGGCGGGAAGCCGACGCTCGAGGAGATGAGCGAATAGTCCTCCCACGGCCACAGCCGCTGGCGCATCGCGAGTGACACGACGAAGAACCAGCCGTTCGGATCGACCTGGGAGGCGTGCGCCGCGAGGGCGCGGTCGCGCACGTCGAAGTACTCGGCGCACTCCACCTGGCTCGTGACTGGGTGGCGCGCCGCCCACGGGTGGTGGCCTTCGCCGTCGTCCTCGGTCGCCGAGGCGACCCAGCTCGCATACGGCGATTCGAGCCCGGCCTCGAGGAGCGCACGGTGGAACGCCTCGTACTTGCTGACGTTGAACGGGACATCGTAGTAGAGCTTCGCGGGGGCCCAGGGCTCGCCCGCATCGGGGTATTCGTCGGGGAGCCCCGCGGCGCGGAAGGCCTCGACTGCGACGCGATGGGCCATGATGTGGTCCGGGTGCGGGTACCCGCCGTTCTCGTCGTAGGAGACGATGACGTGCGGCCGGAATTCGCGGACGAGCCGCACGAGCGGGGCCGCGGCCTGATGCAGCGGAAGTGTCGCGAAGGCGCCCCATGGGAGGGGCGGGAGCGGATCGCCCTCGGGCAGGCCCGAATCGGTGAAGCCGAGCCAGCGGTGCTGCACGCCGATGATCTGCTGGGCCTCGGCCATCTCGAGCCGCCGCGCGCCCGCCATATCGCGCGAGGCGTGAGGCTGGCCCAGGAGGGCCGGGTTCTGGATGTCGCCGCGCGAGCCGTCCGTGCAGCTCACGACCATGACCTCATGCCCCTCGGCAAGGTATTTGGCCATCATGGGCGCCCCCTTGCTCGACTCGTCGTCGGGGTGGGCGTGGACCGCCAGGAGGCGAAGTGCGTTCTCGGACACGACTCCTAGAATAGACGGGTGACCCACAACCCCGGAGCAGCCGATGCGCATCACGCCGCGCACTATGCAGAGCGCTACGGCGCCCGGCGCCGCCGTCTGGGCCGCCGCGCTGCGGCGATCCTCGTCGCCGGGGTGCTCGCCGTGGTCATCGCGGGGGTCGCGCTGTTCGCGTGGAGCGGAAACGCCCAGACCGTGACGTTCAAGGACGTCAGCTTCACGACCCCGGACGCGTGGCACGCAACCGAGGAGTTCCAGGTCACGAAGGAGGCGGACCAGACGGCGTATTGCGCAGTCCACGCCCTCAACGACGCCTACGCCGTGGTCGGCTGGAAGCAGCTAGAGTTCGGACCCACGAGCGGCTCGGGCATGACGACGACGAACGTTCACGTCGCCCTGCGGACCGAGAGCCAGGCGGTTTCCGTGAGTGTCGAAACGTGCTGGATCGCCGGGACCTGACGGCCGCCGGCAATCACTCGCGAGGCGGCGGTTGTGACACGCGCCTCACGCAACTTGGGTTCGCCTGTCATGCTCACTACAATGGACTAATACCCAATGCCCCGTCGGTGGCAGCAGGCGGACCGGGTCGGCGCCCGGAACGCAGCACCCCGGCGGGGTCTTTGCTTGAAGGCCGTGCCTCATCCGGCACGGAATGACTGAGGAGACGAGATGACCACCACCCACCATGGCGGCGCCTGGCTCACGCAAGAGGCGTACGACCGCCTGAAGGCAGAGCTGGACCACCTTTCAGGTGCCGGCCGTCACGAGATCGTCGAGAAGATCGAGGCCGCCCGGCAGGAAGGCGACCTCAAGGAGAACGGCGGCTACCACGCGGCCAAGGAGGAGCAGGGCAAGATCGAGGCCCGCATCCGCCAGCTCACCGAGCTCCTGCGCAACGCCCACGTGGGCGAGAAGCCTGCCGATGACGGCGTCGTCGAACCCGGCATGCTCGTCGTGGCCAAGATCGCCGGCGACGAGGAACACTTCCTTCTCGGATCGCGCGAGATTGCGGGCGATTCGGACCTCGACGTGTTCAGCGAGAAGTCGCCGCTCGGGGCCGCGATCATCGGGCACAAGCAGGGGGACAAGCTTTCCTACACCGCGCCGAACGGCAAGGAGATCCAGGTCGAGATCATCTCGGCGACCCCCTACGCAGGCTGACGGGCCCTAGCCCCTGACGACGGCGCCACTCCCCGCTCGGGGGGCGGCGCCGTCGGCGTCTGGGGCCACGCGTGCTGCAGAGGTGGCCACGCGTGCTGCAGAGGTGGCCACGCGTGCTGCAGAGGTGGCCACGCGTCCTGAAGACCCAACGCGTGGCCAGATACCGCCCGACCTTGGGTCAGCGCGCCGAACGGGCTCGGGCGCGGAGGACGACGGCGGCCAGCACCCCTCCGACGAGTCCGAACAGGTGCGCTTGCCACGAGATCCCCCGTCCCACCGAGGGGAGTGCCCCGAGCAGCACCGAGCCGTACGCGAGGAACAGCACGACGGCGAGGATCACCTGGCCCCAGCTCCGGTTGAAGAAGCCGCGCACGAGCAGGAATCCGAAGAGGCCGAAGATCACGCCCGAGGCGCCGACTGTGACCGTGGGCGGCCCGTACAGGGCGCCCCCGAACAGCCACACGCCGGCCCCCGAGGCGATCCACGAGAACGCGACGGCCGTCACGAACTGGCGCACCCCCGCGAGGAACGAGAGGTAGCCGAACACGACGAGCGGCAGCGTGTTCGCGGCGAGGTGGCTCCAGCTAGACGCGTCATGCACGAGGGGCGCCGTGAGGATGTCCGGGAGGCTCGACGGATCGCGGGGCCGGATCCCGAACTCGAGCGTGAGCAGCCCCGCGGTCGCGATGTTGACGGCTTCGATCGCATACAGGATCGCCGTGACGACCGCCATGATCGCGAGACCGGCACGTGCCCGCCCCGCGAGCTGCTCACGGAAGCCCATGCGCCTTAGACGTGGATGACGATCGGCTGGAAGCCCTCGGCGCGCAGGGCCCGGAGCACCTGCTCGCAGTGCTCGTGGCCCTTGGTCTCCATGTCGATCGTGATCGCGACATCCCCCATTGCGATCGAGCCGCCGACGCGCGTGTGGTCGACGCCCGTGACGTTCGCGTCATTCTCGGCGATGATGCGGGAGATGGTCGCGAGCGAGCCGGGGCGGTCGTCGAGCATCATCCGGACCGTGAAGAAGCGCCCGGCGGCCGCGAGGCCCCGCTGGATGACCTTGAGCATGAGCATGGGGTCGATGTTGCCGCCCGAGAGGATCACGGCCGTCTTCTTCGCATCGATGCCGAGCTCGGCGAGCTTGCCGTCCATGAGGGCGGCCACGCCGACCGCACCGGCCGGTTCGACGACGAGCTTCGCACGCTCGAGAAGGAAGACGAGGGCCCGCGCGAGCGAATCCTCGCTCACCGTCACGACGTCGTCGACGAGCTCGCGGATGATGCTGAACGGAAGCTGCCCCGGGAGACCGACGGCGATGCCGTCCGCCATCGTGGACACCTTCTTGAGGGGCACGAGCGCGTCCGCAGCGAGCGACGGCGGGTACGCGGCGGCGTTCTCCGCCTGCACGCCGATGACCCGGATCTCGCGGCCGAGCTCCGCCGCCTTCGCCTTGACCGCGACCGCGACGCCCGCGAGGAGCCCTCCGCCGCCCACGCCCATGAGGATCGTGTCGACGTCGGGGATCTGCTCGAGGATCTCGAGGCCGATCGTGCCCTGCCCCGCGACGACGTCGACGTTGTCGAACGGGTGCACGAAGACCGCGCCCGTTTCCTCGGCGTAGCGCTTCGCCTCGGCAAGCGCCTCATCGACGTTGTGGCCGTGCAGGATCACCTCGGCGCCGTGGCTGCGTGTGGCCTGGAGCTTGGGGAGCGCGACGCCGAGGGGCATGTAGATGCGCGCGCGGATGCCGAGGCGCTTCGCGGCCACCGCGACGCCCTGCGCGTGGTTGCCGGCCGATGCGGCCACGACTCCGAGGGCCTGCTCCTCGCGGCTCAGGCGCGCCATCCGCACGTACGCGCCGCGCACCTTGAACGATCCGGCGCGCTGCAGGTTCTCGCACTTGAAGAAGACCTCTCCGCCAACCAGCTGGCCGAGCGCTCTCGAGGTCTCGATCGGCGTCTTCGCAATAATGCCCTCGAGCAGCTCCTGTGCGGCAAGGACATCGTCCAGCGTTACAGCGAGGGTCGAGAGGGCATTCACGGGTCGCGCTCCTAGGGGGTCTCGGAGGAATCTGCTGCGCCCGGGTCCGCTGGAAGAGTCTCGGCGGAAACCACGGGCGCACTATCAGTCTCCCACGCCCGCGCGGAGATGTAGCGCACGGCCGAATTTGCGACGGCGAGCGTGGGCACCGCGAAGAGTGCGCCCGGGATTCCGGCAAGGAAGGATCCGGCGGCCACGGCGAGGATGACGGCGACGGGGTGGAGCGAGACGGCGCGGCCCATGACGAGCGGCTGCAGGACGTGGCTCTCGAGCTGTTGGACGGCCACCACGACGATGAGCATGATGACGGCGTTGACGAGGCCGTTCGCCACGAGGGCGAGCAGGACGGCGACGGCGCCGCTCACGAGGGCGCCGACGACCGGGATGAACGAGGAGACGAAGACAAGGATCCCTAGCGGGAGGGCGAGGGGCACTCCGAGGACGGCCGCGCCCACTCCGATGCCGACGGCGTCGACGGCCGCCACGAGCACCTGGACGCGCACGTAGCTCACGAGCGACGTCCAGCCCGCGCGACCGGCCCCGTCCGCGGCGCGCCGCGCCGAGCGTGGGAGGAGACCCACGAGGAACTTCCAGATCCTTTCGCCCTCGAGCAGGAAGAAGACGAGCACGAAGAGCGTGATCAGGGCGCCGGTGACGATGTGGCCCGCCGAGCTCCCGACGCTCAGGACACCGTTGACGAGGCTGCCCTGGTTGTTCTGCAGGACGTTCTGGGCGTCGCGGACGTAGGTGTCGAGCTGGCTCGCGGTGAGCTGGAGGGGCCCCTCGGCGAGCCACCTCTGCACCTCTCCGAGCCCCGCGATGGCCTCGTCCCAGAGCTGGGCGAAGCCCTCGGAGATCTGCCGCCCGACGAGCGTGAGCAGGCCTGCGACGAGCGCGATGAAGCCGAGCTCGGTGATCGCGACGGCGAGCCCGCGCGGAACACGGGCGCGTACAAGCGCGGCGACGACGGGCCGCAGGAGGCCCGCGAGGAGGGCCGCGACGAGCACTGGCACAACGAGGAAGCTCAGCCGCGCGAGACCCCACACGAGGGCGGTCGCGACGACGAGGACGATCGCGAGGCGCCACGCCCACGCCGACGCGATGCGCAGGGCAAAGGGCAGGTCGGCGTCGGTGACCCGCCGATGCGCGCGGGGCCCACGAGGTTCGACGTGGCGGTCGGGGGCTGGGCGGTCGGGGGCTGGGCGGTCGGGGGCGGAGTGGGTGAGCTCGGGGCGGGTGAGTGGATCGGCGGCGGTCCGTGGTGCGTCGGAGGCGTCCATGGACCCATCCTGTCAGATGCCTCCGACACGCGAAGCGGCGGGCCCCCAGGCGGGGTCAGAGCGACGCGCCGATGCCCCATTCCATCGATGCTTCCTTGCCCGGATCGATCCAGCCGAGGTCGATCCCGCTGTTGAACGCATCGGCGGGCCCGGTCTGGGGTTCGAGCGCGACGGCCACCTCGCGGCCGGGGAACGTCCGGGTGACAAAGACATGGGTGTAGCGGCAGCGTTCGTCCTGCCAGAGCCACACGGACCGCCCGTCCGGCGCCGTGAGCGTCGCGCGGGCACGCGCACGCTCACCGGACGAGCCAGCGTCGGATGGAAAAGCGGGCCCGAACGCGAGGTCCGTGTACGCGGCGTCGATAGCGAGGTCCGCGACCGTGCGGCCGGCGGAGAGGTCCCATTCCCCCTCTGCGGGCGCCGTCTCGCGCGGGATGAGCCGCTCGTCGGCCACGAGCCGCGTCGAGGCGTGCACCGTGAGGGTCAGATCGCCTGTCGGGACGTCGCCGAGGCGGAGATAGGGGTGTGCGCCCAGGACGAACGGCGCGGGGCGGGAGGAGTCGTTGGCGAGGGTCTGGCGCACGCGGAGTCCGCCGTCGTCGTCGATCGCATAGTCGACGCGGTGCCGCACGAGGAACGGGTAGCCGTGCTGCGGGAAGACGACCGCCTCGAGGGAGACGCGATCGTCGGCTGCGTCGAGCACGGTGTAGCCCGTGTTCCGCAGGAGGCCGTGGCTCGCGTTGCCGCGCGAAGGCTCCGTGATGTCGAGCTGCTGGACCTTGCCGTCGAGGGTCCAGCGCCCGGCCTCGATGCGGTTGGCCCACGGCGCGAGCGTAATGCCGGTCGCGCCGGGCGGGATGTCGCCGTCGCCGAAGGTCTCGGTGAGCAGCACGGCGCCCATCTCGAACGAGCGGAGCGTGGCCGCGAGCTCGGCGACGACGGCGCCGCTGCCGCCCCGCGCGATGCGGAACTGGCGGCCGGTTGCGGCGGAACGGTTCGTGAGGGCGGTGCTCGGGGCGCTCATGGAGCCCCACGTTAGCGCCGCACAGGCCCCTCGCAAAAGCTCCACTGGACCCCTTCCCCCCACGCATCCGGAATGTTATGTTTTGTTAGAAAAGTTTTGTTGATGTGAGTTGTTTCTCGAGAACAGGGGGAAGGGCCGTGCTTGCTGCCGAGCGCCATGCGCGCATCCTGGCGGAGCTCGACAAGAGGGAGGCCGTGCGCGTCGCCGAGCTCGCGACATCGCTTGCGGTCTCCGAGATGACGATCCGCCGGGACATCGAACAGCTCGAAAGCCAAGGCCTCGCGCGCCGCGTCCACGGCGGCGCGGCCCGCGTCGTGGATTTCGCGTTCTCCGAGCCCGGATTCGACGTCAAGTTCGGCCACTACACGGACGCGAAGTCGGCGATCGCCCGCGAGGCCGTCAAGCTCGTTCGCCCGGGGTCCACGCTCTTCGTCACCGCCGGCACGACGACGTTCGCCTTCGCGAAGCTCCTGCCGACGGTCCCGGACCTCACAGTGGCCACGAACTCGATCAAGGTCGCCGAGGCCCTCGGTCACTCCGTCCGGACGATCCTCACGGGCGGCGAGCGAACGCCCTCCGAAGCGCTCGTGGGGCCGCTTGCGACGGCCTCGCTCGCCCAGCTCCACGTCGAGCTGTGCTTCATGGGCGTCCACGGGCTGCATCCCCGCGGCGGCTACACGACGCCGAACCTGCTCGAGGCCGAGACCAACCGTGCGGCCGCCGAGGCCGCAGCGCGTCTCGTGGTCCTCGCCGACAGCTCGAAATACGGACTCCTGAGCCTCGCGCAGATCGCCCCGATCGAGCGCGCCGACACCCTGATCTCCGATTCGGGCCTCTCGTCCTCCGCGCGGCGAGAGCTCGACGACCGGATCCCGCACGTCATCCTTGCCGACACCTCCACGACCGGGAGCCACGAATGACCGCCCTCGCCGATTTCTCCCCGACCATCACGCGCAGCACGCTCGCGGACGGCCGAGACCTCATCTACTTCGACGATCCGGGGGCGGGCCCGCGCGTGCCGGCCCCGGACGGCCGCGACCTCCCGCCGCGCGCCGAGCCCGGCGAGCTCCGCTTCGACGCCCTGAGCGGCGACTGGGTCGCGGTCGCCGCGCACCGCCAGGCCCGCACCCACCTCCCGCCCGCGGACGCGTGCCCCCTCTGCCCCACGACGCCGTCGAACTCCTCCGAAATCCCGGACGCCGACTACGACGTCGTCGTGTTCGAGAACCGCTTCCCCTCGCTCGGTCCCGTCCTGGCGGACCTTCCGAGCTCGCTCGCGTGGGGCGAGAGCGTCCCGGCGGCGGGCCGCTGCGAGGTCGTCTCGTTCACGTCCGAGCACACCGGTTCCTTCGGGGAACTGCCGTACACGCGCGCCCGCACGGTCGTCGAGGCGTGGGCCCACCGCACGGCCGAGCTCAGCGCGCTCGAAGGGATCCGCCAGGTGTTCCCGTTCGAGAACCGTGGCGCCCAGATCGGTGTGACGCTGCATCACCCGCACGGGCAGATCTACGCCTACCCCTACCTCACGCCTCGCGGCGCCCAGCTCGCGGCCGCCGCGCAGCGTCATTTCGAGGCGACCGACGGCACGCAGACGCTTCTGGGCTCCCTCCTCGACAGCGAGCGCTCCGACGGGAGCCGCATGGTCCTCGAGGGGCAGCACTTCAGCGCCTTCGTGCCGTTCGCGGCCCGCTGGCCCATCGAGGCCCACCTCGTGCCCCATCGTGACGTCGCGGACTTCGCGGGGCTGACCGGCGAAGAGAAGGACGAGCTCGCGGACGTCTACCTGCGGCTCCTCGCGGGCGTCGACGCGCTCTACGACACCCCGACGCCCTACATCGCCGCGTGGAACCAGGCCCCGCTCGACCCCGCGCTGAGGCCCGCCTCCCGGTTCCATCTCCAGCTCACGTCGCCGCGCCGTGCCGAGGACAAGCTCAAGTTCCTGGCCGGCTCCGAGGCCGCGATGGGGGCGTTCATCAACGACACGCGCGCGGAGGACGTCGCCGCGCGCCTGCGCGAGGCCGTCGCCTCGGTGTCTGGGGTCGCGCGATGAGCGCGGGGCCGGCCGAGCGCGCGATCGGAGCCTTCCGCGAGACGTTCGGGGGCGAGCCCGACGGCGTGTGGGCGGGACCGGGACGTGTCAACCTCATCGGCGAGCACACCGACTACAACGAGGGCTTCGTCCTGCCGTTCGCCATCGACCTCGCCGCGCGCGTCGCGCTGAGGGTCCGCGCGGACGGAGTCATCCGGCTCTTCTCGACCGCCGGGACCGCCGGCGTGACGGAGCTCGACATCGCGGGGCTCGACCGCGAGAGCGCCGCTGGCTGGAGCGTGTACCCGGCGGGAGTCGTGTGGGCCCTCCAGGAGCGGGGGATCGACGTTCCGGGCTTCGACCTCGCCCTCGACTCGACCGTGCCGCTCGGCTCAGGCCTCTCGTCCTCCCACGCAATCGAATGCGCGGTCGCGACGGCCCTCAACGAGCTCACGGGCGCGGGCCTCCCGACGTCGGACCTCGTCCTCGCGACCCAGCGGGCAGAGAACGCGTTCGTCGGGGCCCCGACCGGCATCCTCGACCAGTCTGCGTCCTTGCGCGGCAGGGCGGGCCACGCGATCTTCCTCGACTGCCGCGACCAGAGCGCCGAACTCGTGCCGTTCGACGCACCGGCGGCCGGGCTCGTCACGCTCGTCGTCGACACCCGCGTGGCGCATTCCCACGCCGACGGCGGCTACGCGAGCCGCCGCGCGGCGTGCGAGCTCGGCGCGGAGGTCCTCGGGGTCAAGGCCCTGCGGGACGTCTCGACCGGGGACCTCGACGAGGCCCGCGGGCTCATGGACGATGTCACGTTCCGCCGCGTGCGGCACGTCGTCACGGAGGACGAGCGGGTCCTCGACACCGTGGCGGCCCTCCGCGCGTCGGGCCCCGCCGCCATCGGCCCGCTCCTCGACGCAAGCCACGCGTCGATGCGCGACGACTTCGAGATCTCGTGCCCCGAGCTCGATACAGCCGTCGAGGCGGCGCGGGCCGCGGGCGCCATCGGGGCGCGCATGACGGGAGGCGGCTTCGGCGGCTCCGCCATCGCGCTCGTCCCGGCCGACGACGAGGCCCGGGCTCGCAGCGCCGTCATGGCCGCATTCGCCGAGCGCGGCTTCCGCTCGCCCCGCCTGTTCACGGTGTCCCCGGCCGACGGCGCGCGGCGTCTCGTGTAGGGAACCCGCCAGACGCGAGTGGCCCGGGCAGGATTCCCTGCCCGGGCCACTCGGGTTCATCGCTCAGTCGTTGCTGTTGAAGATCGCGAGGATCCGCAGGATCTCGGTGTAGAGCCAGACTAGGGTGACCGTGAGGCCGAAGGCCGCGGTCCACGCGACACGGCGCGGAGCCCCGGCGCGGACGGCCTTCTCGACGCTGTCGAAGTCGAAGACGAGCGAGATCGCCGCGAGCACGACGGCGACGAGGCCCACGATGACGCCGAGCGGGATCCCGAACACGTGCACGCTGCTGCGCAGGCCCCACGCGCCGAGCCCCGGGTTGAAGATCATGACGAAGAGATTGACCACGCTGAACGCGAGGTACCCGAGGACGGCGACGAGGAAGAACTTCATGAGCCCGGGCGTCGCGCGCACGCGGCCGCTCTTGTAGAGGAGCAGCGTCACGCCCGCGACAGCGAACGTGCCGAGCACGGCCTGGAGCCCGATGCCCGGCGAGAACGCGTCGAGGAGGCGCGTGAGCCCGCCGAGGAACAGGCCCTCGAGCGCTGCATACGCGAGGATGAGCGCGGGGACAGGCTCGCGCTTGAACGTGTTGACGAGCGCGAGCACGAACCCGCCGAGCGCGCCGACCATCATGAGGACGACGGCGGCTGGCACGGGAACGGCGAGCGTCACCGCCGCGCCGACGATGACGGCGCCGAGGCACGCGAGCGTCTTGACGATGACGTCGTCGTACGTCACGCGCCCCGTCTGGGCTGGCCCAGCTGCCGGGGAGCGGTACAGCTCGTCGAGCTGCTCGGGCGTTACGGCCTGATGACCGTAAGGCCCCGTGCCATGCGGCGCTGTGCCATGCGGCGCTGTGCCATGCGGCGCTGTGCCATACGGCGGTGTGCCATACGGCGCTGTGCCATACGGCGCCTGCGGGACGGGCGGCACCGTCGCGACGGCGCTCTTGAAAGTCTTGCCCCGGAAGACGGGGTTGCCACCGAAAGCCATGTGGATGACTCCTGTATTCATCGGGCGCTGCTGCGCTGTAGTTGCCAGGTGCAGCTGCGCGGTACTCATCGGGTGCGGTGCGGTGCAGGAAGCGTGCGATGCAGGCAGCGCTTCCCATGAGAAACGCTACCAAGAGCACGACGGCGCCGGGCCGGGAGTTCCCGGCGTCGCCTCCTCCCCGGCCACTAGACTGGGCTCGTGCCCCTCCCCGACTCCCCCGACCAGGCCGCGTCCATGCCATCGGCAGGCGCTGCCGGCGCGCGCCTTCCCCTGCGGATGCTCCACGACCGGATCCTCGTCGAGCTCGACAAGGACTCGGCCGAGCGCCGCTCGGCGTCGGGAATCGTGATTCCTGCGACGGCCACCCTGGGCCGGCGTCTCTCGTGGGCACACGTCGTCGCAGCGGGCCCCAACGTGCGCCAGGTCGCGGTGGGCGACCGCGTGCTGTTCGACCCCGAGGATCGTGCCGAGGTCGAGGTCTCCTCGAAGGATTACATCCTGCTCCGCGAGCGCGACGTCCACGCCGTCGCCGAGCCCGAGAGCCCCGAGAGCGAGCTCGGCCTCTACCTCTAGCCGAGCCCGTAGAGGCCCCGGCGTTCGGAGGCCGCCTGGAATGGGTGCTCCCGGGGGTCCGTGAGCGAGTCGTTACACGATCACAACCTCGACAGTGGCGCTATCCATCTTGTGACGGGCTTCCGCCGAGTAACATGGCGTTTCAGCAGGTGAGATGCGTCACATTCGCACCAAGCGTCCTGCCTGAGGTCCCGACCGCACTGCTGGCCTCGGCCAGCAAGACCCCGGATCCACGGAGGTCCACATCGTGAATAGTCCAGCTCCAGCCGCCTACCCCCCGCGGCTCGTGAGGGCACTCTCCGCCACGGGAGCCTTCATCGGCGTCATCGTGGCGCTGTTCCTCGCGCTCGCCCCCGCGGCAGAGGCGACGACGTCGCCGTCGCCCTCCCCGAGCAGCAGCTCGCAGCAGCAGTTCCCGAATACCATCTCGGGCTTCCTGCGCAACTCGGGACAGCCGCTCTCTGGCGTGAAGATCACCGCGAAGGGCAACGGTTTCGAGGGAAGCACCACATCGTCGTCGAGCGGCGCGTGGAGCATCTCGGTGCCGACCCAAGGCAGCTATCAGGTCACGCTCGACGAGTCGACACTCCCCTCGGGCGTCAAGCTCGCGGACGGCCAGGAGAATCCCCGCACCGTCACGTTCAACCAGACCTCCAACCTCAGCACGATCTTCGCGTTCGGTGCCGGCATCACTGTCCACCAGGTGAGCTTCTTCGCGACGCTCGCGAACCGGCTTGTCGCGGGGCTCAGCTTCGGGCTCCTGCTCGCGCTCTCCGCGGTCGGCCTCTCGCTCATCTTCGGCACGACGGGCCTCACGAACTTCGCCCACGGGGAGATGGTGACGCTCGGCGCCGTCATCGCCTTCTCCCTGAGCGCGAACGGCGTACCGTACTGGCTCGCGCTCATCGCGGGGCTCCTCTCGGGCGCCGTGTTCGGGTACGTCCAGGACGCGTTCCTGTGGAAGCCTCTGCGACGCCGAGGGACCGGCCTTGTGCCAATGATGATCGTGAGCATCGGCCTCGCGCTCGCCGCGCGGTACGTCATCCTGTTCTTCTTCGGCGGCGCGACACAGCAGCTCCCGGGCGCGCAGACCGAGGACATCGACCTCGGCATCGTGTCCGTCTCGCCGAACAACCTCATGTCGCTGCTCATCTCGGCCGTCGTCATCGCCCTCATCGGGATCGTGCTCCTCAGGACACGGCTCGGGAAGGCGACGCGCGCGGTCGCGGACAATCCGGCCCTCGCGGCGGCGAGCGGCATCGACGTCGACCGCGTCATCCGGATCGTGTGGGTCACGGGCGGCCTGCTCGCAGCCCTCGGCGGCATCCTGTGGGCCTACTACCGGCCCGGGGTGACGTTCAACATGGGCCAGCAGATCCTGCTCATGATCTTCGCCGGCGTCACGCTCGGCGGCCTCGGCACGGTGTTCGGCGCGCTCGTCGGATCCATCGTCGTCGGGATTTTCGTGGAGCTCACAACCGTGTTCGGTCTGACCTCCGATCTCAAGTACGTCGGGGCGCTGGTCATCATGATCCTCGTGCTCCTCTTCCGGCCGCAGGGCATCCTGGGCCGCCGCGAGCGAGTGGGCTAGGAGGAACCATGGATTTCGGAGAGATCTTCAGCGAGGCCATCGGCGAGATGGTGAGCCCGACGACGGCGGCCTACGCGCTTGCCGCGCTCGGCCTCGCCGTGCACTTCGGCTACTCGGGCCTCCTCAACTTCGGCCAGGCAGGCTTCATGGCCGTCGGCTCGTACGCATTCGCGATGTCCACGATCCACTTCGGGGTGCCGTGGTGGGTCGGGCTGCTCATCGCCATCGTCGCGGCGTCCGCGTTCGCGCTCCTGCTCGGGATCCCGACGTTGAGGCTGCGCGCCGACTACCTCGCCATCGTCACGATCGCGGCGGCGGAGATCATCCGCTACGTCGTCACCACAAACAGCCTCACGGACGTCACGGGCTCCGCCAACGGCCTCGCGGGCTTCCGCCAGGACTTCCTCAAGCTCAATCCGTTCCCTGCCGGGACCTATCTCGGGTACAGCAGCCCCGACTTCTTCTACCGGGTGTTCGGCTGGGGGCTCGTCCTCATCTTCGGCATCGCCGTGTGGCTCCTCATGCGCAGCCCGTGGGGCCGCGTGCTCAAGGGAATCCGCGAGGACGAGCTCGCAGTCCGCTCGCTCGGCAAGAACGTCTACGCGTACAAGATGCAGGCGCTCGTGATCGGCGGGGCATTCGGCGCCCTCTCGGGACTCGTCTTCACGCTGCCGCGCGACGTCGTGCAGCCCGCGAACTACGGCACGGAGCTCACGTTCTTCCTGTGGACGTGCCTGCTCCTCGGAGGCATGTCCACCGTTCTCGGCCCCGTGATCGGCGCGATGCTGTTCTGGGTCGTCCTCTCGCTCACCCAGAACCTCCTCTTCGGGCTCATCGGGATCGGCGCACTCCCGTGGCTCAACCCGTCGCAGGCCGGGCAGCTGCGCTACATCCTCGTGGGCGTCGCGCTCATGCTGCTCATGATCTTCCGGCCGCAAGGCGTGTTCGGCAACAAGAAGGAGCTCGCGTTCTCATGAGCGAACCCCAGCTGACGGCCGACGCCGTCGACTACATGACCGACGCGAGGCCCATCGCCGAGGGGTCCGCGGGCCCGGGCTGCGCGAAGCGCGACCCGATCGTCGTCGCGGACAACGTGAGCCGCCGCTTCGGCGGCATCAACGCCGTCGACGTCGAACACCTCGAGATCCCCCGGCACAAGATCACCGCCCTCATCGGCCCCAACGGCGCCGGCAAGACGACCCTCTTCAACCTCCTCACGGGCTTCGACACCCCGAACTCGGGAACGTGGCAGTTCGAGGGGACCAACCTCGAGGGCATGTCCTCCTACAAGGTGGCGCGCCTCGGGATGGTCCGCACGTTCCAGCTCACGAAGGTCATGGGCAAGCTCACGGTCCTTGAGAACATGCGGCTCGGCGCGTCCGAGCAGCCCGGCGAGAAGCTCCGGAACGCGCTGTTCCGCGGGATCTGGGGCAAGCGGGAGAAGGACATCACGTCCCAGGCCGAGGTGCTGCTCGCGAAGTTCAAGCTCGACACGAAGCGTGACGACTACGCGGCGTCGCTCTCGGGAGGCCAGCGCAAGCTGCTCGAGATGGCCCGTGCCCTCATGGTCAGCCCCAAGCTCGTCATGCTCGACGAGCCCATGGCCGGCGTCAACCCCGCCCTCACCCAGAGCCTCCTCGACCACATCAAGAACCTCAAGGCCGAAGGAATGACCGTGCTGTTCGTCGAGCACGACATGCAGATGGTGCGGCACATCGCCGACTGGGTCGTGGTCATGGCCGAGGGCCGGGTCGTCGCCGAGGGGCCGCCCGCCGAGGTCATGAAGGACCAAGCCGTCATCGACGCGTACCTGGGCGCGCACCACGACGTCGATCTCGGCGCAGCCGGTGGCGTGCAGGAGCTCGAGGAGGTGCTTGCGGCGGACGTCGAATCCGTGGTTGGCACCGAGGACGCGGGCATCCTCTCCGAGCAATCCGTGCTCTCGGAAGACAGCGAGGTGCTCACGGTGGAGCCGCCGGACGACGACGGCGAGGGAGGCGGGCGCGAGCGGCGCTCGGGCCGCCGGGCCACCGATTCGCCGCCCGACGCCGTGCCCGGCGTGAGCCGCGATGCGAAGGAGGACTGAGACATGAGCGAGCAGACCGCGCCCCCCAGCGCCGCGAGCACGACGACGGCGGACGGCGAGGCCGTCGTGACCGTCACCAAGATCGTCGCGGGCTACCTGCCCGGCGTGAACATCCTCAACGGATGCAGCATCGAGGCCCGCAAGGGGGAGCTCATCGGCATCATCGGCCCCAACGGCGCCGGCAAGTCGACGCTCCTCAAGGCCATGTTCGGGCTCGTCAAGGTTCACTCGGGCTCCGTCGTCGTCCACGGCCAAGACCTCACGGGCCTCAAGGCGAACAAGCTCGTGAGCCGCGGCATCGGCTTCGTCCCGCAGACCAACAACGTGTTCACGGCCCTCACGATCGAGGAGAACATGCAGATGGGCCTCTTCCAGCGGCCCAAGGCGTTCAAGGAGCGATGGGAGTTCGTGACCGACCTCTTCCCCGAGCTGGGGAAGCGCCGTGCGCAGCGCGCCGGTTCCCTCTCGGGCGGCGAGCGGCAGATGGTCGCGATGGGGCGGGCGCTCATGATGGACCCCGCCGTCCTCCTCCTCGACGAGCCCTCGGCTGGCCTCTCCCCCGTCAAGCAGGACGAGACATTCCTGCGGGTGCACGAGATCAACCGAGCCGGCGTCTCGGTCATCATGGTCGAGCAGAACGCGCGCCGCTGCCTCCAGATCTGCGACCGCGGCTACGTCCTCGACCAGGGGCGTGATGCCTACCACGGCACGGGCCGCGAGCTGCTTCACGACCCCAAGGTGATCCAGCTCTACCTCGGTACGCTCGCGGAAAGCAACGACAGCGCGGGGCGCTGACCCTCGCAAAAAGCCCCGGTCCCCTCGTGAGGGGGCCGGGGCTTCTCTTTGCCGTCGAGCGGCGGCGGGCTCAGGAGAGCTTGCCGTATTCCTCGCTCACAGGCTGCGGCACATTCTTGTCATCGAACTTGTAGATGCCGATGTAGGCCTCCTGGGGGTCGCCGTTCTTGGCGAACGAGACCGGCCCGGACTTGCCCATGTAGTGGATGTCCTTGCCCTGGCGGACCAACGTCACGCAGGTCGCGAAGTCACTGCACTGGTTGCTGCCGTGCGTGATCGCCACGAACTGCCCTGCGATGTCGGTCCCCTTCGTGCTCTTGGAGGCTTCGGCCGCGAGCGCGATGAGGTTGACCGCGTCCCAGGACTCGCCGGCGTAGCTGTAGTCCTTGAGGCTCGGATCGATCGTCTTCAGCTGGGCCTTGAAGTCATCCTTGGCAAACGTGCCGGGGATCGTGCCGCGGGCGCCCGAGAGCGTCCCGGGGTTGAGGTCCTTGCTGTAGTCGGACGTGTTGCCGTCCACGAAGAACATCTGCGGCGGCTTGACTCCCTTTGCCGTGAGCAGCGGGATGATCTGCTTCGCCTGGTCGAACGAGATCACGGCGATGGCGTCCGGCTTGGCAGCCACGACCTTGTCCACCTGGCTGCTGAACTGCGAGTCGCCCTCGTTGAAGAGCTCCTCGTCGACGACCTTGCCGCCAGCCGATTCGAAGGCCTTCTTGACGTTGTCGCGAAGGCCCGTGCCGTAGGCGTCATTGAGCACGATCATCCCGAGCGTCTGGGCGCCACACGAAGCCATGTAGTTGCCGAGGACCCGGCCCTGCAGGACGTCGGACGGTGCCGTGCGCCAGTACAGCCCGTGGGCAGGCCACGTGCTGAAGTCGGGCGAGGTGTTGGCCGGCGAGAACTGGACCACTCCCGCACCCGTGATCTGGTTGATGACGGTCTTGGACACGCCAGAGGAGGCCGCGCCGACAATCGCGCTCACGCCCTGCCCGAGGAGGTTCGTGACGGACTGGGTCGCGATATCCGTGGTCGTGTCACCGGAGTCGCGGTGGATCACCTCAATGGGATGGCCCAAGACTCCGCCGGCGTCGTTGATCTGCTTGACGGCCAGGTTGACACCGGCGATTTCGGGCGGGCCGAGGAAGGCCAGAGCGCCGGTCTGCGGCAGAATGGAGCCGATCTTGAGCGGCGTTGGCGAAACGGTCGTGGCCTTCGGGACGGATCCCGGAGCAACGCTCGTGGCACCAGCGGTCGCTCCCCCACCGGCCCCGGCACTCGGCGACGGGCACGCGATGGCACCCGGCGCTGCACTGGAACTGCTGCCCGACGGTGTCCCCGACGTGCCCCCACACGCTGTTGCGAGCAAGGCCACCCCGACGCCAAGGACGGTGAGCTTGGCGGCTCGGGGAATTGCATGACGTCGAATCATTCGATTTCTCCTCCATCGAAGGGCGGAGCGCCCCAGATGCGATGGATCAGGTGATCCTGATCACAATGTCAGGCTAATCGAACGTTTAATGACACAGAAGTGGTGGAGGTCACAGCCTTGTAACGGCTTTGTGACACGTTGTGCCGCCTTTCCTTCCCCGTAGGCCCGTCCTAGGCTCGGATGGACCGGAGCCCTCAACAGCGAAGGAAGGCCCTCCCGTGCCCGTGCGAATCACCCATATCTGCTTGGAAGGGCCCGTTCCGGCCCACGAATACATCACGGGCCTGTACTGGGTGGAAGACGGCACGGGAAAAACCGGGGCCGCAACGAAAGCAGAATTGGTCGAGTGGATCTCGCAGGGCAATACCGCGTATGTGAGCGACGGCCAGACGGCCGCAATCGTCCATGTGGTCCGGCCGGCGGAGGCCCATCCTTCCTGCGCACGCACGGCGACTGGTCGGACAACCTGCTCGCGCTGCCGCGGTTCTGAGCGCCGTGAGCACGGACGACGCGCGGGCGCCCCGCGGAGTTGCTGAAGGGCGCCAGTGCGCGCACTAGTCATGGACAGGATCGCGGGCCCCGTCGAGGTCCGCAACGTCGACGAGCCCAAGGTGCCGGACGGCGGCGTCGTGATCACCGTCGTCGCCACCGGGCTGTGCCGCAGCGACTGGCACGCGTGGGCGGGTCACGACGACATCGCGCTCCCGCACGTTCCCGGGCACGAGTTCGCAGGCATTGTGGCCGAGGTCGGTCGGGGCGTCACGAAGTGGTCGGTCGGCGACCGCGTGACCGCACCCTTCGTCGAGGGCTGCGGAGCGTGCGAGTGGTGCGCCTCGGGCAACGCGCAGGTTTGCCCCGAGCAGCAGCAGCCCGGCTTCACGCACTGGGGGTCCTTCGCGGAGCTTGTCGTGATCCATGCGGCGGACACGAACCTCGTGGCCATCCCTGAGGGCGTGAGCTTCGAGGCGGCGGCAAGCCTTGGCTGCCGCTTCGCGACGGCGTATCGCGCGATCACCGGACGAGCCCGCCTGCGTGCCGGAGAGTGGGTCACGATCGTCGGCGCGGGCGGCGTGGGCCTGAGCGCCGTCATGATCGCGAAGGCCCTCGACGGCAAGGTCATCGCCGTCGACCGGAACGCTGCCGCCCTCGAGGTGGCGTCCTCGCTCGGCGCCGACCACGTTCTCGTGGCCGACGGCTCCGATATCCCCGCGCGAGTGCACGAGCTCACGGGCGGCGGCAGCCACGTGGCCGTCGACGCGGTCGGGAGCGAGGAGACGAGCGCAGACTCGATCCTGAGCCTGCGGCGCCGAGGGCGCCACGTCCAGATCGGGCTCCTGCCCCCCGTCGAGGGCCGCCCCCGCGTGCCGATGGATCGAGTCATCGCGTGGGAGCTCGACGTGCTCGGTAGCCATGGCATGGCCGCCGCCGACTACCCAGGCATGCTCGGGCTCATCGAGTCAGGGGACCTCGCCCCGCAGAAGCTCATCGAGCGGGTCATCGGGCTCCACGAGGCAGCGCGCCTCCTGCCGCAATTCGACACCGCCGGTGTCGCGGGAATGACGATTATCGATCCAAGCCGCTGATCGTGGCGGAGAAGGAGGAGGTTTCCATGCTGCTGCAACCGCGCATGCTCATGTGTTGGTCTGCGTTCGCCCTGCAGGGCTACGCCATCGCTGCCTTGGCATGGGCTCGGAGCCGATGACTGAGACAGAGGTTCGGGACGCGTATGGCAGGCGTGCGGCGGAATACGTCGATCTGTTCGGGGCGGTGGATAAGAATCCTCAGCAGGATAAGGAGCTTGTCGCCGTTTGGGCGAAGTCCGCGCGTGGGCCAATCATCGATGCGGGCTGCGGTCCTGGGCACTGGGCAGCTTTCCTCCACGATCAAGGCATGGAGGTCGAAGGCCTCGATCTCGTGCCCTCGTTCATCGAACACGCCCGAAGGCAATTCCCTGACGTACGGTTCCGGGTGGCTTCCTTCGCCGACCTAGGAAGCCCCGACGGAGAGTTTGGAGGGATCCTCTCGTGGTACTCGCTCATCCACATTCCTCCAGATGAGCTTGATGCTGTCCTTGACGAGTTTGGGCGCTGCATCACCCGTGGGGGAGCTCTCCTTCTGGGTTTCTTCGACGGCCCCGACGGCGAGGCGTTCCCCCACGCAGTCACTACCGCCTACTACTGGTCAACGGACGGAATGGCCACAAGGCTTGCCCGCGCGGGTTTTGAAGTCCTCAGAACCCAGAGGAGAACCGACTACGGGCGGCGCCCGCACGCGGCAATCATCGCTCGCCGAATTTGAATCAGAGTAATCAAGAAGATCCGAAGGCGCGTTGTGCCCCAGCCGGGACTCGAACCCGGACTGAGCGGATTTTAAGTCCGCTGCCTCTGCCGATTGGGCTACTGGGGCGCCCGTCCAGCCTACCGCCGTCGGAGGGCTCGGCCCCTTAGGCCGACAAACGACGACGGCGGCCGCCTCCGTGAGGAGACGGCCGCCGTGGCACTGTGGTCCAGGAAGACTACTGAGCCGGAACCTTGGCAGGCTCGGCCGGCGGGGCCGGGGTCTGCGGCTTGGGGCTCGCCGCGGCGACGAAAGCGGCACGCGGGTTGTCGAGGTTCTCGAGCGGCGTGTTGTCGCGACCCGCGAAGAGGGCCGAGAGCCAGTCGAGGCCCACGCGGAACTTGCGCTCGAGGGTCGGGATCGCGAGACCGTGGTAGCCGCGGTGCGCAACCCACGCGAGCGGGCCGCGCAGGCCGATGTGGCCCACGATGTTGATGTTCGCGACACCCTTCCACGGGCCGAAGCCCGCGACGGCGCCGAGGTTCTTGTGCTTGTAGTCCTCGAGCGGGCGGTCCCAGCGGGAGGCCCAGAGGTTCTTCGCGAGCACCTTGGCCTGGCGGAGGGCGTGCTGCGCGTTCGGGACGCACGTGCCGTCGGGAAGCCCCTTGCCCGTGAGGTCCGGGACGGCGGCGACGTCGCCAGCAGCCCACGCGTTCTCGACGATGCCCTCGTCGCCCGCGATGCGGAGGTCAGGGAGCGTGCGGATGCGGCCGCGCGGCTCGAGCGGGAAGTCAGTCGAGCGGACGAGCGGGTTGGCCTGGACGCCGGCGCACCAGATGAGCGTGTCCGCGGCGAACTCCTGGGCCGGGGACTTGTCCGGCATGTTGATGAGCTGGAGGGCGCCCTCGGCGTTCGCGAGCGACGTGTTGAGGAGCACCTCGATGCCGCGGCTGCGGAGGTGCTCGACGACCCACTCGGCCTGCTCGGGCGTGACCTCGGGCATGATGCGGCCCATGGCCTCGACGAGGACGAAGCGGACCTCTTCCTGCTTGACGCGGCCGTTCTTCGCGACCGTCGAGCGCGCGAGGTCCTCGAGCTCCGTGATGGTCTCGATGCCGGCGAAGCCGCCGCCGACGACGACGAACGTGAGCGCAGCTGCGCGCTCGGCGGGGTCGGCCGCCGTGGACGCGAACTCGATGCGCTCGAGCACCTGGTTGCGGAGGGCGATGGCCTCCTCGATCGTCTTGTTGCCGATGCCCTTCTCGGCGAGGCCGGGGATCGGGAACGTGCGCGTGATGGCCCCGGCGGCCACGACGATGTCGACGTACGGGATCTCGGCGGTGCCCTCGTTGCCCGGAAGCTGGACCGTGGCCGTGCGCTTGGCGTGGTCGACGGCGACGATCGAGCCCTGGATGACCTCGGCCTGCGGGAGCGTGCGGCGCAGCGGCACGACGACGTGGCGGGCCTCAATGTTGCCGCCCGCGACCTCGGGGAGGAACGGCTGGTAGGTCATGTACGGCATGGGGTCGACGACCGTGACGATACCGCCGGCCTGGGCGATCTTCTTCTGCAGCCCGAGGGCCACGTAGAGACCAACGTAACCACCGCCGGCGATCAGGACGCGCGGGCGGTCGACAAGCTCAATGGAGGAAGGCATGTTCCTACTGTAGCAACTTGTGAAAACTTTCACTAGCTCTTTTCGGCACTCGGTTCGCCCTCGGCGCCGTCGCCCGTCTCACCGCCGCCGTCCGCCCCCGCATCCGCCGCCCGACGGAGCCTGAGGACGTGCCACGTGCCTCCCCCGAGGATCACGGCGATGAGGCCTCCGAACCCGAGCACGACGACGGCGGGCCACGGGTTCGCGTCCGCCGACGCGGCGGGCACGGGAACACTCGCCTCGGGCAGCGGCGTATCCTCCGCGGGTGCCTTCGCGGGACCCGTCGGGCTCGGGCCCGGGGTCGCCGGGGCGGATCGGCGGTGCACCCGGATCCAGTCGGCGATCGAGCCCAAGGGGTTGGCCGTCGTCTCGGGAACGTTCGCGGTGAGGGCGGCCCCGGCGTCGAGGACCCCGTAGCCGTAGATCGGATCGTGCCCGGGCGCCCCGGCGTCCTTGGCCGTCGAGACGATCCGGTTGATGACCTGCTTCGCGCTCATCTGCGGCCACTTCGCGCGGATGAGCGCCGCGACGCCCGCGACGATCGGCGTCGCCCCCGACGATCCCTCCCACTGGGCGTAGTTCCCGTCCGGAAGCCCCCCGAGGAGCTGCTCCGCCGGGGCCGAGACTCCAATGCTCACACCCTGCGACGAGGCGTCCACGCTCGCGTGCTCCTGCCGGTCGAGCCCCGCCACCGTGAGCACGCCGGGAATCGTCGCGGGGGCGCCGACCTGGATGTTCCCCGCGGCGCGGTTGCCTGCTGCCGCGACGACGACCACGTCCTTCTGCTCGGCGTAGAGGAAGGCGTCGTCCCAGCTCGAGGGCCAGTCCGGGGACGAACTGCCGAGCGACATGTTGATGACCTTGGCGCCGTGGTCCACGGCCCAGCGCACCGCGGCGGGAATCTGGTCCGCGTCGGTGCGGCCGGCCGGATTCGGCGAGCCGAGCCACGTCGAGACCGTCAGGAGCTGCGCCTGCGGCGCGACGCCCACGATCCCATCCGAGCCGACCGACCCGCTCGCGGCCGGGGACCCGTCCGGATTGTGGCCCCGCCCCGCGAGGACCGTCGCGACGAGCGTCCCATGGACGGGCTCGGACCCGATGGGGCCCTGGCCATCCGCCTGCCCCGCACCCGAGGCGTCCGTCCCGCCCGCCACCGCGCCCTTGAGATCCGGAATGCCCCCGTTCACCCCGCTGTCGATCACGGCGACCGTGACCCCGGCCCCCTTCGAGACGTCCCACGCCTTCTGGATCCCGTACTCCGAGAGCCAGTACTCGCCGTCGCGGATGCTGTCCGCATGCGCCGGCACCGCTGGCGCGAGGAGCGTGATGCCCGCGAGGGCCACGCTCGCGCACGCGGCGACGACGGCGGCGAGAAGCCTCGCGGCACGGCGGAGCATGCGTTCGCTGACCGGCATGCCTCAGCCCGCGGCGACGTCGAGCGTGCTCAACGCGATGCCGTCGAGGATGTCGTGCTCGCTCGTGATCGCCGCGGCGATCCGGCCATCGGTGATCTCGGCGAGCCGCTCGAGGATGCGCCGCCACACGAGCGCGCCTGCCCCGATGACGTCGGCCCGGCCGGGATGCATATACGGGAGCGCAGCCCGCTCGTCGTGGCTCAGTCCCAAGAGCGACCAGCATGCGGCTTCGATCTTCGCGAGCGAGAGCTCGGCGCCGTGGATCCGCTCGGGCTCGTACGCGGGCAGGGCGAGGGCGTGCGCCGTGATCGTCGTGATCGAGCCGGCGACGCCGATGACCGCCGTCGCACGGTCGAGCGGCACCTCGGCGAGGGCTTCCTCGAAGCCGCGGTCGACGTCGTCCTGCGCCGCGGCGATTTCCCGCGCCGTCGGCGGATCCGAGCGCAGGTGCCGCTCGGTGAGCCTCACGGCACCCATGTCGATCGAGCGCGCGGCGATGACGCCGTCCGCGTCGCCGAGCACGAATTCTGTGCTTCCTCCCCCGAGGTCGACGACGACGACCGGCCGGCCCGCCTCGAGTGGGAGCACGCTGGCCGCCCCCGCGAAGCTCAGGGCGGCTTCCTCGACGCCAGCGACGACCTCGGGCTCGACGCCGAGGCGCGCCCGGATCCCCTCGACGAACTCGTCGCGGTTCTTCGCGTCCCGCGTCGCGCTCGTCGCGACGAAGCGGACGCGTTCGGCGCCGAGCTCGCGGATGGTCCCCGCATAGTCCTCGACGGCGGCAAAGGTCCGCTCGAGCGCCTCGGGAGCCAGCATCCCGGTCGCGTCGACCCCCTGCCCCAGGCGCACGATGCGCATCTCGCGGTGCACGTCGGCCAGCCGCGGCTGGCCGAAATCCTCGGCGCCCGCGGCGTCCGGGCCGGCCTCGTCCGCGACAAGCAGCCTGATCGAATTCGTGCCGCAGTCAATCCCGGCGACCCTCATGCGCCCTCCCCCGTGTTGTTCTCCTCATCAGCCCCGTCCGCGCGATCCCGCCTCCGCACCGGCGCGGCCCGGCCCGTCATCGACGGAAGGCCCTGCGGGCCGTGCCGGCTCAGGTCGCGGCTCGGCGCGGGCGTCTCCGTGTCCCACGCGCCCACGCAATAGCACCGGTCCGAGGTCCACCACTCGGAGATCAGCTCGATCGCCTCGTCGCCGAGCGGATTGACCCCGCGCCCCATCGCGAGCGCCTGCCCGACCAGCACGTGGAGGCATTTGACCCGCTCAGGCATGCCGCCGGCCGAGACGCCGTCGATCTCCGGAACCGGCCCTGTCCCGGCGCGCTGGCCGATGCGGGCCCGCTCGGCGAGATAGGCCTCGTGCGCGGCCCGGTAGGCCTGGGCGAGCCCGGGATCTTCGGCCAGGCGCCCGTTCATCTCGTTCATCGTGCCGCCCGCCTCGAGCCGCGAGACCGCAGACGTGATGACGGGGTGTGTGAGGTAGAAGGTCGTCGGGAACGGCGTGCCATTCGAGAGCCGCGGCGCTGTCGCGGCGACGAGCGGATTGCCGCAGACACAGCGCGCCGAGATCTCGACGACGTCGCGCACCGGCCGGCCGAGCTGCCGGCTGATGACCTCGAGGTCGTAGGCGGTCGGATCGGCCGGGGAGCCGCTCTTGTCGGCCTCGCTCGCGGCGGGGCTCGGCTCGGGGCTGTGGTCGGTCACGATGTCCTTTCTCACGCGACGCAGGGTCGCCTAGTCCGTCGCGGCGCGGCGCACCGAATCCCACAGGGACTGCGTCCACGGGACGTTCGACGGCGCCGTGCCCGGCGAGGCGCCGGTCGCGCTTCCTTGATTCGACGCGGACGACGACGCGGCGTCGCCGAAGACCCAATACGAGGTCTCTCCCGGCATCACCATGTTAATGCGGTCCCTCGCCTGCTGCTGGATGTACGCCGGATCCTGCCACCGGGAGATGAGCGACTTGAGATTCGCCTGATCGCCCTGTTTCGCCGCGATATCGGCCTGGATCGTCTGGATCTCGGCGCGCTGGCCCAGGAACACGCGCACCGTCGGCGCGAGCATGACGGTCACGGCGACGAGGACGAGGACGAGCGCGACGATGCGCCCCGAGAACGCCCGTGCCGGGACGGGAGCGGCGTCTGCCTGATCGCGTGCCGCCGCCCTCGCCGCCGCGGTCGAGGGGCGCGCAGTAGTCGAGGGGCGCGCCGAGGCCTTGGCCGCGCCGCCGAGGGACGCCCTGCCGGCGGGCTTCGCCGCGGGAGCCGGCTTCGAGGACGCCGCAAGGGCCGTCGGCTCGGGCACCGCATGCGGCCGCGCGGGCATGCCCGTGGCGGTGCCCCGGGAAGCCCGGGGAACCTGGGGGCGTCGCGTGGCCATAGGGGATCCTTTGCGGTAAAGCTGCGAACAACAGTGGCGGCTATGGTCTCGTTCAACCATAGCCGCCACCGAGGTGAATCTCCGCGAGACACCCCCCGAAGGGGTCAGCCCTTGAAGCGCGGGAAGGCGCCTCGGCCAGCGTAGCGGGCGGCGTCGTCGAGCTCTTCCTCGATGCGGAGGAGCTGGTTGTACTTCGCGACGCGCTCCGAGCGGGCCGGGGCACCCGTCTTGATCTGGCCGGCGTTGGTCGCGACGGCGATATCCGCGATCGTGGTGTCCTCGGTCTCGCCCGAGCGGTGGGACGTGATCGTCGTGTAGCCCGCGCGCTGCGCGAGGGACACGGCGTCGAGCGTCTCGGTGAGCGAGCCGATCTGGTTGACCTTGACGAGGAGCGAGTTCGCCGTCTTGGCGTCGATGCCCTGCTGGAGGCGCGCCGGGTTGGTGACGAACAGGTCGTCGCCCACGAGCTGGACCGACTCGCCGAGCTCGTCGGTGAGGATCTTCCAGCCCTCCCAGTCGTTCTCGTCGAGCGGGTCCTCGATCGAGACGAGCGGGAAGTCGCGCACGAGCTCGCCGTAGTACGCGCTCATCTCGGCGGCGCTGCGGGCCTGGCCCTCGAACTGGTAGGCGCCGTCCTTGTAGAACTCCGAGGAGGCGACATCAAGCGCCAACGCGACGTCCTTGCCGGGCTCGTAGCCGGCCTTCGTGATGGCCTCCGTGATGAGCTCGAGCGCGGCGCGGTTCGAGGGGAGGTTCGGGGCGAAGCCGCCCTCGTCGCCGAGGCCGGTCGCGAGGCCACGCTCGTTGAGGACCTTCTTGAGCGAGTGGTACACCTCGACGCCCCAGCGGAGGCCCTCGGAGAACGTGTCCGCGCCGAGCGGCACGACCATGAACTCCTGGATGTCGACGTCGGAGTCGGCATGCGAGCCACCGTTGAGGATGTTCATGAGCGGCACCGGGAGGACGTGCGCGTTCGGCCCGCCGAGGTACTTGTAGAGCGGGAGGTTGGCCGAGTCGGCCGCGGCGTTGGCGACGGCGAGCGAGACGCCGAGGATCGCGTTGGCGCCGAGGTTGCCCTTGTTCGGCGTGCCGTCGAGATCGATCATCGCCTGGTCGATCGCGCGCTGGTCGGTGGCGTCGAAGCCCTGGAGGGCCGGAGCGATCTGGTCGATGACCGCTTCGACGGCCTGCAGGACGCCCTTGCCGAGGTAGCGGCCCTTGTCGCCGTCGCGGCGCTCCACGGCCTCGAACTCGCCAGTCGAGGCGCCGGAAGGGACAGCGGCGCGGCCGAGGGAACCGTCGCTCAGGAGGACCTCGACTTCGACCGTGGGGTTGCCGCGCGAGTCGAGGATCTCACGGGCGTGGATGGCATCGATAAGGGCCATGGATGAACTCCTATGTGCATGATGAACGAAAGCCCACGGTATGTTGCTCGTGGATGACCTCGTTGTCACCCACAGCCTAGTGGGCGCGCGGAGGCGGCGCGACACTGTGACTGCCCCGGTACTTCCCGGCGCGCGGCTAAGCGGGGAGGCGCCTCACGGCCGAGCGGAGGGCGCGCTCTGCGTCGAGCCCCCGTGCGCGCGCGGCCCGGACGACGCCGAGGAGGAGCTCCCCGAGGTCGTCCTCCGTCTCGAACCCGCCGAAGGTCCCGTCGGCGGATTCGGGTTCCGCCGACGCCGCGGGGACGGGGACGCCGTCGAGCGCACGACGGCGTTCGGCCCGCCCGAGTGCCTTGTCCGCGAGGGCGAGGGCGGGAAGGTGTCGCGGGAGGCCCTCGACGGCGTCCCCCAGCTCCCCCGCGCGCGGCGGGAGCACGTCGTCCTGCTCCGCAGTCGCAGCGAGCTGGGCCTTCTCCTCGCGCTTCGCGGCGTCCCACGACGCGATGATCTCCTCGACCGTCGCGGGGAAGCTCCGCTGAAGGGCGCCGTCGGCCGTGAAGACGTGCCGGTTGCGGCGCACCATCTTCGCGGTCAGCGCCTCGGCGACCGCGTCGAGATCGAAGGCCTCTCGCTCGCGCGCGATCTCCGAGTGCAGCACCACTTGGAGGAGCACGTCCGCGAGCTCGCCCTTCAGCTCGCTCTCCGGGTGCTCGTCCTCGATGGCCTCGACGAGCTCGTAGGACTCCTCGACGAGGTACTCGACGAGCGAGGCATGGGTGAGCGCCGCCGTCCACAGGCAATGCTCCCGCAGAAGGCGGACGACCTCGACGAGGCGGTCGACGGCGGCGCTCACCCTTGGTCTCCCCGAGCCTTGCTTGGCTTAGCCGTCGAGGTTCGCGTAGGCCTCGTTGATGTACTCGACGAGATCCTCGCGGTCCTCGAGCGGCAGGAACGCCGCCTCCGCTGCGTTGAGCGTCAGCTCCAGGAGGTCGTCGAGGTCATAGTCGAAGGCCTCGACGAGCAGCTCGAACTCGTCCGTGAGCGTGACGCCGCTCATGAGCCGGTTGTCGGTGTTGACCGTGACGTTGAAGCCGAGCTCGTTGAGCATGTCGATCGGGTGGTCGAGGATGTCCTCGCCCCACTGGGAGATCGCGCCGGTCTGGAGGTTCGACGACGGGCAGATCTCGAGGGCGATGCCGCGGTCGCGGACCCAGGCCGCGAGCTCGCCGAGCGTCACGTCGAGGATCGGCACGCCGTCCTCATCCGTCTCGCCCGACTCCTCGACCGTGATGTCCTCGGCGATCCGGACGCCATGGCCGAGCCGGAGCGCGCGGCCGTCGACTAGCGCCGACTGGATGCTCTCGAGCCCCGCGGCCTCGCCGGCGTGGACGGTCGCCGGGAAGTTGTTGCGGGCCAGGTACGTGAAGGCGTCCGCGAAGCGCGACGCCGGGAAGCCGTCCTCGGCGCCCGCGATGTCGAAGCCGACCGCGCCGCGGCCGCGGTGGCGCACGGCGAGTTCGGCGACCTCCTGCGCACGGTCTGCATGCCGCATGGCCGTGATGAGCTGCCCGACAGCGATGACGCGGCCCGACTTCTCGACGCTCGCGACGCCTTCTTCGAGGCCGGCCTGGACCGCCTCGACAGCCTGGTCGAGCGTCAGCCCCTTCGTGAGGTGCTGCTCGGGCGCCCAGCGCACCTCGCCGTAGACGACGCCGTCGTCTGCAAGGTCTTCGACGAATTCCCGGGCGATGCGGCGCAGCGCGGACTCGGTCTGCATGACCGCGATGGTGTGGTCGAAGGTCTCGAGGTAGCGCGGAAGCGATCCGGAGTCCGCGGACTCGCGGAACCACTCGCCGAGCGCCACAGGGTCGGTCGAAGGAAGCTCATGACCGATTTCGGCCGCGAGCTCGATGATCGTGGCGGGGCGCAGCCCGCCGTCGAGGTGGTCGTGGAGGGAGACCTTGGGCAGGGCCCGCAGGTCGAAGGTCAGATCGGGGGCGTTGTCGACGATCGGCTCAGTCACGGTCCAACTCTAGAGAAGGGCCACGGTGCGCACCAGCCGAGCTCCCTTCGTGGCGCGGATGCGGGGCGTAGTCGTCCGCCTCGGCTTCCTCTGGATGCTGGCTGAGGTGGGACCTGTGGGCCACGGCCGCGCGGGCGGCGGCACGTTCGGCGTCCTTGGCGTCACGCCAGCGGTGGAACACCGTGATCGTGTGGTCGAGGATGACGCCGAGGACGAGCGCGAAGACGACCGCGACGACGACGCTCAGAAGCGGATTCTTGTGCAGCCACGGGAAGGAGCTTGCGAGCAGCCCGACTCCCACGGAGTACCCGACCCACGCGAGGCACGCGAAGGCGTCGAGCCAGAAGAACGTGCGGTGGCGGAACCGGGTGGAACCGGCCACATAGTTCACCGCGACGCGGCCCCACGGGATGTAGCGCGCCGTGAAGATGAGGACGGCGCCGCGTTTGTCGAGCTCGTGGCGGGCCCACCCGAAGACCTTCTGCACCCTGGACCGGCGCATCCACTTCCAGCGGTCCGTGCCGATGCGGCGGCCCAGGAGGTAGGCCATGTTGTCCCCGGCCATGGCGCCCACGAGCGCGGTGAGCCCGAGGATCCAGAGATTCGGTTCGCCGCTGTGGCGCCAGTAGGCCGCGAGCGCGACGATGAGCGTCTCGCTCGGGACGAGCATCGCGAAGCCGTCGACGAAGAAGAACCCGAGCAGAATCGGGTAGATCCACCATTGCCCTGCGGCATGCAGGATCCAGTGGTCGATGACTTCCAGCATGCGGGCGGTGCTCCTTGAAAGACGGGCTCCTTGGAAAAGTAGGCCTTATCCAGTGTCGCACGCCGCTAGGCAAACGGTCATCCGCCGTAAGACGCACATCGGCTGCCAGGCGTCAGCCCACGGAACTACGTGGCGCGGGCCCGGCCGGTCCTCGGTAGCGAACCCTTGGGAGTCCCCAGCCCCGCGGCCTACGCGATCCGATCGATCACGAGCTGCTGCGCGGGGCGGGACCCCGCCGGGGCGATGACCGCGGCACCCTCTAGGGTCTCCTTGGCCCGCTCGAAGCGCTCGGGGGTGTCGGTCAGGAGCGTCATGAGCGGTTCGCCGGCCCGCACGAGCGCGCCCGGCTTGGCGTGGAGGCGCACGCCCGCCGCGGCCTGGACGGGGTCCTCCTTGCGGGCCCGCCCCGCGCCGAGGCGCCACGCCGCGACGCCGACCTTGAGCGCGTCGAGCTCGACGAGCACGCCGTCCGCAGGGGCGTACACCGTCTCAGACTCCTTCGCGACCGGAAGCGCGGCATCGGGGTCCCCGCCCTGGGCCGCGATCATGCGCCTCCAGACGTCCATCGCCCGGCCGTCCCGCAGCGCTTGGCGCGGATCGGCGTCGTGCACTCCCGCGCACTCGAGCATCTCCTCGGCGAGGCGGACCGTGAGCTCCACGACGTCCTCGGGGCCGCCGCCCGCGAGGACCTCGACCGACTCCTCGACCTCGATCGCGTTGCCCGCGGTGAGGCCGAGCGGGGTCGCCATGTTCGTCAGGAGCGCAACGGTGTTGACGCCCGCGTCCTTGCCCAGCGCGACCATGGTCTCGGCAAGCTCGCGGGCCTGCGCGGCGTCCTTCATGAACGCGCCCGAGCCGACCTTGACATCGAGGACGAGCGAACCGGTGCCCTCGGCGATCTTCTTGGACATGATCGACGACGCGATGAGCGGGATGGCCTCGACCGTTCCGGTCACGTCCCGCAGCGCGTACAGCTTCTTGTCCGCGGGCGCGAGGCCGCTCCCCGCGGCGCAGATGACGGCGCCCACGTCCCCGAGCTGGGCCATCATCTCCTCGTTCGTGAGGGAAGCCCGCCAGCCGGGAATCGACTCGAGCTTGTCGAGCGTGCCGCCCGTGTGGCCGAGGCCGCGCCCCGAGAGCTGCGGCACCGCGACCCCGTACACGGCGACAAGCGGCGCGAGCGGCAGCGTGATCTTGTCTCCGACCCCGCCCGTCGAATGCTTGTCCGCCGTCGGCAGCCCGCGCCCGTCGGAACGGCGGAGCCCGGAGAAGTCGAGCCGCTCCCCCGACGCGATCATGGCGGACGTCCAGCGCGCGGTCTCGCGATGCGTCATGCCGTTGAGGAGGATCGCCATGGCCAGCGCGGCCATCTGCTCGTCGGCGACGACGCCTCGCGTGTACGCGTCCACGACCCAGTCGATCTGGGCGTCGCTCAGATCGCGGCGATCGCGCTTCGCGCGGATCACGTCCACGGCGTCGAAGGATTCAGCGGCGGTCATGATGGTCCCTTCGGTCGGTGCGGCGCCTTCAGGCGGTTTCGAGGTTCTCCGGCCCGAACGCGTCGGGCAGCACCTCGTCCATGCTCCGGACTCCGCGCGTCGTCATGAGCTGCATGTCCGGCGCGCGGAATTCGTAGAGCAGCTGGCGGCATCGGCCGCACGGCATGAGCGGATCGCCGTTGCCGTCGACGCACGCAAACGCCCGGATGCGGCCGCCTCCCGTGAGCTGGATCTGGCCGACGAGCGTGCATTCGGCGCACAGCGTGAGGCCGTAGGACGCGTTCTCGACGTTGCAGCCCGTGACAATGCGCCCGTCGTCGAGGAGCGCCGCCGCGCCGACGGGGAAGCGAGAATACGGCGCGTACGCCTTGCCCATCGCCTGGGCGGCGAGCCGCGCGAGCGACTCCCAGTCGACGTCGTCCGCGGCTCCGCCTCGCACGGCGTCAGCCCTTGACATACGGGATGCCTTCCATGGCGGGCGGACGCGAGCGGCCCACCAGGCCGGCGACGGCGAACACGGTCACGACGTACGGGAGCATGGCCATGAACTGGCTCGGGACCGGCGAGCCGATGATCGTGATGACGCTCTGGAGGTTGTCCGCGAAGCCGAAGAGGAGCGAGGCGAGGAACGCGCCGATCGGGTTCCAGCGGCCGAAGATGAGCGCGGCAAGGGCGATGTAGCCGCGGCCCGCGGACATCTCCTTGCTGAACGCGTCCACCGCGACGAGCGTGAAGAACGAGCCGCCGACGCCCGCGACGGCGCCGCCGAGGATTGTGTTCCAGAACCGCGTGCGGTTGACGTTGACGCCGAGCGTGTCCGCGGCCTGGGGGTGCTCCCCCACCGCCCGGACGCGGAGGCCCCAGCGCGTGTGGAACAGCCCCACATAGACGACGATCACGGCGATGTACATGAGGTAGCCCACGAGCGACTGGCGGAACAGGATCGGCCCGATGACCGGGACGTCCGCAAGCACGGGGATCTCGATGCTCCCGAGGTGCGGGGGCTTGTTGAGCCCGTCGGGGTTGGCGGTGAGCAGCGTCGAGAACAGGAAGTTGGTGAGACCCACCACGAGGACGTTGAGGACGACGCCGACGATGATCTGGTTCACGAGGTACTTGATGCTCACGACGGCGAGCACGAGCGAGACGAGCGCGCCGGCGACGGCTGCCGCGATGAGGCCCGCGTAGACGCTCCCGGTCATCGTCGCGGCGACGGCGGCGCTGAACGCGCCCATGAGGAGCTGCCCCTCGATCGCGATGTTCACGATGCCGGACCGCTCGCACAGCACCCCGGAGAGCGACCCGAACACGAGGGGAACCGCGAGCGTGACGGCCCCGGCGAGGAGCCCCGCGAGCGAAATATAAGGCGTCGCATCACGCCCGCCGGCCACGATCCATACGAGGAAGCCCACCACGAACGCGACTGCGAACGCCGCAACGCCCCACGTCGGGAGCTTGCGTCCGCGCGGAGCGAGCCACGCCGACCACGCCGCGACGCCGAGCAGGACGAGCGACGCCATCCACCCGACGACCACCGCGCTCACCGTGATGACGGTGATCCCAGCCACCCCGAGGACCGCGAGCACGAGGACGACGACGGCCGCCACGAGCGCGGGCACGACCCACGACGACGGCGAGCCCCCCGAGCGGCGTTCCCTCACCCAGACGTAGGCGAACCACGCGGCGGCCAGGAGCGCCACGGCGAACGCGAGCCACGCCGCGACGCCCGAGGCCTCGCGGCCCGTGTCGACGAGCCCGAACGACGCACTCTTCGAGCCGGCGAGCACGCCGAACATGATGGTCCCGAGCACCGCGAGGATCCCGAGGCCGATCGGCGCCTTCCAGCTCACGATGACCGGGGTCACCTGGACCTCGTCGGATGCCGATACTGCTGTGGTCGTACTCATAGCGACGCTCCGCTCTTGACCGCCGCCCCGGCCGTGCGCTTCGGCGGCTTGCGGGGATTGAGGCCGAACACCGCCCGGACGAGCGGCGGCGCCGCGATGAACAGGACGATGAGCGACTGGATGACGAGGACGATGTCGATCGGCGTCTGTGTCACGGCCTGCATCGACACGCCGCCCGCGCGGAATGCACCGAACAGCAGGCCCGCGAAGAACGTGCCCCACGGTGTCGAGCGGCCGAGGAGCGCCACGGTGATGGCATCGAAGCCGATCGACGCCGCGACCCCCGCGGAAAGGTACTTCTCGGTTCCCGAGACCTGCGCGATGCCCGAGAGCCCGGCGAGAGCACCCGCGAACGCCATGACGAGCACGGTTGCGCGGGCCACGTTGACGCCCGCGGTACGGGCCGCATTCGGGTTCGCGCCGACCGCGCGGAACTCGAAGCCGATCGTCGAGCGGTTGAGGATCCACCACACTCCCCACGTCACGAGGACCGCGAGGATGAAGCCCGCGTGGAGCCGGAACTGCGGCCCGAGGAGAAGCGGGAAGAGCGCGGATTCATCGAGGAACGGCGAGATCGGGTTGGTAGAGCCCTTGCGCTGGAACGCGGGGACCGTGAGGAGGAACAGGAGGAGGAAGCTCGCGACGTAGTTGAACATGATCGTCACGATGACCTCGTGGGCACCGGTGCGGGCCTTGAGGAAGCCCACGATCCCGCCCCAGATGCCACCGCCGACGATGCCCGCGACGATGACGAGGAGCAGGTGGAGGCCGATCGGCAGGTGCCACGTGAAGCCCACGTACGCGCCGAAGAGCGCCCCGAAGATGAGCTGGCCCTGGGCTCCGATGTTGAAGAGCCCCGCGCGGAACGCGAGCGCGACGCCGAGGCCCGCGAAGATGAGCGGGGTCGAGACCGTGAGCGTCTCCGCGAGCGGGTAGAGCTGCGCAGCAAGGTCGGCGCCCTGCCAGTTGTAGATCGAGCCCTGGACGAGCGCCGCGTAGGGGCGGAAGATCTCGGCGATCGTGTCCGAGGGCCGAGCGAAGAAGTAGCTGGACGCGGCAGCGACCTTGGGGTTGGTGACCGCCATGAGGATGCCGCCGATGACGATCGCGAGGACGACCGAGAGGAACGAGACCATCGGTGTCCCAGTCGCGATGCGGCGCAGGAGGCTCACGCCCGCGGGCGGCCCCTCGAGGGGCTGCGCCGGCCCGGTCGGCAGCGGGGCCTGGGCGGTTTCGGGTACCTGCTGGGCCTCAGCCATGGACCTCTCCTGTCCTGCCGTCGCGTGCGGCGCCGTCGTCGCTGAGCCTGCCGTCGCGTGCGGCGCCGTCGTCGCTGGGCCTGCCGTCGTCCGTTCCGCCGTCGGAGGCGGCCGGCTCTCCGACCGCGCGGTGCCGGGGACTCGCCTCGGCGGGGGCTCCCGCGGAGGGGGCGCCGTCGTCGTCCGCCGCGCTGCTTTCCGAAGCCGGGTTCCCGTGGTCAGCGGCCTCTTCGGCGGTCATGCCCGCCATCATGAGGCCCAGCATGTCCCGCGAGGTGCCGCCCGGGACGATGCCCATGAGCCGCCCGCGGTACAGCACCGCGATGCGGTCGGCGAGCTCCATGATCTCGTCGAGTTCGGTGGAGACGATCATGACGGGAGTGCCGTGGTCGCGCTCCGCGATGATGCGGCGGTGCAGGAACTCGATCGAGCCCACGTCGACGCCGCGCGTCGGCTGGGACGCGATGAAGAGCCGGAGCGGCCGCGAGAGCTCGCGCGCCATGACGACCTTCTGCTGGTTGCCGCCCGAGAGCGTCGCCGCCGCGGCGTCAGCGGACGGTGTGCGGATGTCGAACTCCGCGATCTTCTCTTCGGCCTGCGCGGCGATCCGGGAAGGGCGCATGCCGAGGCCGCGGGCGAAGGGCGCGCGGTCGTACAGGTCGAGCACGAGGTTCTCGGCGACCGTGAACGTCCCGACGAGGCCGTCATGCGTCCGGTCCTCCGGCACGAAGCCAACGCCCGCGCCCAGGACGTCCTTGACCGGGCGGCCGAGCAGTTCGTTTCCGTCGAGGGAGACCGAGCCCGTGGTCGTATGCCTGCGGAGGCCCAGGATCGCCTCGGTGAGCTCGGTCTGGCCGTTGCCCTGCACGCCCGCGACGGCGAGGATCTCGCCCTGGGCGATGTCGAAGCTCACGCCGTCCACGACCTTCTGCCCGTTGACCGCCGCAACCGTGAGATCGCGCACGGAGAACGTCGTCTCCTGGGGCTCGGCGGCCGCCTTGTTCAGGGTCAGGCTCACGGGGCGGCCCACCATCATCGAGGCGAGCTCCGCGGGAGCGGCCGATGGCGGGGCGTCGCCCACGACCTTGCCGCGCCGGATGACCGTGATGACGTCCGCGACGGCCTTGACCTCGCGGAGCTTGTGGGAGATGAAGATGATCGACGTCCCCGCGGCCTTGAGCTCGGCGATGATGTCGAGGAGTTCGTCCGTCTCCTGAGGGGTGAGGACGGCGGTCGGCTCATCGAGGATGAGGATCTTCGCGTTGCGGACGAGCGCCTTGATGATCTCGACGCGCTGCTGCACGCCGACGGGAAGATCCTCGACGAGTGCGTCCGGATCGACGTCGAAGCCGTAGCGCGCGGAGATCTCCCGGATCCTCGCGCGCGTCGCGTCCAGGTCGAGGAATCCTGCGGCCCTCGTCGACTCGGCTCCGAGCGCGACGTTCTCCGCCACCGTGAAGACGGGCACGAGCATGAAGTGCTGATGCACCATGCCGATCCCCGCCGCCATCGCGTCCGACGGCCCGCGGAAGACGACGGGCTTGCCATCGACAAGAATCTCGCCCTCGCTCGGCTCATAGAGCCCGTACAGAACGTTCATAAGAGTCGACTTCCCCGCGCCGTTCTCCCCCAGGAGGCAATGGACCTGGGAGTCCTCGACCATGAGGTCAATGTGGTCGTTGGCGACGAGAGAGCCGAAGCGCTTGGTGATGCCTCGCAGCTCGAGTTTCATCGTTCGAATTCCATGTGAGGCTGAACCCCTTTGCTGGGCAGGGACGGCGGGACAAGGCGACGCCGCCCGCCCGGAAGGGACGGACGGCGCGCACCTGCGTGCCTAGAGGCCAGAGTACTCCGCGGACGCTCGGGTTCCCCCGAGGCGGGTTCCGGCCGCGAGGCTACTGCGAAACCGGGCTTGAGGTCGAGGTGACCTTGACCGCGCCCGAGATGATGTCCTGCTTGAGCTGGTCCACTTCGCCCTTGAGATCCGAGGGCACGGCCGAATCGAGATCGTGGTACGGCGCGAGGGCCACACCGCCGTTCGCGAGGGTGCCGATGTACGGCTTCGGATCGAACTTGCCCTGCGAGTCGTCCTGAAGGACGGTCTCGACGGCCTTGGTCATGGTCTTCTGGACCGAGGTCAGGAGGACCGACTTGTAGTCAGGCGCCGTGAGGTACCCGTCCGAGTCGACCCAGATGAGCTTCGCGTCCGTCCCGGCTTTCTTGGCGTCGAGGATCGCCGAGCCGGCGCCCGAGCCGACGGGGCCCGCGACGGGCAGGATGATGTCCGCGCCCTGCTGGAGGAAGCCCTGCGAGAGGACCTTGCCCTTGTCGATCGACTTGAAGTCGCCGACGAACACGCCGTCCTGCTTCTCCTTGTCCCAGCCGAGGACCTGGACGTTCTTGCCCTTCTTCTGGTTGTAATACTTCACGCCGTCTGCGAAGCCGTCCATGAAGATCGTCACGGTCGGGAGCTTGAGGCCGCCGAAAGTCGCGACCTTGCCCGTCTTCGACACGCCCGCCGCGAGGTAGCCCGCGAGGAACGCCGCCTGCGCCGTGTCATACACGATGGGCTTGACGTTCTTCGGGAAGCTCGGGTCGTTGTAGTCGATGATCGCGAAGTGGCTGTTGGGGTTTGCCGTCGCGATGTTCTTCGTCGCATCGCCGAGCAGGAAGCCGACCGTCACGGTGAGCTTGCAGCCCGCCTGGACCATCGAGCGAAGGTTCGGATCGTAGTCCGTGTCCGCCTTCGACTGGACGTGCTTTTCCTGGATGCCGAGATCCTTGACGGCTGCCTGGAGGCCCTCGTAGCCCGACTGGTTGAAGGACTTGTCATCGAAGCCTCCCGAGTCGGAGACCATGCAGCCGAGATAGCTCGAGTTGGCTCCCGACGTTCCGCCGGAGGATCCGCTCGAGGGGGGCGGGGCACCGCACGCGCTCAGGATGAGTGCCGAAGCACCGAGCGCGGCGACGCCGGCAAGGCTGCGTGTAGCAAGCCGGTCACGAAGTGAGGTCACGTGTTCCTCCACAGAAGCGCGAGCGACGCCCGGCCAGTCACAGGGCGCGGGCGGTACCGCAGGCCGCACGGTACACGAGAACGATAGTTGGAAACATCACTTTCAGACAGGGCACGGCCCGAACGTGAGGGCATTGTTCGCTATTCGTTACCCGCCGGTACGGTTTCCGCGCACGTCGCTCAGTGCCGAATGCTCCTCAACGCCGCTGCTGCCAGCACGCGGACGCCGCAGGAAACCGCGGCCTCGTCCACGACGAGATCGCCGCGGTGGAGATCGTACTCCTCTCCCCCGGGCACGTGGGTTCCGAGGCGGAACATCGAGCCGGGGACCTCCGCGAGGAACCACGCGAAGTCCTCGCCTCCCATGGACTGCGGCGTGAGCACCACGGCGTCCTCGCCGAGCTCGGCGCGGGCGGCCGCCTCGATGAGCGCCGTCTCGTGCTCCGAGTTGACCACGGGCGGCACGCCGCGCGTGTGCTCGAGCCGCACGTCGACGCCATACGGCGCGGCCACCTGCTCGACCACCTCGTCGAGCAGCTCGCCCGCGCTGTGCCACGCGTCCCGGTCGAGGCAGCGCATGGTCCCCGAAAGATGGCCGACGGCGGGAATCGCGTTGGGTGCCGCGCCCGCCGAGATGTGCCCCCACACCATCGAGACGCCACTGCGCACGTCGACGCGGCGCGAGAGGACCGCCGGGACGTTGATCGCGATCTGCGAAAGGGCGAAGACGAGGTCTTCGGTGAGGTGCGGCCGCGACGTATGCCCGCCGCGTCCCTGCAGCTCGATCCGGATGGTGTCCGACGCCGAGGTGATCGAGCCGATGCGCGTGCCGATCCGGCCGACCTCGATCCGGGGATCGCAGTGGAGGGCCATGATGCGCGGCACGCCCGAGAGCACGCCCTGGTCGATGCACGAGAGGGCGCCGCCCGGCATCGTCTCCTCGGCCGGCTGGAAGATGATGCGCACGGTCGCGCCGAGCGGCGCCTCGCGGTGCTGCTCCGCGAGCACGAGCGCGGCGCCGAGGGCGCATGCGGTGTGGACGTCGTGGCCGCACGCATGGGTCACGCCGTGGTTGAGGGACGCGAACGGGAGCCCCGTCTCCTCGATGATCGGCAGCGCGTCGATGTCGCCGCGCAGCGCCGTCGCAATGGGGCCCTCGCCGATGTCCACGACGACGCCGGTGCCCTCAAGGCGCTTCGGCGCGAGCCCGGCGGCTTCGAGCCGCTCGACGATCTTGTCCGTGGTGCGGAATTCCTGGAAGCTCAATTCGGGGTGCGCGTGAAGGTCCCGGCGGAAGGCGATGAGCTCCGGAAGAAGCGTGTCGAGTCGGGGGCCGACAAGCGGCGTCGGATCCGCCTCGGTGGTGTAATTGCGCACCAGATCACTCTAGCGCCACGCGATTTCCCCAGACGTTCACCGTTCCGTCGCGTTACGGACCGGCGCGCCGGGAAGATGCAGCGAGGGGCTCAGAGCACGTCGGTCTCGCCGCTGGCCTTGAGGGCGTCAACCGCTCCCTTGACCCGCTGCGCGTGTTCCTTCGTCGTCACGAGGAGGGCGTCGGGGGTATCGACGATCACGACGTCCTCGATGCCGATGAGGGCGATGACGCGCTTCGTGTCCGAGACGACGATGCCGCTCGCATCCTCGGTGAACACGCGGGCGCCCTCGCCCATGACCGTGACGGCGTCGCCTTCGCGCGCGCTGTTGAGCCGGCCGATGGCGGCGAAGTCGCCGACGTCGTCCCATCGGAAGGCGCCCGGCACGACGGCGACATCCCCCGCGGCCGCGGCAGGCTCGGCGACGGCGTAGTCGATCGCGATCTTGGGAAGGCCCGGCCACACGCGCGCGGCGACCTCGTCCCGCTGCGGGGTGTCCCACGCC
Organism: Sinomonas terricola; assembly: GCF_034931225.1. Lineage (NCBI taxonomy): Bacteria > Bacillati > Actinomycetota > Actinomycetes > Micrococcales > Micrococcaceae > Sinomonas > Sinomonas terricola. The sequence goes on from NZ_JAYGGQ010000013.1 coordinate 77,163, forward strand.
GCGGCGATCTCGGTCAGCCCTGCGTGGAGCGCGGGCTGGTTCGCCGCGAGATGATCGAGCATGAGCGCGACGGGCGCGACGAACATGCCCGCGTTCCAGAGGTACTCGCCCGAGGCAAGGTACTTTTCCGCGACCTCGAGGCTCGGCTTCTCCACGAACTCGACGACCTCGCGCGCGCTCGGCGCGCCGTCGACGTCGAGCTCTTGCCCGCCGCGGATGTAGCCGAAGCCCGTCGAGGGGTGCGTGGGCTGGATGCCGATCGTCACAATCTTGCCGCGATCGCCGGATGCGGCCGTGTGGATCGCCTCGAGGACGGCCGCCTGGAAGACGTCGTCGGGGCTGATGACCTGGTCCGCCGCGAACGAGCCCATGATCGTTGCGGGATTGCGGCGGTGGAGGATGGCCGCCGCAAGGCCGATCGCCGCGGCGGAGTCCTTGGGCTCGCTCTCAAGCACGAGATCGGCAGAATCGAGTTCCGGGATCTGGCGGCACACGGCCGCGCGGTGCGCCTGCCCGGTGACGACGAGGAAGCGACCCTTCGCGAGGGGAGAGAGACGGTCATACGTCGCACGGATGAGCGTGCTCCCCGAGCCCGTCAGATCGTGAAGGAACTTGGGCGCGGCCGCGCGCGAGAGCGGCCACAGCCTCGTGCCGACCCCTCCCGCGGGAATGACCGCGACAAAGCGGTCGAGTGCGTCGTCGCGGCGCGCCTCGGGAACAGGCAGGGAATCAATGCTCATCGCCCCTACTGTAATGGAGCGGGCCGACCACGGACCGAGACCAGATGCAATGTCTCCGTGGCGACTGTGATAATCGCCACTTCGCCTGCGCGGGAACGGCAGGCAAATTGAATAAGCTGTGAGCGAAGCCTAGATTTAGGCTGGAGCTCGACAGAGTAAGCGCCCGCCAGCAGGGACGGGCGCCTTCTGCATCGGTGCCTTCGCCATCGCCCGGTGAGCGCCCGCATCGATGCTCGCAGGGAGGTTTATCAGTGCCGACGAAACCAGCTGGCACCCTGTACCGCGGCCGTGAAGGCATGTGGTCCTGGGTCGGGCACCGTATTACCGGTGTCGTGATCTTCTTCTTCTTGTTGGTGCATGTGCTGGACACCTCATTGGTGCGTGTGTCCCCTGACGCCTACAACGCCGTGATCGGCGAATACAAGAACCCGCTCATGGGGCTCGGCGAGACAGCCCTCGTCGCGGCAATTCTCTTCCACGCCTTCAACGGCCTCCGCATCATCGCCGTCGACTTCTGGAAGAACGGCCCGAAGTACCAGCGCCAGATGCTCTGGACGGTCCTCGGAGTCTGGGCGGTCGTCTTCGCGGCCTTCGCCATCCGCCATCTCTCGATCGTGTTCGGAGGCTGACCGCGATGAGCACCTCTTCTGACCTCCGTTTCCCGCGCAGCACCTCCGACACCGGACGGGTTGCCCCGAAGTACACCCGCCACGGCAGCGGCGCCAGGGGCGGGTTCGAGATGGCGGCATGGCTCTTCATGCGCCTTTCGGGCATCGTCCTTGTCGTGCTGATCTTCGGGCACCTGTTCGTCAACCTCATGCTCGGCGACGGCGTGCACGCGATCGACTTCGGCTTCGTGGCCGGCAAGTGGGCGAGCCCATTCTGGCAGTGGTGGGACCTCGCGATGCTGTGGCTCGCGATGCTCCACGGCACGAACGGCGTCCGGACGATCGTCAACGACTACGCCGAGCGCAGCGGCGTGCGCTTCTGGCTCCTCGTCGTCCTCTATGCGGCAGCGGCTGCGATCGTCATCCTCGGCACGCTCGTGATCTTCACGTTCGACCCGTGCCCCGTCATCAACGGCGTCCCCACCGTCGCCGACTTCTGCCCCAAGCCGTAGCCGACAGTTCGCGCGGCGCCGTCCCCTCATGAGAACGACGTCGCAGCCTCGCGAGAGAGAGAAGCATCGAGTATGCAGGTCCACAAGTATGACGTGGTGATTGTGGGTGCCGGCGGCGCCGGCATGCGCGCGGCCATCGAGTCCGGCCAGCGCGCGCGCACCGCGGTGCTGACCAAGCTGTACCCCACCCGTTCCCACACCGGCGCGGCCCAGGGCGGAATGTGCGCCGCCCTCGCGAACGTCGAGGAGGACAACTGGGAGTGGCACACCTTCGACACCGTCAAGGGCGGCGACTACCTCGTCGACCAGGACGCCGCGGAGGTCATGGCCAAGGAAGCCATCGACGCGGTCCTCGACCTCGAGAAGATGGGCCTCCCGTTCAACCGCACACCCGAGGGGCGCATCGACCAGCGCCGTTTCGGCGGCCACACGCGTGACCATGGCAAGGCGCCCGTCCGCCGCGCGTGCTACGCCGCGGACCGCACGGGCCACATGATCCTCCAGACGCTCTACCAGAACTGCGTCAAGCACAACGTCGAGTTCTACAACGAGTACTACGTCCTCGACCTCCTCATCGTCGAGGAGGACGCCGTCCGCGAGGACGGGACGCCGTACCAGCAGAAGCGCGTCGCCGGCGTCGTGAGCTACGACCTCGCCTCGGGCGAGCTGCACGTCTTCCAGGCGAAGGCCGTCGTGTTCGCCACGGGCGGCGCGGGCAAGGTCTTCAAGACGACGTCGAACGCCCACACCCTCACGGGCGACGGCATGGGGATCGCGTTCCGCCGCGGCCTCCCGCTCGAGGACATGGAGTTCTTCCAGTTCCACCCGACCGGCCTGGCCGGCCTCGGCATCCTCCTCTCGGAGGCCGCCCGTGGCGAGGGCGCGATCCTGCGCAACTCGGAGGGCGAGCGCTTCATGGAGCGCTACGCACCGACGATCAAGGACCTGGCACCGCGTGACATTGTGGCCCGCTCGATGGCCAACGAAGTCCGCGAGGGCCGCGGCGCCGGTCCGAACAAGGACTACGTGCTGCTCGATCTGACCCACCTCGAGCCCGCGCACATCGACGCGAAGCTCCCGGACATCACCGAGTTCGCCCGCACGTACCTCGGCGTCGAGCCGTACACCGAGCCTGTCCCGGTCTACCCGACCGCGCACTACGCGATGGGCGGGGTGCCGACGAACATCAAGGGCGAGGTCCTCCAGGACAACGAGACGATCGTTCCCGGGCTCTACGCCGCGGGCGAGGTCGCGTGCGTCTCCGTGCACGGCTCGAACCGCCTCGGCACGAACTCGCTCCTCGACATCAACGTCTTCGGCAAGCGCTCCGGCATCGCCGCAGCGGAATACGCCAAGACCGCCGAATTCGTGGAGCTCCCCGAAGACCCGGCCGCGGGCACGGTCGCGCTGCTCGACGCCGTCCGCAACTCCTCGGGCACCGAGCGGATCGCGTCGATCCGCGCGGATCTCCAGGAGACCATGGACGCGAACATGCAGGTGTTCCGCACCGCAGACTCGATCGCCGCGGCCCTCGCGGACATCGAGAAGCTGCGCGAGCGGTACAAGAACATCAGCATCCAGGACAAGGGCAAGCGCTTCAACCTCGATCTCCTCGAGGCCGTCGAGCTAGGGTTCCTCCTGGATCTCGCCGAGGTCATGACCGTCGCGGCCCTCCACCGCAAGGAGTCCCGCGGAGGCCACTACCGCGAGGACTTCCCGGACCGTGACGACGTCAATTTCATGAAGCACTCGATGCTCTACCGCGATCCCGACGCGGAGACCGAGGGCATCAAGGGCATCCGCTTCGGCACGAAGCCGGTCGTCTTCACCCGTTACGAGCCGATGGAGCGTAAGTACTGATGAGCGCGTCAACAGCAGAGCCCGCATCGAAGGTCGAGCTGCCTGCGAGCATGGGCGGCGGGGGCACGATCCCCACGTTCGACATCACCCTCAAGGTTCGCCGCTACAACCCCGAGGTCTCGGACGAGTCGCACTGGGACGAGTTCAAGCTCACGATGTACGGCACGGACCGCGTCCTCGACGCCCTCCACAAGGCCAAGTGGGACATCGACGGCTCGCTCTCGTTCCGCCGCTCGTGCGCGCACGGCGTGTGCGGCTCGGACGCCATGCGAATCAACGGGCGCAACCGCCTCGCGTGCAAGACGCTCCTCAAGGACCTCGACACGTCCAAGCCCATCACGGTCGAGCCCATCAAGGGCCTCCCGGTGGAGAAGGACCTCATCGTGGACATGGAGCCGTTCTTCCAGTCCTACCGCGAGATCATGCCCTTCCTCATCACGAAGGGGCACGAGCCCACGAAGGAACGCCTCCAGTCCGCCGAGGACCGCGAGCGGTTCGACGACACGACGAAGTGCATCCTGTGCGCCGCGTGCACGTCTTCCTGCCCGGTGTTCTGGACGGACGGCCAGTACTTCGGCCCGGCGGCGATCGTGAACGCGCACCGCTTCATCTTCGACTCGCGCGACGACGCCGGGGATCTCCGCCTTGAGATCCTCAACGACAAGGAGGGCGTTTGGCGCTGCCGCACGACCTTCAACTGCTCGGAGGCGTGCCCGCGCGGCATCCAGGTGACGAAGGCCATCGCGGAGGTCAAGCAGGCGATCCTCGCCCGCCAGTTCTGATCTGCAGAGTCTGACCTGCACGGACTCTCAAGAAACCCACGAAGGGGGCGCCGCTCAAAGCGGCGCCCCCTTCGCGCTGATGCGCAAGGTCCATGCGCGCCGCGACGAGGTTCTCTCGGGCTATCCCCGGGCGCCGAGGCCGATCGCCCGGATCAGCTCAAGAGGCCAGGGGCGACGGCGTGCGCGTCCTCGCGGGCGCCTGAGTTCCCCGCCGCCCGCATCTCCTGCACGGTCGACGGCGGAACCGGCTTCCGGGGGTGGCACGACGGCAGTCGAATCGGCCGCATGGGGCGCGCGGGCGCCGTCGTCCGTTGGCGCGACGGAAACGGGGCGCAGGCTCACGGCAGACTCACCCGCGCGGGGCCGCGCGGCGGCCAGCGCGCGAGAAGGCCGCCGAGCGGCCCGGGCACGCCTGAACGAAGCGGCGCGCCGCCTGGCCTGCACCCCGGCATCCGCCTCGCGGATCGCGGACCAGGCCGCGGACGCGAGATAGACCTGGCTCATGAGGTTGAACCAGATAAGGAGCCCGATGATGATCGCGAACGGCGCGAGAAGGGGGTTGGCACCCGCCTTCGCGAGGAGCTGACTGCTGAAGATCTGCAGGATCGACGTGCCGAGCCCCGCGATGAACGTGCCCTCGACCATGGCGCGCCGGGCGAGCCTCAGGCCGCCTGCGAGGCGGAACATGATGAACGCCGTGAGCCAGTTGAGCAGGAGCGGCACGACGACGCCGATGAGCCAGCCGACCGGGGCGACCGTCCCCTTGTCGAGGTGCAGGAGATCGGCGATGAAGCCGAGGGCGGCAGTGAAGAGGATGCTCACGGCCGACGTCAGCACAAGCGCGATGCCGAGCAGGACGAGCGTGCCGGCGTCGCGGAGGCGCTGGACGATCGCGTTGACCCTGAGCGGAGGGAGCGCGAGGATTCCGCGCAGACCATCCCGGAGGCTCGTGATCCAGCCGAGCGATGTGAAGACCGTGACGACAGCGGCGATGATCGCCGTGACGCCGAGGCCCTCGGGGTTGAGGAGCGCCTTGGGATCGGCGAGGCCATCCTGCCCGTCCACCTTGAGGAGCCCCGGTGCGGACTGGGCGACGCTCTGGACGATCCGGTCCACGAGCACGGGCTGGCCCGCGAGGACGAGGCCGGCGATGGAGAAGCCCGTCGCGAGGAGGCCCAAGATCGAGAAGAACATGTTGAAGCCGATGCCCGCGCTCATGAGCGGGCCGTGCTGGAGGTTGTAGTACTGCCACACCCGCATGGGCCGGAACGCGTTGAGGCGCGCGAGCTGCCACTTCACCAGGGCCAGAAGGCTCTTGAGCTGGCCACCCCCGGACCTGCGCGCACGGCCCCAGGCCTGCCGCTCGCGGAGCACGCTGACCTTGAGCTTGACGAGCTCCGTGGGCCGCGGCTGCTCAGGCGCCGTGTTCCCCTGATCCGTCCTGCGTCGTCGCGATTCCGCCAAAACCCAGCTCTTCCCGTAGTTGCCAGAGGCCATCGGCATCGTGCTCGTATAGGCCCATGCTAGCCACGGTGAAAGTGGTGCTGTAGTTCTTGAGGGCTTCCTCGGCCGCGTCGAGCCGTTCCGACTCGACGTCGTGGGCCACCGTCACGTGCGGGTGGTACGGGAAGGGAAGCTCCCGCTCGAGCGGTCCCTGCTGTAGCTCGCCGTGGAGGCGCACGCACTCGTCGAAGCCCTCGGCCACGTTGAGGAACACGACGTCGGAGACCGGGCGGAACGAGCCAGTCCCCGCGATCGTCACGCGGAAGGGGACCTGGCGGGACGCGATGCCGCGCACGTGGTCGATGGCCGCATCCCAATCGTCGGTCGCCGTGGTCGTCACGAGCGTGATGTGGGCGGGGATCATCTGCGCCTTGGGATCGCCGAACGAAGCCCGCCAGCCGCGCAGTTCCTCGGCGACGTCATCCGGGAAGCCGAGGATGACGCCGACGAGGGGCGAGTGACCGTCCTGAGCCCCGAGCTCCTCAGACCTGGTCTCCGTCATGGCCTCAGACGGACGCCGCGGCCGGGGCCATGGCGGGCAGGAAGCCCACCTTCCGGTACACGTCCGCGAGCGTCTCGGACGCGATCTCTCGCGCCTTCGCGGCGCCGACCGCGAGGAGCCGGTCGAGCTCGGCGGGATCCTCGAGGAGCTCTTCGGTGCGGGCCTTGACCGGCGCGAGCGCGTCGACCACGGTCTCGGCGACGTCGACCTTGAGATGGCCGTACATCTTGCCTTCGTAGGACGCGACGAGGTCGTCGATGCTCCGGCCCGTGATCGTTGAAAGGATCGTGAGGAGGTTCGAGACGCCCGGCTTCGACTCGCGGTCGAAGCGGATGACCGTCTCGGTGTCGGTCACGGCCGACTTGATCCGCTTGGCCGTGACCTTCGGATCGTCGAGGAGGTTGATGAGGCCGTTCGGCGACTCCGCGGACTTCGACATCTTGGACATCGGGTTCTGCAGATCGTAGATCTTGGCCGACGTCGGCGGGATAAGCGGCTCGGGAACCACGAACGTCTCCCCGAACCTCGTGTTGAAGCGGTGGGCGAGCGTGCGCGCGAGCTCGAGATGCTGCCGCTGGTCCTCTCCCACGGGCACGCCGTAGGGCTTGTACAGGAGGATGTCCGAGGCCATGAGCATCGGGTAGGTGAACAGCCCCGCGCTCGCGGCGTCCTGCCCGTGGCGGGCCGTCTTGTCCTTGAACTGCGTCATGCGGGATGCCTCGCCAAAGCCCGTGAGGCACATGAGCACCCACGCGAGCTGCGCGTGCTCGGGGACGTGCGACTGCACGAAGAGCGTCGACCTCTCGAGGTCGATCCCGCCCGCGAGGTACTGCGCGGCCGTGAGCCGCGTGCGGTGCCGCAGCTCAGCGGGGTCGTGCGGGACCGTGATGGCGTGGAGGTCCGGGATGAAGTAGTAGCAGTCGTACTGGTCCTGGAGCTTGACCCAGTTGACGAGGGCGCCCAGATAGTTCCCGAGGTGGAGCGAATCGCCGGAGGGCTGCATGCCCGAAAGGAGGCGCTGGCGTCCCGCGGGGGCGTTCGACGCCGGAGTGGAGTCAGTCATGTCGAGGGGTCTTCCCGAGGTCTAAAGCTGGTAGTCGATCACAAGCGGCGCGTGGTCCGAGAACCGGGTGTCCCACGCGGTGGCCCGGTCCACGACGGCGTTCTTCGCCACCGCGGCGAGCGACGGCGTCGCCATCTGGTAGTCGATGCGCCACCCGGTGTCGTTGTCGAACGCGCGGCCGCGCTGCGACCACCAGGTATACGGGCCGTCCATGGGGCCGGAGAGATCGCGGTGGACGTCTTTCCACCCGATCTCCTCGCCGAAGAAGCGGTCGAAGTAGGCACGCTCCTCGGGGAGGAACCCCGCGCGCTTCTGGTTCGCCTTCCAGTTGCGGATGTCGAACGGCGTGTGGCCCACGTTGAGGTCCCCCACGACGAGCGCGTAGTCGCTCTCCTGCGAGAGCTCCGGGAGGCGCTTGATCATGACGTCGAGGAAGCGGTACTTGTCGACCTGCTTGGGCGTATCGACCTCGCCCGAATGCACGTAGGCGCTCACGACCGTGAGCTGCTTGCCGCCGTCGAGCGCGAAATCCGCCTCGACCCAGCGGCCCGCGGTTGCGAAGTAGTCGTCGCCGATGCCGATCCGGGTTGCCGTCGGCTCCTTGCGGGACACGATCGCGACGCCTGCGCGTCCCTTCGCCTCGGCCTCGGCATGGAGCACGAACCAGCCGTCGAAGGCCTCGTTCACCACGTCGTCGGGCGCACGGACCTCCTGGAGGCAGAGGATGTCGAGGTCGCGAGGCTCGAGCCATTCCGGCATCCCTTTGCGCCATGCGGCGCGCAGCCCGTTGACGTTGACGGTCGCGATGCGCAGCGCCCCGTTCTTGGGGGCGTACGCCCCAGCTGTGGCGGCGGCTGTGGTGGCAGCTTCGAGGGTCACTTTGACACTCTACCCTTCGTCGACGACCGTCCCCGAGACCGGCTCCCCGCCGTCGGGGCGGAGCATGTCCCGCGCATTGGCTGCGGTGATCTGGATCGTCTCGAGGGCGCGGGCCACCTGGTCGGGATCCTTCCCGAGATTCTCGCGGACCACGCGCTCCTGCACCTGGATGATCTTGAACGAGTGGTCGAGCTTGAGATCACGCGCCTCGTCGACCGTGCGGGCCTCGCTCGCGCCGCCCGAGGACATCGACGGCGCCCGCCCGCCGAACTGCCTCGCGGCTTCCTCGAAGCGCTCTCGCGCCTTGCGGCCCGCGCCGCGCACCGTCGTGAAGACGAAGACGGCGAACAGCAGCCAGCCGAGCGAGATCACCGCCACGATCCAGCCGATGACCTCGTTCCGGTTCGCGGCGAAGATCACGGCGACGAGGAACGCGAGGACGAGCACGGACAGGCCAAGCGCGCCGACGCGGATCCCCGAGCGCGCCGGGGTGGGGTTCTGGGAGCCGAGGGACTGCATGGCTCCCATTCTCCCAGACGCGTCGGGTGCCTCAGCGCGGCCCCGGCCCCGTCAGCGGAGGAAGAGCGCGCGGAGGCGACGCGTCGTGAACGCGAGGCCGACGGCGATCATCACGAGGTAGTACGCGAGATGCACGAGCGTGGCCGGGCTGAACGCGCCGATGCTGATCTGGCGCATGAGCTCGACGCCGTGCCAGAGGGGGAAGGCCTCGACGATCCACTGGACGGGTGCGGGGTAGACGCTGAGCGGGTAGAACGTGGCGGAGAACAGGAACATCGGCAGCATGACGAACGTGATGATGTCCATCTGCTGGAACGTCTTCATATAGCTCGTGATCGCCATGCCGAAGCTCGCGAAGCCGAAGGCCACCATGACGGACGTCGGGATGAGCAGGAGGGCCCACGGCGTCGTGATGAGGCCCATGAGTCCCATGACTCCCGTGAATCCCAACGCGTAGAGGAAGCCTCGGAAGAGCGCCATCGAGATCTCGCCGACCGCGATGTCGAAGGGCCCGAGAGACGTGTAGAGCATGCTCTGGTAGAGCTTTCCGAAGTGCATCTTGAAGAAGATGTTCCACGTGGAGTCATAGATCGCCCCGTTCATCGCCGAAACTGCGAGCAGCGCCGGCGCGATGTAGGCCGCATAGCTGATCTGCGCCCCGCCGGGCCCGTCCACGGCGCCCACGAGGCTCCCGAGCCCCACGCCCATCGACAGCAGGTAGAAGACGGGCTCGAAGAAGCCCGAGACGAGGATGACCCAGTTCTGGCTCCGGATCACGCGGAAGCCGCGCTCGATCACGGAGCGCGCGTTGCGCGAATAGAGCGCGCCGAGCGGGCGCTCGTCCGCCGAGAGGACGTAGTCGTCGTCGGTCAGGGCCTTCATGCGTCCATCCGCCTCGTGTAGCTGCGGCGGGCCAGGACGATCCCCAGCACCACGAGAATCGCGAGGTACGCGACGTGGATGGCCACGAGCCACGCCGGCTCGCTCACCCCGATCGAGACTAGCCGCCCGAGCTGGTTGCCGTGCCACAGCGGCGAGATCCATCCGATCCACTGCATCGCAGACGGCATGGCCTCGAGCGGATAGAACGTCCCCGAGAACAGGAAGAGCGGCATGATGACGAACCGCTGGATCATGGAGAACTGGAAATTCTCCTTCTGGATGCTCGCGGCATAGGCCATGAGGGGCGCTCCGAACGCCATGCCCGCAAGGACGCCCACGGGGATGAGCAGCCAGGCCGTGGGGCTCGTCGTGGCGCGGAACGCGAGCATGATGAGGAAGAACACCGTGCACTGCACGAGGAGGCGCACGCTGACGGCCATGACGTGCCCGGTCGCAAGCTGGCCCGGGACGAGGGGCGTGACGTGCGGCCCGTAGTAGATGCGGCGCCACTTGAAGCCGTCCATGACGGGGAACATCATCTCGTTCGCGCACGTCATGACCGCGCTCGAGACGAGGAGCGCCGGGGCCGCGAAGGCGAGATACCCGATGCCCCCAAAATGCGCCGATTGGCTGCGGTCCACGATCGTCGCGAGCCCGACGCCCATCGAGAACAGGTACAGGAGCGGGTTGCCGACGCTCGTGACCACGATCGTGACGAGATACGCGCGCATGCCCCGGAGCATGTGCTCCATGAAGTAGAACGAGCCCCAACGCCGCGCCTTGGCCGCCGAGACCTCCGGGGCGTGGGCCTGCAGCCGCTCGGGCCGGACCTCAGTCAATGAGCGACCGTCCCGTCAGCCGGAGGAAGACGTCCTCGAGCGACGCACGCCGGACGAGGGAGGTCAGGGGGTGCAGCCCACGGTTCCGGATCTGCTCAAGGGCCGCTTCGCCGTCGTCCGCGTAGACCAGAATCCGGTCGGGGAGCGCCTCGACCCGCTCCCCCACCCCTTCCAGGCGGGGCACGACGGCGGCATTGCGGTCCGTGCCGAAGCGCACCTCGAGCACCTCGCGGCTCGAGTGCTCGCGGATGAGCGCGGCCGGGGAGCCCTCCGCCATGATCTTGCCCTTGTCCACGACGATGAGCCGGTCGCACAGCTGTTCGGCCTCGTCCATGTAGTGCGTCGTGAGGACGAGAGTGACGCCCTGTTCCTTGAGCCGGAACAGCCGGTCCCACAGGACGTGGCGGGCCTGGGGGTCGAGGCCCGTGGTCGGCTCGTCGAGGAGGAGGATCTTGGGCTCGTTGATGAGGGAGCGCGCGATCGTGAGGCGCCGCTTCATGCCGCCCGAGAGCGAATCGACGCGGGCCTTGGCCTTGTCTTCGAGCTGGGCGAACTCGAGGAGCTCGTCGGCGCGCTGCTCGAGGTAGGCGCGGGGAAGTCCGAAGTAGCGGCCGTACACGAGGAGGTTGTCCCGGACCCGGAGCTCTTCGTCGAGGTTGTCCTGCTGGGGCACGACCCCGAGGTGGGCGCGGACTTCCGGGCCCTGGTGCTCGGGGTCGAGGCCCATGATGTCGAGGTGCCCCGACGTGCGCTGGGTGACGCCGCCGATCATCCGCATCGTCGTGGATTTCCCGGCGCCGTTGGGGCCGAGCAGCCCGAATGACTCGCCGGCCGGAACGTCGAAGCTGATGCCGTCGACGGCGTTGAAGTCCCCGTACGTCTTGACGAGGTCGCGTGCGCTGATCACCCGTCGGCGCATCGCTCGCACCCCGGCCACCGCGATCCCCCCAGAGCTGTCTGGTGCTTGATGTGACACTCATCGCACACTAGTCGAGAGCACAGTCGCACGGAAGGGATGTGGGCGCCTTTCTGCAACGCCTCTTTCATAACGATCCCGTCGCGAAGGTTTCGCAGCCGGGCTCTGGACACGACCGAGGACCACGCCCCGCGGTCCGCGCGGACGTGGCCCTCGGACGGCCCGGTCAGCGGCGCTGCTCGGCGCGCAGCACCTCGAGGCGCTGAAGGTACTCGGACTCGTCGATCTCGCCCCGCGCGTACCGCTCGCGGAGCACTCCCTCCGCGCCGGCGCCCCTGAATTCGCCCCACGGCCGACGCCACCAGAGGCGGCGCGCGAACACGAAGAAGAGGACGACGACGAGGAGCCAGAACAGCGGGATGAGCAGGAACCACGGCCCGAACCAGATTCCGGGCCACGCGACGGTGTCCGCCGCGACGGAGAGTGCAGTCATGGGATGCCCCCTTGGGTCTCTTCGGCTGGCCTTCAGCCGTGATTCCAGTCTTCGCGGCGGAGCCCGCCCGCGCGTCCGCCGGCCGGAGTGACTTGACCCAGCCCGTCTACTCTGCCGGGAACACCCCGGCGCACTCCCTGCGCGCCCGGCCGAGCACCCCGCGCACCGGGACAGGCGAGTTCAGCCGAGCCAGCCCGGGCGGACGAGGCCGGATTCGTACGCGAGGACGACGAGCTGGGCACGGTCGCGCAGGCCGAGCTTCGTCATGGCCCGCGAGACGTGCGTCTTGGCCGTCAGCGGCGTGATGAAGAGCCGCTCGGCGATCTCCGCATTGTTGAGCCCATGCCCGACGAGCGCGACTACCTCGCGCTCCCGCTCGGTGAGGAGGCCGACGTCGGTGGGCTGCGATGCGTGCGATGGCCGCTGCTCGGCCGCGAGGCGCTCAAGGAGGCGCCGCGTGACCGACGGCGACAGCATCGCATCGCCCTCATGCACCGATCGGACCGCGCGGACGAGCTCGTCCGGCTCGGTGTCCTTCACGAGGAAGCCGCTCGCGCCCGCCCGGATGGCGCCCGTGACGTACTCGTCGAGCTCGAACGTCGTCAGGATGATGACGCGCACGCCCTCGGGGCGCGAGGCGAGGATCGTCCGCGTGGCCTCGAGGCCGTCTCCCCCGGGCATACGAATGTCCATGAGGACGACATCCGGCACAAGCCGCGCCGCCTCCGCGACGGCCTCGGCACCCGTTCCGGCCTCCCCCACAACCTCCATGTCCGGCTCGGCGTCGAGGAGGGCCCGGAAGCCCGCACGGAGGAGGGCCTGATCGTCGGCGATGAGGATCCGGATCACGCGACCCCTCCCCCGGCCTGGCGTGCCTCGGGGAGCTCCGCGCGGACGTGCAGCCCGCCGTCGTCCGCTAGCTCGAGCCTGCCGCCGGCGGCCTCGACTCGCTCACGCATGCCGCGGAGCCCAGAACCCGGCGCGGCCCCGCGCAGCCCCGCGCCGTCGTCGTGGATGTCGACGACGACGCTGCCGCCCTCGCGCGCGAGCCGCACCGAGACGCGGTGCGCGCCCGCGTGCCGCACGGCGTTCGTGAGCGCCTCCTGCACCACGCGGTAGGCGACCCGCTGGAGGGCGGGCGACGGCGGCGGGTCGAGCCGTACGTCGAGCGTCGCCTCGAGGCCCAAGCCGCGGGCGTCCTCGACGAGGGACGGAATGCGTTCGAGCGGCTCGCCGGGGGTCACGGGGACGTCCTGGCGGAGGACGCCGAGCAGCTCGCGGACCTCGCCGAGCGCCTCGTGGCTCGCCTCCTTGATCGCCTCGAGCGCGGGGCGGAGCTCCTCGGGCCGGCGGTCCGCGAGATGCAGCGCCACGCTCGCCCGCACGTTGATGAGGGAGAGCGAATGCGCGACGACGTCGTGGATGTCACGCGCAAGCTCGAGCCGCTCCTGGTCGCGCGCCTCGCGCCGCCGCGCCTCCCACTCTCGGCGCCGCTCGGCCACGCGCTCCCGCCGGACGCGGAGGCCCTCGCCGACGAGGAGGACGACGACGGTCCACGCCGCGACCGCTGCAGCACGGATCCACTCCCCGCTCGCGATCGCGACCGCTCCGGCGGCCACGACGAGCGCACCGCCCACGGTCCACGTCCACCGGCGCGCGCGCGCCGCCGTCGCCCAGACGAGCGCGAGCACTGGCGAGACGAGGATCGGGCCCCACGGGTACCCGAGCGCGAAGTATCCGAGGGTGACGGCGACGATCGCCGTCGCCGCCGGGCCGGGCCAGAGGCGGAGGAGGAGCAAGAGCCCGGGGCCCGCGGCGAGGAGGATGACGGCGAGGGCGTCAAGGGGCCGCGCCTCGGGCTGGCGGAGGGCCGCGACATGGGTTCCGACGATCTGGATGAGAGCGAGGACGACGGCGGCCGCTACCCGCAGCGACCATGGCGCGCGGCGCGGCCGCCATCCGCCGGACCAGGGTCCGGGCGCGGGCCACGTCGCGCGGTGTCCCGCGTGATCCTCGCCCGATGCCCGCATGAGGCGAGCCTACGCGCCTGGGCGGGCTGCGGCGTCGCCCGCTCGGCGCAGCCAGGGCTACTCCGCAGGGAGCATTCCGCGCGCCTCAGAGGGCTTCGCCGCGCATTGTTGCCCGATAGCGCCGAGCGTAGCGTGATTTGTGTCACACCCCAGCAAGGAGGATCCCATGAGCAGGCGCATTTCCCGGTGGAAGGCCGTCGCGGCGGCAGTCGCTGCGCTGACGTTGACGAGCATTCCCGCCGCGCTCGCCAACCCCGGAGGTGTCCCGGCGATCCCGCTCAACTCCGAGCAGGAGACCACCGGCTCGACGAGCCCGGCATCCGGCTTCTTCACCTACACGATCAACGGAACCGAGTTCTGCTACACGCTCCAGGTTCGCGACCTGACCGAGCCCGCGATCGGCGCCCACGTCCACGTCGCGCCCCGCAACGTGCCCGGGCCGATCGTCATCCCGCTCACGCCCGGGTCCGGAACCAGCTGGTCCGTCAGCGCGTGCACCACGGCGAGCGCCGACTTGCTGTCGGCCATCTCCGCCGACCCGGACGCCTACTACGTGAACGTCCACACGCACATGTGGCCGGGAGGCGAGATCCGGGGGCAGCTCAAGTAAACGAATGTCCCCATCGGCTCCCCAGGCTCGTCCCTCGTGAGCCGATGGGGACAGTCGATGGGGATCAGGCGCGCGCGGCCTCGCGTTCGGCGGCCTCGACCACGTTGGTCATGAGGAGGGCCACCGTCATGGGGCCCACGCCGCCGGGGTTCGGCGAGATGTAGCCCGCGACGTCAGCCACGCGAGGATCGACGTCGCCGTAGACCTTCGACCTGCCGCCGTTCGGATCGTCCTCGCGGGTCACGCCGACGTCGAGCACCGCCGCACCCGGCTTGACATCCTCGGGCTTGACGATGTGCTTGACGCCCGCCGCAGCGACGATCACGTCTGCCCGGCGCAGGTGCTCCGAGAGGTCTTGCGTGCCCGTGTGCGTGATCGTCACCGTCGCGTTGATCTCACGCCGCGTGAGCAGGAGCGGCATCGGGCGGCCGATCGTCACGCCGCGCCCGACGACGACGACGTGCTTGCCGTTGAGGTCGTAGCCGTTGCGCACGAGGAGCTCGATGACACCCCGCGGAGTGCACGGAAGCGGCGTCTCGATCGTGCCGCTCACGTTGAGCACAAGCCGGCCGAGGTTCGTCGGGTGGAGGCCGTCGGCGTCCTTGGCCGGGTCGATGCGCTCGAGGATCGCGTCCGTGTCGAGGTGCTTCGGCAGCGGGAGCTGCACGATGTACCCGTGACAGGTGGGGTCCGCGTTGAGCTCGTCGATGAGGGCCTCGACCTGCTCCTGCGTCGCGTCCGCGGGCAGCTCCTTCTGGATCGAGTTCATCCCGATCGCGACGGACTGCTTGTGCTTCATGCCGACGTAGAGCTGCGAGGCGGGGTCGGCGCCCACGAGCACGGTCGCGATGCCGGGCGTGACGCCCTTGGCCTTGAGGGCAGCGACCCGCTCCGTGAGCTCGGCCTTGATCGCGGCCGAGGCTGCGCGCCCGTCGAGGATGGTGGCGCGGCCGGAATCAGTTGAGGTCATCGGGGCGCTCACCACTCCTCGTGGCCCGGGTAGAGCGGGAAGTCCGCGGCGAGCTTGTCGACGCGGGCGCGGAGCGACTCGAGATCAGCCCCGCCCTTGAGCGCGGTTGCGATGATGTCCGCGACCTCGGTGAACTCGTTCGCGCCGAAGCCGCGCGTCGCGAGCGCCGGCGTGCCGATGCGGAGGCCGGACGTGACCATGGGCGGGCGGGGGTCGAACGGCACGGCGTTGCGGTTGACCGTGATGCCGACCTCGTGGAGGAGGTCCTCGGCCTGCTGGCCGTCGAGCTGCGAATTGCGGAGGTCCACGAGGACGAGGTGCACGTCGGTGCCGCCCGTGAGGACCGAGACGCCGGCATCCGCGACGTCCGTTTGGTTGAGGCGGTCCGCGATGATGCGGGCACCCTCGAGCACGCGCTCCTGGCGCTCCTTGAACTCCGCCGAGCCCGCGATCTTGAACGCCACGGCCTTCGCCGCGATGACGTGCATGAGCGGGCCGCCCTGCTGGCCCGGGAAGACGTTCGAGTTGAGCTTCTTGCCGAACTCCTCCTTCGCGAGGATCACGCCCGAACGGGGGCCCGCGAGGGTCTTGTGCACGGTCGAGGTCACGACGTGCGAGTGCGGCACCGGGCTCGGGTGCAGGCCCGCGGCGACGAGGCCCGCGAAGTGCGCCATGTCCGTCCAGAGGAACGCGCCGACCTCGTCCGCGATCGAGCGGAACGCGGCGAAGTCGAGGTGGCGCGGGTACGCGGACCAGCCCGCGATGATGACGTTGGGCCGCTCGGCAAGGGCCTGCTCGCGGAGCTTGTCCATGTCGACGCGGAACGTGTCCTGCTCGACCTGGTACGCGGCGACCTGGTACAGCTTGCCCGAGAAGTTGAGCTTCATGCCGTGCGTGAGGTGGCCGCCGTGGGCGAGGGAGAGGCCCAGGATCTTGTCCCCCGGGTTGATGAGGGCGGAGAGGGCGGCGGCGTTGGCCTGGGCGCCCGAGTGCGGCTGGACGTTGGCAAACTCGGCGCCGAAGAGCTCCTTGACGCGGGCGATCGCGAGGTTCTCGGCGACGTCCACGTACTCGCAGCCGCCGTAGTAGCGCTTTCCGGGGTAGCCCTCGGCGTACTTGTTGGTCAGGACCGAACCCTGCGCCTCCATGACGGCGCGGGGCGCGAAGTTCTCGGACGCGATCATCTCGAGCGTGCCGCGCTGGCGGCCCAGCTCCTGCTCGAGGACTGCCGCGATCTCGGGATCGACGTCGGCGAGGGGGAGGTTGCTGACGGAGGACACGGTGGGATTCGTGGTGGTCACGGGAATCTCCTGGGTTGGGCTCGGCTGCTACTGGTCAGGCTACCGGCCGTCGCACCCCGGCTGGAACTTGCTTTCGGGGCATGACGACGCGGTGATGCTCGACCCCCGGCCCAGGCGTACGACCCGCGGTGTCCCAGTGCCCCACGCCCGGCGAAAGCCGTAACTTCCACCGCGGCAGAGACGCGCCGCTTCCCGGTGGTGACCCACCCAACGCCAGTCGCGACGGGACTCAGTCTAGCGCGGGGCGGGCGGGAACACTCTTGCGTTGCTCATGGTTACCGAGGTGGTTGACGTGTCAAGGAATGGAGGCAGCGTGGAGTCGCTCAAGGCGGTAGTGATCGGGGCCGGCCAGGCGGGGCTCAGCGCAGCCTACTGGCTCCAGCGCAGAGGCCTGCGCCCGTGGGACGACTTCGTGGTCCTCGACGCCAACGACGGCCCCGGCGGTGCCTGGCGCCATCGGTGGGCCGCCCTCACGTTCGATGCCGCCCACGGCCTCCACCCCCTCCCCGGCCTCCCGCTCGAGGCACCCGACCCCGCCGAACCGAGCTCCGCCGTCGTCGGCCGCTACTACGGCGAGTACGAGCGCACCTTCGCGCTGCCCATCGTGCGGCCCACGCGGGTTGCGTCGGTGAGCAGGGCAGACAACGAAGCGGACGACGGCGCCGCCCTCCTCGTGCGCGCGGACGATGGGCAGTCTTGGCTCGCCGAAACAGTCATCAACGCGACCGGCACGTGGGACCGGCCCCACTGGCCGCACTACCGGGGGCAGGAGCTCTTCCGCGGGCGCCAGCTCCACACCCACGACTTCGTGAGCGCCGAGAAGTTCCGCGGGCAGCGCGTGCTCGTGGTGGGCGGCGGGACATCGGCCCTCCAGTTCCTCCTCCAGCTCGACGCCGCCGGCGCAACAACGTTCTGGTCCACGCGCCGCCCGCCCGAGTTCCGCACGGCGCCGTTCGACGCGAATTGGGGTATCGACGTCGAACGGCGCGTCGGCGAACGCACGCGCGCGGGCCTGCCGCCGCTCAGCGTCGTCGCCGCCACGGGACTGCCGCTCACGGAGCAGTACCGCGCGGGAATCGACGCCGGGGTGCTCGTCTCCCGGGGGCCCCTCGAGCGAATCACGGCCGACGGCGCGATCCTCGCCGACGGCACCGAGCTCCGGCTCGACGCCATCCTGTGGGCAACCGGCTTCCGCGCGTCGCTCGGCCACCTCGCGCCGCTTCGCCTTCGCGAGCCGGGCGGCGGGGTTCTCATGGCCGACGACGGCGTGACCGTCGTGCGCGAGCCGCGCCTCTTCCTCGTCGGGTACGGCGCGTCAGCCTCGACCATCGGGGCGACCAGGGCGGGGAGGGCCGCGGCGATCGCAGCGCTGCGGGCGCTCGCGCCGGAGAGGGCAGAACAGGTCCGCGAAACCGCATAGCCTATAAGGCGTGGTACGCAACTCCTTCATCGTGACGCTCTCCTGCCCCGACCGACCGGGAATCGTGCACGCCGTCTCGGGCGCGCTCCTCGAGGCGGGGTGCAACATCGCCGAGTCTCGCCAGTACGAGAGCCCCGAGACGGGGACGTTCTTCATGCGGGTCACGGTCGAGACGGACGCCTCGCGGGCGGAACTCGAGACGTCCCTCGCGCCCGTGGCCCTCGCGTTCGGCATGAAGCTCGGCCTCTACACGAACGGCGAGCCGGTCCGCACGCTCATCATGTGCTCGAAGGACGGCCGCACCCTCAACGACCTCCTCTTCCAGCAGCGCACGGGCACCCTCCCCATCGAGGTCCCCGTGATCGTCTCGAACCACACCGACCTCGCGCCGATGGCCGAGTTCTACGGCGTGCCCTTCGTGCACCTTCCTGTCACGTCCGCGACCAAGGCCGAGGCGGAGGCGAAGCTCCTCGCGCTTGTCGAGGAGCACGGGATCGAGCTCGTCGTGCTCGCGAGGTACATGCAGATCCTCTCCGACGATCTCTGCCGCGCCCTCGAGGGCCGCGCGATCAACATCCACCACTCGTTCCTGCCCTCGTTCAAGGGCGCGAAGCCGTACCACCAGGCGCATGCGCGCGGCGTCAAGATCATCGGCGCGACGGCCCACTACGTCACGGCGGCGCTCGACGAGGGGCCGATCATCGAGCAGGAAGTCATCCGCGTGGACCATTCGCGGACTCCGGAGCAGTTCGTCCGGCTGGGGCGCGACGTCGAGGGCCGGACGCTGTGCCGCGCCGTCCAGTGGCACGCCGAGCACCGGGTGCTGCTCGATGGGGCCCGCACGGTCGTCTTCGACTGATCCCGGTCAGGGGCACCTGCCGCGGGTGCAACCGACGTCAGAGGGCGGCGATCGCCTTGCGGTGGGCCCGCGCGAGGTCCACGTAGTGGGCGGCGTTGCGGTGCACGCCCTGGACCTCGTCGTCGCTGAGCTCGCGGCGCACCTTCGCGGGCACGCCGGCCACGAGGGAGCGCGGCGGCACGACCGTGCCTTCGAGGACGACGGCGCCCGCCGCCACGAGCGACCCCTCGCCGATGACGGCCCCGTTCATGATGGTCGCGCTCATGCCGACGAGCACGTTGTCCTCGACGGTGCACCCGTGGACGACGGCGTTGTGCCCGATCGAGACACCCGCGCCCACTGTGCAGGGGAAGCCGGGATCGGCGTGCAGCACCACGTTGTCCTGAAGGTTGGTGCCCGCGCCGACGACGATGGTGGCCGTGTCCGCGCGCACGGACACGCCGTAGAAGGCGCTCGACCGCTCGGCGAGATGCGCATCGCCGATGATGCTCGCGGTCGGGGCGACGAAGGCGCTCGGATGGATGTCGGGGCGCTTGCCCCCGAAGTCGATGACTGGTGCCATGGCCCAAGACTAACCAAGACCAATGGGCCTCTGACGAGCCACGTCTTTCCGCCACAATTTGGACTTTTGCGTTCACTTCTTGACGGCAAGCACGGTCGGGACCATGCTGTGACCCATGGTGTCCACCCTGCGCTCGACGGCGAGCGCCTCCACCAACCCGGGCTCGCAGTCCGCGCTCAGGCGGCTCAACGAGCAGCGCATCGTGGAGGCGCTCATGGCCGGCCCCTCCACCCAGGCCGAGCTCTCGCGCGCCACCGGTCTCTCGACCGCCACGGTCTCGAACATCGTCAAGGTACTCCAAGAGGCCTCGATCGTCGCCACCGAGCCGACGACGAGCTCGGGCCGGAGGGCGCTCAGCGTCCGGCTCAACAGCAACAGCGCCGTGGCCGTGGGCATCGACTTCGGCCGACGCCACCTGCGCGTCGTCGTCGCCAATCTCGCCTACGACATCCTCGCCGAGGAAACCGTCTCGCTCCCCCTCGGCCACCGCGCGGACGTCGGGATCGCCGCCGCCGTCGACGTCCTCGACAGCCTGCTCGAGGACGCCGGGATCGACCGGCGGGACATCCTCGGCGTCGGCACGGGCATCCCCGGCCCGATCGACCACAGGACGGGCACCGTGGCCCAGGGGGCCATCCTGCCCGAGTGGGTGGGCTTCAACCTCCTGACCCATCTCGAGGAGACGCTCGGCCTCCCCGTGTTCGTCGACAACGACGCCAATCTGGGCGCGTTGAGCGAGGTCACGTGGGGGCCGCACGGCTCGGTCGAGAACCTCATCTTCGTCAAGATCGGCTCGGGCATCGGCGCCGGCCTCATCCTCAACGGCCAGCCGTTCTACGGGCACGTCGGCGTGACCGGCGAGATCGGGCACGCGACGATCGCCGAGCACGGCCTCGTGTGCCGCTGCGGCAACCGCGGATGTCTCGAGACGGTCGCGTCGACGACGACGATGGTCGAGCTCCTGAGCCGCGGGCGGCAGGAGCCGATCACGCCCGACGACATCGTGCACCAAGCCCTCGCGCACGACCCCGCGACGCTCCGCGTGATCGATGACGCCGGGCTCGCCGTCGGCCGTGCGCTCGGCAATGTCGCGAACCTCATCAACCCCGAGGTCATCGTCGTGGGCGGCCCGCTCGCGGAGCTCGGCGACCTGCTGCTAGACCCCGTGCGGCGCGGTCTCCGACGGCACGCCGTGCCGCTCATCGGGCAGACGACGACGGTCGCGATGTCCGCGCTCGGGGCCCGCGCGGAGGTGCTCGGCGGCGTCGCACTCGTCTTCCAGCACGCGGACATCTCGCATCACGCGTAGACGCGATTGTATCGATTGCGTTAAAGCCTTGACGACAAGCTAGGCGAGACTGTTTACTCATTTGTCAGACGGCCTCGCCCAGCGAACGGCCGGACAACGTGGTTCGACCAGGAGGCGAAGGCATATGTCTGACCAACCTGCAATCCTGCAGATGCGATCCATCACCAAAGAGTTCCCGGGGGTCAAAGCACTCTCAGACGTCAATCTCACCGTCAAGGCCGGCGAGATCCACGCGATCTGCGGCGAGAACGGAGCGGGCAAGTCCACGCTCATGAAGGTGCTCTCGGGTGTCTACCCGTACGGAACCTACTCGGGCGACATCGTCTACCAGAGCGAGGTCCAGGAGTTCAAGGACATCCGCGCGAGCGAGCACGCGGGCATCGTGATCATCCACCAGGAGCTCGCGCTCATCCCCGAGCTCTCGATCATGGAGAACATCTTCCTCGGCAACGAGCCCGCGAAGCGCGGGATCATCGACTGGAAGGAGGCGCGGCGTCGTTCGCTGGACCTCATGGCGCGCGTCGGGCTCTCGGAGGACCCGGACACCCCGATCAAGGAGATCGGCGTCGGCAAGCAGCAGCTCGTCGAGATCGCGAAGGCCCTCAACAAGTCGGTCAAGCTCCTCATCCTCGACGAGCCCACCGCCGCGCTCAACGAAACCGACTCGCAGCACCTCCTCGACCTCATCCTGGGGCTCAAGGGCCGCGGCATCACGTCGATCATCATTTCCCACAAGCTCAACGAGATCGAGCAGATCGCGGACTCCATCACGATCATCCGCGACGGCAAGTCGATCGAGACGCTTGACGTCAAGGCTGACGGCGTGGACGAGGACCGCATCATCAAGGGCATGGTGGGCCGCACGCTCGAGTCCCGCTTCCCCGACCACACGCCTTCGATCGGCGAGGTGCTCTTCGAGGTCAAGGACTGGACGGTGCAGCACCCGACGGTCGCCGACCGCCTCGTGTGCAAGGGGTCGAACTTCTTCGTCCGCAAGGGCGAGATCGTCGGCTTCGCGGGGCTCATGGGAGCCGGGCGCACCGAACTCGCACGCTCGATCTTCGGCCACTCCTACGGGAAGTTCCTCGGCGGCCGGACCTTCATGCACGGCAAGGAGGTCAAGATGCACAACGTCACCCAGGCCATCGACGCAGGCCTCGGCTACGTGACCGAAGACCGCAAGACCCTGGGCCTGAACCTGCTCGACGACATCAAGTCGACGACCGTCGCCGCCGCGCTCAAGAAGATCACGCGAGGCCTCGTCGTCGACGAGAACCGCGAATACCAGGTGGCCGAGGAGTACCGGAAGTCGCTCCGCACCAAGACCCCGAGCGTCGACGAGGGGGTGGCGAAGCTCTCGGGTGGCAACCAGCAGAAGGTCGTCCTCGCGAAGTGGATGTTCACCGACCCCGAGCTCCTCATCCTCGACGAGCCCACGCGCGGCATCGACGTCGGCGCCAAGTACGAGATCTACGGAATCATCCAGCGCCTCGCCAACCAGGGCAAGGGAGTCATCGTCATCTCCTCGGAGCTGCCCGAGCTGCTCGGCCTCTCGGACCGCATCTACACGATTTTCGAGGGAGCGATCACGGGCGTCCTCGACAAGGAGGAGGCCACGCAGGAAAGCCTTATGAAGCTCATGACCCAAGCCCGCAAGAACGCAGCCTGAAGCAGGAAGAGAGCCAAGGAAAGACCATGGACGCGCTCAAAAAGCTCTTCGGCGGGAACACCCGCCAGTTCGGCATGATCTTCGCGCTCGTCGCGCTGATCATCCTGTTCCAGATCCTCACCGGCGGGCTGACCCTCACGCCGGACAACGTCATCAACCTGTTCAACGGCAACTCCTACATCCTCATCCTCGCGATCGGCATGGTCCTCGTGATCATCGCGGGCCACATCGACCTCTCCGTCGGCTCGATCGCCGCGTCGGTCGGCATCATCGTCGCCATCACGATGCGCGACTGGCATCTGCCCACGTGGATCGGGATCCTCTTCGGCCTCGTCATCGGTGCGGTCATCGGCGTGTGGCAGGGCTTCTGGGTTGCCTACATCGGCATCCCCGCCTTCATCGTCACCCTCGCCGGCATGCTCATCTTCCGCGGGCTCAACCAGTTCATCGGCCAGTCCAACACCGTGCCGGTCCCCTCGGACTTCCAGTACATCGGCGCGGGCTACCTCCCCGAGATCGGCCCCGACACCGGCTACAACAACCTCACGCTCCTCATCGGGCTCATCGGCGCCGCCGCCGTCGTCTACTTCGAGCTCCGCAGCCGCGCCTCGGCCAAGGCACTCGGCGCCGACGTCCCCGAGATGTGGGTCACCGTGACCAAGCTCGTGCTCATCAGCGCGGCGATCCTCTACGCGACGTACCTCTTCGCGACGGGCCGCCCCGGCACGTCCTTCCCGATCCCCGGCCTCATCCTCGGCGTCCTTGTGCTCCTGTACGGCTTCGTCTCGTCGAAGACGATCATCGGCCGCCACGTCTACGCCGTGGGCGGCAATCGCCACGCGGCCGAGCTCTCCGGCGTCCAGTCGAAGAAGATCAACTTCCTCGTCATGATGAACATGGCCATCCTCGCCGCCCTCGCAGGCATGGTCTTCGTGGGCCGCTCGACGGCGTCGGGCCCGTTCGACGGCACCGGCTGGGAGCTCGACGCGATCGCGGCCGTGTTCATCGGCGGCGCCGCCGTAACCGGCGGCGTGGGAACCGTCATCGGCTCGATCGTCGGTGGCCTCGTCATGGCCGTCCTCAACAACGGCCTCCAGCTCCTCGGCATCGGCGCCGACCGCACCGCGATCATCAAGGGCCTCGTGCTCCTCGCCGCCGTCGCCTTCGACGTCTACAACAAGTCCCAGGGCCGGAAGTCGATCATCGGCCTCCTCATGCGCAACGGCGGCCGCGGCGTCCCCGCCCAGCCCGACGAGACGACGAAGACGAGCGAGGTCGTGGCCAAGGAGGCCTGACCGCCGTTCTTCCTTCCCGCCCACACCATTAGATTTCCCCACCGGAAACCACAGAAAGCGAAACACCATGCGAATGTTTGGCAAGGCAGGAAAGGCAGCAGCAGTCGCTGCCATCGCAGCATTGGCGCTGACCGCCTGCGGTCGCTCGGAAAGCTCGTCCAGCGCGTCGAGCGGCGCAGCGGCCGGGTTCGCGCAGAACTCCGTCATCGGCGTCGCCCTCCCCCAGAAGACCTCCGAGAACTGGGTCCTCGCCGAGGGCCTGTTCAACGACGGGCTCAAGAGCGCGGGCTTCAACGCGGACGTCCAGTTCGCCAACGGCGGCGTCACCGAGCAGCAGAACCAGATCTCCGCCATGGTCACGAAGGGCGCCAAGGTCATCATCGTCGGCGCGATCGACGGCTCCCAGCTCGGCACCCAGCTCGCCCAGGCCAAGGCCGCGGGCGCGACCGTCATCGCGTACGACCGCCTCGTCAAGAACACCGACGCCGTCGACTACTACGTCGCGTACGACAACTTCAAGGTCGGCGTCCTGCAGGGCCAGGCGCTCCTGCAGGGCATGCAGGCCAAGAAGCCGAACGGCCCGTACAACGTCGAGCTCTTCGCGGGCTCCCCGGATGACGCGAACGCGAAGGTCTTCTTCGACGGCGCGATGAGCGTCCTCCAGCCGAAGATCGACGACGGCACGCTCAAGGTCGTCTCGGGCCAGAAGGCGTTCGACCAGGTCGTCACGCAGGGCTGGAAGGCCGAGAACGCCCAGAAGCGCATGGACACGCTCCTCGCCGCGAACTACAACAGCACGACGCTCGACGGCGTGCTCTCGCCGAACGACACCCTCGCCCGCGCCATCCTCACGTCCGTCAAGAGCGCCGGCAAGCCGATCCCGGTCGTCACGGGCCAGGACTCCGAGGTCGAGTCGGTCAAGTCGATCATGGCGGGCGAGCAGTACTCGACGATCAACAAGGACACGCGCAACCTCGTGGCCAAGGCGATCGACATGGTCAAGAAGCTCCAGGCCGGCCAGAAGCCGGACGTGAACGATGACAAGTCCTACAACAACGGCAACAAGGTGGTTCCCGCGTTCCTCCTCCCGCCGGTCATCGTCACGAAGGCGAACGCCAAGGACGCCTACGCGAACGATCCGACGCTGAGCAAGCTCACGTCCTAGTCGCGTCGGCAGACCCGACCCGCAGCACGGCGGCCGTCCCCACTCGAGGGGGCGGCCGCCGTCGTTCGTCGTGAGCGGACGGGAGCGCGCGCTCAGCCCCAGAAGCCCGGAATCCGGACCGGACGCGTGAAAGGATGGGCCGTATGACGCGTCACATCCAGCACCCGTGGCTCTCGCTCCAGGACAACACGGACCCGCTCGCGGCCACCGGCAAGACCGTGCGGTGGGGCGTCGCGGCGACCGGCGGGATCGCGCGCACCGTCGTGCGGGACCTCGCGATGCTCCAGGACGTGACGCTCCAGGGGGTGAGCTCGCGCGATGTCGAGCGCGCGGCGGACTTCGCGCGCGAGTTCGGCTTCCGGCGGCACTACGCGGACGACGGCGGAGTGCCCGGCTACGTGGCCCTCGCGCAGGATCCGGACGTGGACATCGTGTACGTCGCGACACCGCACGCCCAGCACTACGAGGTTGCGAAGGCCGTGATCGAGGCCGGGAAGCACGTCCTCGTCGAGAAGGCGTTCACGGTCAACGCGCACGAGGCGCACGAGCTCGTGGAGCTCGCGAAGGCGCGTGGGGTCTTCCTCATGGAGGCCGTGTGGTCGAGGTTCCTGCCCTCGATGCAGCGCGCGTTCGAGATCGCCGAGTCCGGAGAGATCGGCGAGGTCCAGTGGGTCTCGGCGGACCTCGGCTTCCCCGCGCCGAAAGACCCCTCGAACCGCATCTGGGCCGTCGAATCGGGTGGCGGGGCGCTCCTCGACCTCACGGTGTACCCGCTCCTGTGGGCCGTCGGGACGCTCGGCTTCCCCGATTCCCTCACGGCCCTCGGCAGCCTCAATGCCGATGGAGTGGACGAGCAGAACGTCCTCGCCCTCGGCTACGGCGGCGGCCAGCTCGCGACGCTCACGTCCTCGCTCGTCGCGCACGGCCCCCGCGCCGCGACCGTGGCCGGCTCCGAGGGAGTCCTGACCACGGTCGGGAGCATCAACAATCCGAGAGACCTCGTGGTGCGGCGCGGCTGGGATCCGCCGCGCACGGAGAAGTTCGACGTCGTGGGCCGCGGCTACGTCTACGAGCTGCGCGAGGCGACACGCTGCGTCCAGCAGGGCGTCCTGGAGAGCCCGACGATGCCCTGGTCCCACACGCTCAGCACGATGCGGCTCTTCGACGGCGTGCGGCGCCAGCTCGGCGTGCGGTATCCCAACGACGAGCGCGCGTCCCGATAGGGCTCTCTCAGAAACTTTCGCTAATCCGCATCTGGCGTATGCAAATGTGACGGCCTTACCATGGCCGCGTTGCGTGCGTGACAGCCCAGCCCTGAGTTGGGAGGTGGGACGTGCGGTTGACGCCAGCGACTTGGGCTCGAGCCCTCACGTTCCTGCGCCTTCTCGGCCTCGCGGGAGGGCTCGGCCTCGCATGGCTGCTTCTGGGCGGCGCCGCCGCGGAGGCTTCGAGCCTTGGGCCGGGGACACCGCCGTCGCCCGTTCTCCAGACGGTCACAGCGCCCGTCGACACCGCAGCCGCCGTGGTGACCGACGTCCAGAAGGCTGCGGCCTCCGCCGTGGGGACGACGACGACGGCGCTCGCCTCGGGAGTCGCATCCGTTCCTCCCGCCGTCGCTCCCCTCCTGACGGGTCCGCTCGCGCCGGTCGCGCCCGTGGTCGATCACGCGGCGTCGAGCCTGGGCGGCGCCGTGACGACGGTCGGCACAGCCCTGGGCCAAACGGTCTCGACACCTGTGCCCCTTCCAAGCCCGTTGGGCCCCCCGCCCGCCCCCACGCCTCCGGCGCCCGCCGCACCCGCGCCCGACAACAGCGCTCCGGCCGTAGACCTGCCTGTGTTGGCGCCTGACATCCCGGTTGCCGACACCGCGTTCGGCGTCGCACCGCAATGGTTCGTGCTCGCGGCCACCACGGTTGCCGCCGAGGCGCAGCTGGCCGCAGAGACGGGCGCACCGGTGCAGCTCCCGGACGAACCCTTCGTGGTGCCACAAGTACCTGCCTCCGGGTCCGGAGGCTTCGGAGCGGGCTCAATCGGCCCTAGCGCCGCGACGCTCGCGGCCGGATGGCTCGTGGCCCTCCCGTTGCTCGTGAGCGGCCGAGCGCGGCGGCTCCGCGGCCTCGTGCCGCCCTCTCCGGCGTTCGATCCCGGATCCACTCCCGACTGAGAGGGGACGAGTCTGCCCTCAGCGGCAGACGCCTTCGTCCCCGCGCCGTCACGGCGCCACCACGTCTCATCAGGAGTCGAAACTGTGAACACCCTTATACGCCGAGTGCTCCTCGGCGCCCTCATCGCCGGCGGCCTTCTGGGCCTCGGCGAAGCGGCCGCACAGGCCGATAGCCCGCCGGTGACCACGGCCCCGATCGTGACCGTCACCGCCCCCACATCCGCCACGACCTCCGCAGGATCTGCGGCCACCGCGCCGAGCCTCACGCTCGTCGTTCCGGTGAGCATCGGAAGCGGCGCCACTGCGCCGTCGCTCCCTGTTCCTGCGGTTCCGGCGCTCCCCGCGCCGGCCGTGACGGTCCCACCGGTCACCGCGCCCGCGGTGACTGTACCCGTAGTCACCGCCCCCGTGGTCACCCTGCCCGACCTCTCCTCGCTGCAGGCTCCGACATCGACGGGCTCCGGCCCGCTCGTGTCCGGACAAGCGGTGACGAGCGACGGCGGTTCCGCATCGGCAGACGTGTCGGTGCCCGTGCCCACCACGCCGATCCTCACGGTGCAGGGATCGACGGACAACGGCGACTCGGCCCTGGCGGCCGTCTCGCTTCCGGACCTGTCTGGGCTCTCGGGCCTGCCAGGGCTCGCGGACCTGTCTGCGCTCCCAGGCCTGCCTGCGCTCCCGGACCTGTCTGGGCTCTCGGCTCCAGCTCCCGTCGGCACAGCCGAGGTCATGGCGCCGGTACCAGCCTCGGGCGCGCTGACCCTTGGCCTGCCGGGCTCGGGGCTCGCCCCTGACGGGAACCTGGCGGTCCTGCTCAACTCGGCGGCACCGGGTCCCGAGGCAGAGGCCGGTGCCGGTGCGCTCCCCGGAGCCGGGGTCGACGTCGGAACCGCTGAGGCCGGCGGCGGAACCGAAGCCGGTTCACCCGCCAGCAACGAGTCCTCGGGCGGTGCCGGCTCGTCCGAGACCGCATCCGGCGCTGCCGGTGCCAGCTCAGGCAGCGGCGAAAACCCCGCGACGGGCTCGGTCTCTAACGGGACGCTTTCCAGCGGCGCTGAACTCAATGGCGCCGGGACCGGCGGCACTGCGCCCAACGGCGCTGGGACTGGCGGCGCTGGGTCCGGCGGCTCGACCGGCGGCGGAACGGGAGCAGGGCAGGGAACCGGCATCGGACAGCCGTGCCTAGGCCCGAGCGCGTCCATCACGGATGCCGCAACAGCCCCACTCGCGCTCGCGCTGCTCCTCGCGGCGCTCGCGCTCCTTCTCGGAATCGGTATCGGGCTCGCCCAGGGCGGCATCGCCGCGCTGCGGCTGCCCGCAAAGGCGGTGACTCTGACATGAGAAACATCGGCGACTGGCCCGACCCCATGTGACCCCACCGGGGGCGCAGCCTGAACCAGGGGCTGCGACGCGACTTGGTGCGGCCGCTGGGGGCCGCACCAAGCCCGGCACCCCCGGCGCGTGCCGAGGGTGCCGAGGGCTGGACGAACGCTCCCGCCGTCCTCCCCAGCTTTGCCGCGCGCGACGGCGCGACACGCCGAGGCTTCGCGGCGACACGCCGCGACGCGACGCATGACGTTGGGGACGACGGCCGGGCGAGGCCGGACGAGGAAGGAGGAGCCTAGGCAAGCACCGCGAGACGCCCCCCACGACGTCCGAACACCGCGTGATCAAGTGAGAAGCGCCCGGCGCCCATGAGGGCGATCGCCGCGGCGGCCGCGGCGAGGAGGAGCGCGAGCTCCATGCCGCCCTGGTCCACGAACAGGCCCGAGCGGGCGTGGACGAGGACGACGGCGCCGAGCATCTCGAGCGCGAGGAGGCCTGCGGCGATGCGGGCGAGGAGCCCGACGACGAGGAGCGCGCCGCCCACGAGCTCGAGGCTCGCCATCGCGGGGGCGGCCAGCTCAGCGGCCGGAACGTGCATCTTCGCGAACGCCCCCTGCGTTCCCGGGATCGTGAAGGCGAAGAACTTCTGCCAGCCGTGGGCGAAGAACACGATGCCCACGATGACGCGGAGGAGGAAACGGGCGAGGTCGATCTGGAACGGTCGGATGCTGGACGACATGAGGGAACCTTGCTGTCGGGGTCAGGGACGGCTGCGGCCGGCAGCGGTGCACTACGCACACTTGAAGCTTCAATTCAATCGTGACAGCACTTGTCACGGCGTGTCAAACGCGCGTGACAGACGACGGCGCCCCGCACCTCTTGGGGGGTGCGGGGCGCCGCTGGGTGGGTGAAGCCGGCTTGGAGGCCGGGAGTTAGCCCCGCAGGCCGTCGACGATGCCGTTGAGCGTCGCCGACGGGCGCATGACGGCGTACGTCTTCGCCTCGTCGGGACGGTAGTACCCGCCGATGTCGGCCGGGTGGCCCTGGACTCCGACGAGCTCGCCCACGATGGCCTCCTCCTGGGCGGCCAGCGCCTCGGCGACGGGCGCGAACGCGGCGGCCAGGCCGGCGTCGTCCGTCTGCTCGGCGAGCTCCTTCGCCCAATACCGCGCGAGGTAGTAGTGGCTGCCTCGGTTGTCGATCGTGCCGAGCCTGCGGCCCGGGGACTTGTTCTCGATGAGGAACGTGCCGGTCGCACGGTCGAGCGTGTCGGCGAGGACCTGGGCGCGGGCGTTGCCCGTCGTCGTTGCGAGGTGCTCGAAGCTCACCGCGAGCGCAAGGAATTCGCCGAGGCTGTCCCAGCGGAGGTAGTCCTCCTCGAGGAGCTGCTGCACGTGCTTGGGCGCCGAGCCGCCCGCTCCCGTCTCGAAGAGGCCGCCGCCGTTGATGAGCGGGACGACCGAGAGCATCTTGGCGCTCGTGCCGAGCTCGAGGATCGGGAAGAGGTCCGTGAGGTAGTCGCGGAGCACGTTGCCCGTCACGGAGATCGTGTCCTCGCCGCGGCGGATGCGCTCGAGCGAGAACGCGGTCGCCTCCTCGGGGGACATGATCTCGATCTGGAGGCCCTCGGTGTCGTGGTCCTGGAGGTACTCGCGGACCTTCTCGATGAGGTTGCGGTCGTGCGCGCGGGTCTCGTCGAGCCAGAAGACGGCGGGGGTCTTCGACGCACGGGCGCGCGTGACGGCGAGCTTGACCCAGTCGCGGATCGGCACATCCTTGGTCTGGCACGCGCGCCAGATGTCGCCCTGCTCGACGGCGTGCTCGATAAGCACGGTGCCCGCGCCGTCGACAACCTGGACACGGCCCGCAGCGGGGATCTCGAACGTCTTGTCGTGGCTGCCGTACTCCTCGGCTGCCTGGGCCATGAGACCCACGTTCGGGACGGTGCCCATCGTCGTCGGGTCGAACGCGCCGTTGGCGCGGCAGTCGTCGATGGTGACCTGGTAGACACCCGAGTAGGAGGAGTCCGGGAGGACCGCGAGCGTGTCATGCTCCTGGCCGTCGGGGCCCCACATGTGGCCGCCGAGGCGGATCATCGCGGGCATCGACGCGTCGACGATCACGTCCGAAGGGACGTGGAGGTTCGTGATGCCCTTGTCCGAGTTGACCATCGCGAGCTCGGGGCCATCGGCGAGGCCCTTCGCGACGAGCGCCTTCACGCCCTCGCGGACGTCCTCGGGCAGCTCGTCGAGGCCGTTGAGGATCGACGCGAGGCCGTTGTTCGGGCTGAGGCCCGCGGCGGCGAGCTGCTTGCCGTACGTCGCGAACAGCTCGGAGAAGTAGGCCTTGACGACGTGGCCGAAGATGATCGGGTCCGAGACCTTCATCATGGTCGCCTTGAGGTGGGCCGAGAAGAGGACGCCCTCCTCCTTCGCGCGGCGCACCTGCTCGGCGAGGAACTCGTCGAGCGCGGCCGCGCTCAGGTACGTGCCGTCGATGACCTCGCCCGCGAGGACCTTGAGGCCCTTCTTGAGGTCCTTGACCGTGCCGTCCTCGAGGACGAGCTGGATCGCGAGGGTATCGTCCTTCGGGATCACGACGGACTTCTCGTTGTGGCGGAAATCACCGGCCGCCATGGTCGCGACGTTGGTCTTCGACTCCGCGGACCACGCACCCATCGAGTGCGGGTTCTTGCGCGCGTAGTTCTTGACCGAGAGCGGCGCGCGTCGGTCCGAGTTGCCTTCGCGCAGCACGGGGTTGACGGCGGAGCCCTTGATCTTGTCGTAGCGCGACCGGATGTCCGTCTCCTCGTCGGAGGCCGGGTTGTCCGGGTAGTCGGGCAGGTCGTAGCCCTGCGACTGGAGCTCGGCGATCGCGGCCTTGAGCTGCGGGATCGACGCCGAGATGTTCGGGAGCTTGATGATGTTCGCCTCGGGACGCTTCGCGAGCTCGCCGAGCTCGGCGAGTGCGTCCGACGTGCGCTGCTCCTCGGTGAGGTAGTCGCCGAACGTGGCGATGATGCGGCCCGAGAGGGAGATGTCGCGCGTCTGCACGTCGACGCCCGCCGTCGAGGCGTAGGCCTGGATGATCGGGAGGAACGAGTGAGTCGCCAGCATGGGCGCCTCGTCTGTGTGGGTATAGATGATCGTGGCCATGGGTGGCGCCTCCCTGGAGGTCAGCAGACCGCGACGACGATGTGCGTCAGCGTTCGCCGCAGCATGCATGCGTGCTGCTATGTCAACGTCCTTAACTTACCGGTTCGCGGGCCGTGGCGAGGTTCGTGACGGATCTGCCGTCGTGGAGCCCGCCGATTCGGGACCGTGAGTCGTTGTCGCTCGGACAGGCACCGGCCTACCCTTGATCCGTCCTTGACCCCTCGGCGGGCCATGGAGTGCCTCAGTTCGGCGCCTCGCAACGCCGAAGCGGCGGACGTCAGTGCAGCTGGGGATGCTGGCTTGAGGCCGCACCCAGCCGCCGTGCCCGGCATTGGCGGCATCCCGCCGTCGTCCGCTCGCGAGGACACGGCCACGGTTCCCCTGAGGAGCAGCCCCCGATGTCCATTCGTCCCCACTCCCGGCGTTCCCCGGCGTTCAGAGGCATTCTGGCGCTGGCCGCGGCGTCGGCCATCGCGCTCACCGCGGCACCCGCCGTCAGCTCGGCCCCCACGATCGGCACCGGCGACGCCATCGTCACGTCGGGCAGCCCCGCCATCCCCTTCCCGCAGAACAAGCAGAACGAGCCATCGATCGCCCGCGACCCCATCTCGGGGACGCTCATCGCCGGCGTCAACGACGAACTCGACCTCGCGCCCTGCGTGAAGCTCGCCAACGGCTCAGGGTCTTGCCCCTTCACCCCCGGGGTGGGCCTGAGCGGCGTCTACTTCTCGACTGACAACGGCGCCTCGTGGACTCAACCCACCTACACGGGATTCTCCGCGCGAAGCGGCACCGCCGTCTCGGGAGGCAAGATCGGGACGCTCCCCAACTACTTCGAGGCCGGCCTCGTCTCCAACGGCGACCCGATTCTGGCCGTCGGGCCGCGCCCAGACGCCCAGGGCCGCTTCTCGTGGAGCAACGGAAGCCGCTACTACTACGCGAACCTGACCGAGAACTTCCCCGGGACGGGCACGCTCGCGACGAACTTCGTGGCCGTCGCCGTCTCCCACACCGACGACGTCGTTGGAGCCATCGCCGGCGACAACGCCGCCTGGAGCTCGCCGTCGATCGCCAGCGGCCGCCTCAACCCCGTGCTGTTCGACGACAAGAGCAGCCTGTGGGTCGACAACGCCGCCTCAAGCCCCCACTTCGGGCGCGTCTACGCCTCGTGGACCGCGTTCCGGGCCGCCAACAACACGCACACGCCCGCCGAGCCCGAGCCGATCATGGCCGCGTTCTCGGACGACGGCGGCACGACCTGGTCAGCGCCGGTCCAGGTGAGTTCCTCACATAACAACGCCCACAACAACGGCCGCCAGGGCTCCACGATCCGCACCGACTCCAAGGGCAACGTCTTCCTGTTCTTCGAGGGCACCATGGGGACGCAGAGCGCGCAGATGCTGGCGGTCTCCACTGACGGCGGCCGCCACTACAGCACACCGCGGCCGGTCGCTGCCGTGGCCGACGTGGGCGTGTTCGACCCCCTCGCGGGCCGGTTCACGTTCGACGGCTTCGCCGGGGCGCGGACCAACAGCTTCCCGAGCGTGGACATCGCCAACGGCGCGCCGTCCGGCCAGGGGGCGACCGACCGGATCCTGCTCGGCTGGAGCGACGCGCGGAACGGCCTCGGCCATGAGGAGTCGCTGCTGCAGACGTCGAGCAACGGCGGCGTCAGCTGGTCGACTCCGGTGGCGGTGCAGGCCCGGGGCGACAGGCCCGACTTTACGGCCGTGGCCATCAGCCCCGACGGCCGGAACGCCTACGCGGTATACGACGCGTTCCACGCCGTCTACACCGACCTGAAGGCGCCTCGGCCCATGGAGGGCGTCGTCGTCGGCCTCAACGGCGACCTCAGCGGCCCGGTCACCGTGCTGCACCGCGGCGCGAGCGGGGACGCCCGCGCGTCGAGCGCGAACAGCCTCGTGAGCGAGTTCATCGGCGACTACAACTACGCCGTCGCGAGCAACAGCGCCGTCTACCCCATCTGGAATGACGTGCGCAACGGCGACGACTGCCAGGCCGTGGACGCCTACCGCACGGCCCTGCGGACCCCGTCCGGCACGGCGGCCAACACATCGAGCGGCGTCGACTGGGGCGAGGACAGCGCCGAGGCGGCGAGCACGGACACGACCCCGCAGCGGCCGTTCCCGCCGACCGCGTGCGGTGCCGGGTCGAGGTTCGGCAATACCGACACCTTCTCGGGGGTGTTCAGCCGCTGACGCAGCCCGTCCTTCCCCGACGCCCGCGCAGAGCGCCGGGGAAGGACGGGTGCCGGGGATGGGACAGGTGCCGGGGCGGGTCAGCTGACCCGATACGTGAGCAGCTCGGTCCCGGCGGGATCGTCGCCGTCGTCGGGGGCGACGTGCAGAAGCGTCTCGCCGCCGCTGCGCGTGAGCACGAATGGGTTGCGCGTGATCGTGTGTCCTGCAGTGCTGTATGCGGCGACCGGCACCTCGGTCACGATGCGGCGTTCGGACGGGCGGACGACGGCGATGCCGCCGAGCTCGAAAACCTCGCCTCTCGCGTCGGGCAGCTCGGCGATGCCCGTCGCGATGAGGCGGCCTCCGCCGTCGTACTGCGCGTCCTGCAAGTCAACGAACGCGCCCGGGTTGCGCCACGCCTCGGGTTCGCGCCCGCCGTCGCCCGCCTCACCGCCGTCGCCCGACCCGCCGCGGCCCAGGTCCCAACGGAAGAACTGCCGCGAGCCCCAGCTCGCGCCGTGAAGCTCGCGGTGGGCGGGATCGGCCGCGAGCCACGAGACGTGGTCGGGGACGGCGAAGCGTTCTTCGACGGCGAGCGTGGTCGGATCGAGCGTGTACACGATGCTGCGGCTCTCGGCGCGGTACTCCGCGACGGGAACCCACACGGCTCCCCCGGCGGCGTCGATCCCGCCGGGGTGGTAGGCGTCGCCCTCGCCCACGGGGACGTCCGCGACGAGCGTGCCGTCCGGCTCGATGACGAGCACATGGCCGCGGCCGCGGCCCGGCGTGCGCGCGGCCGGGTCGCCGGTGCGTGCGGGATCGAGCCCCCGCAGCGGCGCGGGCCGCTCGAAGAGCTCGACGGTCGAGAGGAAGATCCTCCCGCCGCAGATCACCATGCCCTGCGGGTGGTGCGTCGGGAAGCGGAGCGGGAGGCGGCGGACGAGTTCGAAGCGCGTGCGGCGCGTCCAGGCCGCGACCTCGGCCGAGAGGCTCCCGTCCCGCGGGGGCTCAGCCCACACGCGGCGTGTCCTGCCCCGCGCCCTGTGCGGCGCCTCGCGCCGCCGACCACACCTCGTACAGCTCCGCCGCCGCCTCGGGCCGCGCGGCGAGGATCGCGCCGTCCGGCCAGAGCGTCTCGCGCCCCGCGTCGTCGAGCAGGACGCCGCCTGCCTCGCGCACGATGAGGACGGCCGCGAGGTGGTCGATCGGGCTGAACCGCTCGATGACGCTCCCCGCGCCGCGGCCGGCCGCGACGCCCGCGAGGGTGAGCGTGCTCGACCCCATGATCCGCATCGTGCAGAAGCGGTCCCCAAGCCCGGCGAGGAACTCGTCGAGGCCGAGCCACGGCTCGTAGGCCAGGAGCTCGGTGCCGACGACCGTACCGGTGATGCCCTCGGGCACGTCCCCGGCGCCGGCCCGCAGGTCGAGGCGACGCCCGTCGACTTCGGCCCCGAAGCCCGAGACGGCCGCGAACACCTGGCCGCGCCATACGTCGCCGACGACGGCGACGAGCGGCTCGCGGTCCACCGCGAGGGCGAGCGAGAACGCCGTCCACGGAACGCCGTTCGCGAGGTTCGCGGTGCCGTCCACGGGGTCGACGTACCACGTCGGGACGCCGGGCTGGGCCGAGCCGCCGAGCTCCTCGCCCACCACGAGGTGGCCGGGGAAGCGCTCCGCGATGACGTCGCGCACGTGCCGCTCGACGGCGAGGTCGACCGCCGTCACGTGGTCCGCCGCATGCGCCTTCGCGCCGACCGTTCCGATCTCGGCGCCGCGCGTGTACTCGACGGCCCAGTGGGCGAGTTCGTGGGCGACGACGATGGCCGCCGCAATCTCGTCGCCCGCGAGCTGGGCGGGCCGGGGTGCCGCGGCCCACGCGTCGGGCCCCTCCGCGACCACGGCGCGCAGGGCACTCAGGCGGTTCGTCGTCACAGCGTCGGCGCCGAGGGCGAGGACCCAGCGCATCGCGTCCTCGTCGTCGACCGTCCAGCACGCGACCCGGAGCCCGGCCGCGTGGGCCGCGTCGACGAGCCCGCGGCTCAGCATGGGGTAGTCGGAGTTGACGACGTCGGGCTGCAACTCGGCGAGGAGCTCCGCCGGCGGCACGTCGCGGCGGTTCCAGGGAAGCCACACGCTCGCGTCGGCGTCGAGCGCCCGCACAATGCGCATTGCCTCGAGGTCCCCGCACCACGCGACGGGCGCGGCGGGCCCGAAGTCGCGCACGGCAGCGACTGCGGGCGCCGCGCACTCCGGGTCCTCGAGGTCGATGAGAACGGTCGACGACGACCCGGCCACGAGTGCGAGGGCGTCCGTGAGGAGCGGGATGCGCTCGCTCCCACCGCCGAGCTCGGCGACCTCGCGCCACTCGAGCGCGGCGACCGGCCAGTCGAGCCCCCACAGGCGCTCGAGCGTCCGGTCGTGGAGGAGCACGGCGTGCCCGTCCCGCGTCAGGTGGACGTCGATCTCGATGAAGTCGGCGCCCGCCTCGACGGCCGCGCGCACGGCGTCGAGCGTGTTCTCGCGGAACCGCTCGACGTCCCCACGGTGCGCCGTGAGCTGTGGCGCCGTGGGCTGGGCCGTGCGCTGGGGGGCGGCCAGGGGCCCCGGTCCGGATGCCTGGCGCGCGACCTCCGCGGATGCCGTGTTCATGCCGATCCCTTCCGGACGAGCCGGCCGTCCTCGAACTCGAGCCAGTTCCCGATGCGGGCACGGCCCCGGGACCCGACAGCGGGCGGCAGCCCTGTCGCGAAGCTGCGCAGCACGGCGTCCTCGCGGCGCACCGTGAGCTCGGCGAAGTGGCCGCGCGGGACCACGCGCTCGACCGTCGCGGGAAGCCACCCATCCTCCGCGCTCCCCTCGCCACCTTCGACGAACACGACGTCCTCGGGCCGGATCCCGAGCACGCCACTGCCCTCGACGATCCGGCCGCCTTCAAGGCGTCCCTCGAGGCGGTTGAGGCTCCCGACGAACGTCGCGACGAACTCGGTGGCCGGCGCGCCGTAGAGCTCGGAGGGCGTGCTGAACTGCTCGATGCGCCCGTGGTTCATGACCGCGATGCGGTCCGACATCGATATGGCCTCCTCCTGATCGTGCGTCACGATGAGAGTCGTGATGCCGAGGCGCTGCTGGATCTCGCGGATGTCCTCGCGGACCTTGACGCGCAGCTTCGCGTCGAGGTTGCTGA
Source organism: Sinomonas terricola (assembly GCF_034931225.1). Taxonomy (NCBI): domain Bacteria; kingdom Bacillati; phylum Actinomycetota; class Actinomycetes; order Micrococcales; family Micrococcaceae; genus Sinomonas; species Sinomonas terricola. Next base: position 114,481 of record NZ_JAYGGQ010000013.1, read on the forward strand.
GCGGCTCGTCGAGGAGGAGCAGCTCGGGCTCCTGCACGAGCGCGCGGGCGAGCGCGGTGCGCTGCTGCTCGCCGCCCGAGATGCGCGCGGGCCGCGAGTCCCTGTGGTGGAGGAGGTTGACGAGTTCGAGGGCCGCGTCGACGCGCTCGGCGATCACCGCCTTGGACGGCTTTGGCCTGCGCAGCTTGAGCGGGAAGCCCACGTTCTTCGCGACGGTCATGTGCGGCCACAGTGCGTAGTTCTGGAAGACCATGGCGCTCGGGCGCTGCTCGGGGCCGAGGTGCACGACCTCGCGGCCGCCCACCTGGATCGAGCCCGCGTCCGGGGCGAGGAAGCCCGCGATCATGCGGAGCGTCGTCGTCTTGCCGCAGCCTGACGGGCCGAGGAGCGAGACGAGCTCGCCCGGTCGGACCGCCATGTCGAGGCTGTCGATGATGGTCCGCCCGCCGAGGGACTTGGTCAGGCCCGTGATGTCGAGGCCGCCGGTGGGGGGCGCGCTCTGGGGAACTGCGCCGTCGAAATCCGCGCGGGCCGCGGCGTCCCCGGTGGTCGAGGCAGTGCGGGCGAGGGTGGGGTTGCTGGTCATGGCGCCTCTACTTGATCTGGAAGCCCTCGGCGAGCTGGCCGCCGACGATGTGCTTGTGCGCGGCGAGGAGCAGCGCGACGGAGGGGATGGCGAGCAGGATCGAGAAGACTGCCGCCACCTGCGTGGGGTAATTGAGCACGAGGCTGTACATCTGCGTGGGCATCGTCATGTAGTCCGGCGCGCCCACGAGATACGTGCCCTGCGCCTCGTCGAACGAGGCGAGGAAGCTCATGATCGCAGCCACGAGGATTCCTGGGAGCGCCATGGGGAGCGTGACGCTGAAGAAGACCCGCAGCTTCGACGCTCCTGCGTCCCGCGCGGCCTCCTCGAGGCTCCGCGGCACGGCGGCGAAGGCCGCGGCGGGGATCCACGTCATGAACACGACCGTGCCCAAGACGTGGACGATGAGGATGCCGAGGATCGAGTTCATGAGGTTGAACGCGTAGAAGAGCGCGGCGAGGGAGACGAAGAGGCCCATCTTCGGGAACGCGTTGGCCGCGAACAGCCCGATGAGGAAGAATCGCCGCCCCCGGAACTCGAAGCGCGCGAACGCGTACGCCGCCGGGAGGCAGACGAGCGCCGAGACGAGGACCGTGAGCGGCGCGAAGAAGAGCGAGTTCTGCACCGCGATGCCGAGGCTCCGGTCGCGGAACACAACTTCCCACCAATGCAGGGTCCAGCCGTCCGGGAGGAGGTGCGGGAACGTCCAGCTCTCGGCGAACGCGCGCACGGCGAGCCACGCGAGCGGCCCGATGATGAACACCGCGAGGACGACGGCGAAGATCGCCGCGAGCGCACGGGCGAGGGCTTTCCGCGATGCGGCGGTCATCGGACGGCCTGCTTTCCCATGTTCTCCTTCGCCGAGCGGAAGTTCGCCCACACGTAGACGGCTGCGATGCCCGAGGCGATCGCGAAGACGACGAACGCCATGACGATGGCCTGCTGGGGCTGGTTGAACGCAGAGAAGTAGTTCGACATGTCCACGCCGAGCATGTTGGGCGAGTTCGGCCCGGTGAAGTACGGCACCGTGAACGAGCCGAGGATGCCGATGGCCGTGAACGTCGTCGCGATGACGATCGGGACGCCCGCCATGGGAATGACCACGGAGGCGACGACCCTCGCGAAGGAGGCTCCGGCGTCGCGCGCCGCGTCGATCATCGCCTGCGGAACCGCCTGGAGGCCCGACGTCACGAGGAGCGTCGCAAACGGGAGCGACGTCCACACCGAGCCGATGATGACCGTGACCATCGTGAAGGACCACACGGGGAAGTCGGCGCCGAACTGCGCCGCGATGCTCCGGAGGAAGCCGTCCGCGGAGTAGAAGCCGAGGATGGCCCACGACGCGATGACGACCGGGATGAAGAGCGGCACGACCGCGAGCGCGGAGAGAACCTTCGCGAGCACGCCGCCCGCGAACTTGAGGTACAGGCCGATGCCCACGGCGAGGAGGACGACGACGGCGGTGCTCACGAGCGTGACGACGACCGTCACGACGAGGTCGCCGAGGAAGCGCCGGTCCGTGAACATGTCACCGTAGGCGCCGAGCGTCGGCAGGCCAGCGGCCTCGTGGACGTTCTGGCCGATGAGCGCGATCGTGTGGTTGAGCCCGCCGGTGAAGCCGAGGCTGAAGCCGAACGCGAGCACGATCGGGACGCCGATGAACAGCGCGATGAGCAGGATGGGCGGGAGCGCCATGACAAGCCCGCGGGCCTGGCCCGCGCGTCCGACGCGGCGGGCGGGTGCGGACGAGGGCGAGGCGGGCGCCGGGGAGGCCTCGCCCGCGGGAGCGGGGCGTGCAGGCGCCCCGCTCCCCATCCGGATGCCAGTCGTCACTGGCCGGGGACCTTCTGGTCCCACAGGTTGTTGATGTCCTTCGACATCTGGTCGAAGTAGCCCTTGCGGAGGTTGTTCGTGTCCGCGTTGGCGAACTTGTCCTTGAACTCGGCCGGGAGCTTGTCGAGCGAGATGGCGGGGTAGCCCGAGATGTCCTTGACGATCATCGCTTGCTGCGCGGGATCGAGCACGAAGTTCGCGAGCCTGAGCGCCGCGTCCTTGTTCGGCGTGTTCGCGGGGATGCCGAGGTAGGCGGCGCCGCCCGTGAACGACGGGTTGGAGATCTGGACGGCCTTGACGGTCGAGGGGATCGAGCCGTTCGCGACGCCGGTCGTGAACTGGTCGGACCAGACCGGGGCCATCGAGATCTGGCCCCGAGCGAGGAGGTCGAGCGTCTGCTGGTTGCCGTTCGGGTAGACGCCCTTCTGGTACACGGACGCGTTGAGGCCCTTGAGCTCGGCGAAGCCCTGATCCCAGAGGGACTCGAGGTCCTTCTCGTAGCCGACCGTCATCTTCTGGCGGGCGTCCGCGGGAACGTACTTGTCGAGGACGGTGGCGACGAACGCCCCGCCCGAGCCACCCGACTTGGGCGAGTTGTACGTGAACTGGCCCGGGTTCGCCTTGATCCAGATGAGGAGCTCGTCGAGCGTCTTGGGCGGCGTCGGCACGGCCTTCGTGTCGTAGGCGAGCAGCACGGACGAGCCGCGGTACGGGATGCCGCCCGTTCCGCCGGCCTTGACGACGTCAGCCGGGATGTTCGCGAGCGCGGAGATCTTGCCCGGGTCGACCGGCTCGAGGAGGTTCGCAGCCGAGGCCTTCGCGACGAATCCGCCGTCGACGAGGTCGAAATCGGGCTCCTTCTTCTGCTCGATCGAGCTCGAGAGCTTCGCGAGGGTCTGGGCGTCGTGCTCGCCGTGGAGGTCGATGGTGACCTGGACCTTGTAGCCGGGGTTGGCCTTCTCGAAGGCCGGGCCGAGGTCCTTCTCCCAGAGGTTCTGGATGTTCGTGTCGCCGCTGATGAAGACCTTGACGGTCTTCGAGCCGGTGTCTCCGGCGTTGGCGGCGGTCGTGCTGCTCTGGGCGCAACCCGTGAGCGCGAGGGCGGTCGCGGTCACGGCCGCGGCGGCCGCGAAGGCGGATCTGAGCTTCATGGAGGTCTCCTGGTGCGCGGGCAGGTTCTCTGCCTGGTACGTCTCTGGGTGCATCTGGCGCTTCGCTCCCCCGGTGCGATGCCGACATTCCATGGGAATCGTTTGTCCTGACCACCTGTCAACAAGGAGGTGTCATCGGGATGAACGGCCCCAAAAGCTTGCCGATCAGGCGGCTCACGGGCGCGATCCCGCCACTTGCGTCACTTCTCCCCCTAGACTGCCTCTCAGAGTGGGGGTACAAACGCACCCTGACTTGGCCACCACGCCACGACAGAGGAGAAGATGGCACAGCATTCCGCGCACGGCGCAGGCTCCGACCCCCACGAGGCCGGTCTCGAAGAGCTCGGGACCCTCGTGCTCCGAGTCTGGAACGGACCCGAGCCCGAAGACAGCCCGCGGATCCGCGTCCTGACGTCCGACGGCGCTTGGGAGCCTTCCGAGCTGACCCTCACCTCGGATCCGGCGGCGGCCCTTGAGGTCGTGCGCTCGTGGCTTGCGGGCCGGGCCGGGGCTGACGAGGGGCCCAAGTCGAACTAGGGCCTGTCCATAGGACGGCTTTGGCCTCTTCAGGTTGAGGCGACGCCTTTCCAATATTTGTTCCCGAGCGCCTCCCGGTACTTCATCAGGAACTCAGCCAGGGAAGGAGCAGCGCGATACCAGTCGCGTCGGGAATCAAGCGGGAGAGCTACGAGTACCTCATCTTCGTCGCGCAGGCTCACAGACTCTTCCTGAGAGGTCCAGCCGCACTGCCGACTTTCTCCGGCAACGCCTGCGGGTAACCGAGGTCCAAGAGCTTGTCGCATACCTATGTGGCTGTCGCATACCTTGTAGCCGGAGACCCGCTTGATCGGGTGACGGGCGGAATGCATCGAAACCGCTCTCTCAGGCTCGCGCGCGGGAGTCATCGTAGAACCCTGCGTGCTGGCCGACATACTGGGCTGCGGCCAGGGCATCGCCGGCGCGCAAGGCGTCGACCAGTGACCGGTGGGTCTGCTGGGCATTAGCTGCCAGCGTCGGCCACTGCTGGTCGTCGATGTGCGCCTTGACCAGGTTCTCGGTGACTGCGTCCCGCATGGATCCCATGAGGTGTGCGAGAAGCGGATTCCCACTCGCGAGGGCGACGGCGACGTGGAACTTCCCGTCGAGGGCCAGATACCGCTCACGGTCGTGCACGGCTCCGTCCATCTCGGCCAGCAGTTTGTCCATCCCTTCGAGCTGCTCTTCTGTGCGTTCCGTCGCAGCCTCGCGCGCGGCCTCTTCCTCGAGGAGGCGGCGGGTCTTGAGGACGTCGTCTAGGTCGAAATGTCCGAGTGCCATGTACAGGCGCATCAGCCGGGAGATCGTCGGACCGAGCTTGTCGCTGATCTTGGTTCCCCCGGCAGACCCGACGCCGGTGCGGACGGTGATGATGTCCATGGCGTCAAGCACCCGAAGCGCTTCGCGGACCGAGGGCCTGCTCACATGGAGCATCTCACTCAACGCCCGCTCGCTGGGCAGTCGGTCGCCGGCGGTCAGCCGGCCGTCTTGGATCAGCTTCTCCAGCTGGCCCAAGACGGTCTCGAACAGCCGTTGTTGCTTCTCCACAGGCTCGAACAGCTCGGCGTCGTCGCCTGCGGGCCGGGTCATGCGGGCGTCCTTCCGCTGCTTGGGTCTCTACCGCACAGCTTATCTGGTCAGACCAACTGACTGCTGTCAGTCTCGCCCCGCTTCTACGATTTTCGTCGCCAGCAGCTTCGGTGACGTGTACATGACTTCGTGGCCGCCCGGCATCTGCACGAGGCGGAAGTATCCGAGCCGATTGGACATCCTTGGGTGCCAGCCCCACTCGCCCTGCAGCAGGCCGTTGTCCTCGGTGGCATTCAGGTAGCTCTTCGGGAGGGGCAGCTCGAAGAACCTCTTCAGGTCGACCGGCTCGGTGAAGGTGCGGAGAGGCTGCGGGCGCAGATGGCTGTAGACCTCGCGGGCGAGGTCGATGGTCGCGTCGTTCATGAAGCCGTCGCGCCAGACCTCGAAGGGCAGCATCACCGTCCCGTCGCCCCGCTCTTCGGCGTTCGCCTGCAGCGCTGGCGGGAAGAACGGGGGGATGTTGTCCAGCACGGCCTGGCCGTCGAGGAGCACGAATGCGCTTTGGAACACCAGGCGGCGTATCCGGTCGGACAGCGCCTCTGCGATCTTGGCGATCAGCACCCCGCCCCAGCTGTGGCCCACGAGCACGAAGTCGATGAGCTTATGCTCGAGAATGTAGTCGATGATCGGCTGGCAAGCGTCCTCGGTGCCCACATCTGCGGAATCGCCCGGGCGCAGGCCGCCTGCGGTCGGGGTGTGCACGGCGTGTCCGAGCGCTTCTAGTTCCGGGCGCACCCGGTCCCAGCTCTCGCCGTCCTGCCAGGCGCCGTGCACGAGTACGTAGGTGGTCATTTCGGGCTCCTTCACTGTCCTGTGTAGTGGGGTGTGCGCTTCTCGGCGAATGCCGCCAGGCCTTCGCGCATGTCCTGGGTCTGCATGTGGGCGTACATCGCGATGCGTTCGGCGCGCAGTCCTGCTTCGAGGGGCTGATCGAAGCTCTCGTCGATGAGCTGCTTGGCCCCCGCGAGCACAATTGGACTCTTTGCTGCTATCGTCTCGGCCAGTTCTTGGACCCGCTGGTCGAGCTCATCGTCATCTACGACCTCATTGACGAGGCCCCAGGAGAGGAAGAAGTCGGCGGGGAAGAGCTGCCCGGTGAAGGAGAGGTACTTGGCGCGGGCCGGGCCGACCGCGCGGGCGAGCCGCACAGCGCCGCCAGCGCCGGGAAGCAGGCCGAAGTTGGCGTGGCCGTCGCCGATCCGCACGCTGCGCGCGGCGATGACGAGGTCGCATGCCATTGCGATTTCCAGCCCGCCTGCGGCTGTCACGCCGTTGAGCGCGGCGATGACGGGCTTTTGGATGCTGGGGATGTGCTCTAATGTCTCCGCCGCGCGTTCGAGGAACACGTGGACGGTGTCCTTCTCCTCGGGGTCGAACGAGTTCAGGTCTCCGCCAGCGCAGAACGCCCGGCCCGTTCCGGTGATGACGAGGACTCGGATGGCGGGGTCCTGCTCGAACCTGGTGAGTGCGGCGTCGAGCTGGGGGACGAGATCGGCGTTGAGTGCGTTGAGCGCCTCTGGGCGGTTCAGGCGGATCCAGCCGACGGGTCCGTCCACTCGGGTCAGGACAACCTGGCTGTCGTTCATGGGAGCCTCCTATGGGTGTTCATGGTCACGGCCAGTTCGTTGCGCGACCATTCCGTCAGGACGAACCTGCCGTTCTCGATGGTCGTCACAGCTACCTGATCGGCGTTCAGGCCCTGGTGGTCGGACGCGGAGTAGTGGTATCTGCCTTGGGGCGTAGTCGTCTCCAGTCCTTCGAGCGAGTCCCGGACCTTCTTCGGCTCGTCGCTGCCCGCGCGGGAAATCGCGGAAGCGATGAGCATGACCGCCGTATAGCCGTCGATCGCGTAGGAAGACGGGGATCTGCCGTGGCGCTCTTGGAAGGCCTTCGTGAAGGAGACGCCAGCGTCCCGCACATCCGAGGCCGGCAGCTCGCCGGCCACGAGTCCGAGAGAGGCCGCGGCGATCACGCCCTCGGCCGTTGCCCCGGTGGCGTCGAGGAACCGCTGGTCCGAATTCCCGTGGCTCATCACGAATGGAAGGTCTGCTGGGCGCTGCCGGACCAGTTCCACGGCGGGTGGTCCCGTGGCCCATGCCATGATCGCGTCCGCCCCGCTGGACTGGATCCGGGTCAGCATGGGCTCGAAATCGGTGGTGTCGACGTGGAACTTCTCGAGATGGACGAACTCTACGCCGTGCTCTCCGGCCAACTGAGTCTGCTTCTCAAGGCCGGTCTTGGCGAACATGCTGTTGTCGTCGTAGGCGATGGCCAGCTTCGTCAGCTTCTGGGCTTTGAAATACCGGAGGAGCTGCTCGGCGACGGCGGTGGCCGTCGGCGGGGTCATGAAGGCGTAGGGGCGCACGGGCTGGACCTGGCTGTCGGCTGCACCGGTGGAGATGTACGGAACACGGGCTGCCTCTGCCTCGGGAAGGATCGCGAGGCTCGCATTGGAGAACGACGTTCCCACGACGGCGCAGACCCCGTGATCCACCAGATTCGCGAAAGCCGTGACGGCGTGGCTGGGCTGTGTGCGGTCGTCGGCCAGGAGGAGCTCCACGTGCTGGCCTCCGAGCAGGCCACCCTGCGAGTTGAGCTCGGCCACAGCGAGCTGCGCTCCGAGCTGGTTCTCACTCCCTCCCGGATTGTTGCCGGTCAGCGAAACGACTTGGCCTATGACGACTGGCATCTGAGGGCCTTCCTTTCGGGTATCGCACCTGGAGGCGCTGGTTGTTCAGTGAAGCGGTCGGTCGGCGTTGCACCTTGGCCTGCCGAGGGCGGGGAAGAGTACGCGCCCGCCCTCGGAGGAAGCCCTACTCTGAGGCGTCAACGGCTATGGCCTCCAGGCTCTTGCCTCGGGTCTCCCGCCCGAGGACGAGGACGACCCCCGCGGCGATGAGGAAGCAGAGGCTGAGCACCAGGAAGGTTGCCGCGTAGCCCCAGGTCACGAGGATCACCGGCACGACGAGGGGGCCGATCACCGAGCTGACCCGGCCGGCAGCCGATGCGGTGCCGGTGCCGGTTGCCCGCGAAGCGGTGGGGAAGAGTTCCGGGGTGTAGGCGTTGATCCCGGCCGTCATGGCCGAGAGGAAGAAGTTCAGCACCGAACCGGCGACGATGGCGATGACGGCTGTCGAGGCGTTTCCGTACCAGAAGGCGGCCGCGCCGGCCAAGATCGCGCTTGCGACGTAGACCGGCCGTCGCCCGAGCCGCTCGAGGAGCAGGGAGGAGATCAGCGCACCGGGGATGCCCCAGACCTGCATGAGCATGGTGATGCCGATCGATGCGGTGATGCTCGCGCCGTGGTCGAAGAGCAGCTTGGCGATCCAGATGCTGATCCCGTATTGGGCAAGGAGCTGGAAGAACCACATCGACCAGGCGGTCAGGGTCAGCTTGCGCTGCTGGCGGGCGAAGAGGTCGCGGACGGGTCCGCGGGAAGCCGGTACCATAGTGCCGGCCGCGGGCGGTTGCGGGGGCACCTGGGCGATCAAGTCCGCGGGGACGGTGGATTCGAAACGGCTCAGCGTGGCCCGTGCGCCGTCCAGGTCACTGTGGGCCACCTGCCATCGCACCGATTCCGGTATTCCCCGTCGAACGACGAACGCGAACAGCGACAGTACGAACATGATCATGAATGCAGCCCGCCAGCCCACCAGCAGCGTGATTCCGCCGGAGATGAGGAACGAGAGGATCACCAGGATCTGGGCCGACCCGAGGTAGGGGCCGCGACGTTTCGCCGGAAGGTATTCCGAGGCGAGCGCCATGGCGCACGGGAGTTCGGCTGCCATGCCGATGCCGGTGATGAACCGCCCGGCGAGAAGCGAGCTGTAGTCCCAGCTGAAGGCAGTGAACAGCGTGGCCAGGCCCCACAGCAGCATGCTCAATGTGAAGATGGGCCGTCGGCCGAATCGGTCAGAGAGCCATCCGGCGACGATCGAGCCGATCGCCATGCCGACGAACGCGGTACTCGCGACTGTGCCGGCCTGGATGGGATTCAGGTGGAACTCAGCGCTGATGGGCGCCAGCACGAACGTCAGGATTGCCACATCTGCGGCATCGAACAGGTAAGCCGTGCCCACGATCGCAATGACCCGCTTGTGGAGCCGGGTGAACGGCAGCCCCTCCAGACGGGCGATGATCTCCGGGCCGGACCGGTCCTCAAGGGATCCGATCACTGATCTTGGCGCATTGAATTCAGGTTGCATGGCTGTCGCCTCCAGTGCGAGAGCTCAAAGGGAAAAGGGATCGCGGGTTCCGGCCGCTCGTTCGCTGCCGGTCTCCTCGGTGATGCGCCCGGGGGAAGCCGCAGGCGCCTGGCGGGCCTTTCGCCCAGACGTGGTGTGGGGCGGCCCGGTCCCGGGTCAGATGTGGTGCTTGTCCGAGATGGCGTGGAGCAGCTTGTCCATGCGGTCGTAGGACTGCTGCAGGCGCTCCATTCCGGTCGAAGCGACGCGATCCCGGAGTGAGGAAGACGGGAAGTCGCATATCAGCGTGACGGTGGTGCGCCCGTCGTGCTCGTCGAACACGATCGTGATCACGCTCTCCTCGAGGCCGTCGTGGGCAGGGTCGCCGCCGGGCCAGCCCTTGGTGTAGCTGAAGCTGTTCGGCGGGTCTATCTGCCGGTAGACGCCGCCGAAGATCACCTCGGAGCCGTCCGCGCCTCGCTGGCCGAACCGCCACCGGCCGCCCGGACGCAGGTCGATCTCGGTGATGTGGTTCTCGTGCCCCTCCAGACCCCACCACCTGCTCACGTACTCGGGGAGGTGGTGGACATCCCACACGGTCTCCCTGGGTGCATCGAGAACGCGGGAGATGCCAAGCGAGGTGGCGCCGCGCGGCGTCACGATCGCGGAACCTGTGCTGCAACTCATCTTGCACTCCTTCGTGCTTGGATAGCTGGTCTTACCAAGTTACCATGACGGTGTGCGATAAGTCACGATGAACTTCGACGAAGAGGTGAACCGATGTCTTCCCTGACAGACGTCAACTACAGCGACCTGCTGATCGAGGCTTTGACGAGGTACCCGAACCGGACAGCGTTCGTGGCGGGAGACCGCCGCCTGAGCTACGCCCAGGTCGAGGAGCGGATCGGCAGGATCGCCAGCGTCCTTGCCGATCATGGAGCCGTCCCCGGAGACGGCGTCGGCGTGCTCAGCGGGAACATGCCCGAGGTTTGGATGGTTCAGGCCGCCGCGTTCCTGCTGGGGCTGCACTACAGCGGCCTGCATCCGCTCGGCTCGGCCGAGGACCACGCGTACGTGTGCGACGATGCCGGAATCAAGATCCTGGTCGTGGATCCGCCCCACGCCGAAGCGGGAGCAGCTGTCGCGGCGAGGTCCGGCGCAGTGGAGAACGTCCTGGTGCTGGGAGATTCGGACCTCGCCCCCAACCTGCTCCAGCTGTGTGAGACAGCCCCTGGAGTACGCCTGGTGCGAACTCCCACTGGGCCCGAGCACGTCCCCTGGATTCCCTACACGGGCGGGACGACCGGCCGTCCGAAGGGGGTCAGGCTGCCGGACCGTGCGCTAATGCAGACCTTGGTATCAGTCACCACATCACTCGACCTGCCGAGCAATCCACGCTTCCTCGCGGTCGCACCGCTTTCGCATGCCGGGGTCCTGCCAATCCTGCCCACCCTCCTGCGGGGCGGGACCGTGGTCGTGCACGAGTCCTTCGACCCGGAGCAATGGCTGCGAGCCGTAGAGAAAGAGCGCGTCAACTGGAGCTTCTGCGTCCCCACCATGCTCTACAGGCTCCTCGACTCCGGACTGGCCGGAAAGTTCGACGTCAGCTCCCTGGAGACGCTGATGTACGGGGCCTCGCCGATGTCACCGGCACGAATCGCCGAAGCCCACGAAGTCCTCGGTCCGGTGCTGCTGCAGGCATACGGCCAGACCGAATGCGTCTCATGGGCAACCGTGCTCCGCAAGGACGAGCACGACCCCATCGGCGATCCGGACCTGCTCGCCTCCTGCGGTCGTCCAGTCCTCGGCGCCCGCGTCGAACTCCTCGATGACGACGACCAGCCCGTGCAGCCGGGAGCGGTGGGGGAGATCTGCGTGCGCGGACGAGGGATCATGAGCGGCTACCAGGGCCGCCCCCAGGAGACCGCAGAGGCGCTGCGCGGCGACTGGCTCCACACCGGCGATCTCGCATTGGAAGACGATCGGGGCTTCTTCCACATAGTGGAGCGGAAGAAGGACATGATCATCTCCGGCGGATTCAACGTCTACTCCCGAGAGATCGAGGACGTGATAGCCGAAGACCCTGCAGTCGCAGCCGTGGCAGTGATCGGCGTGCCCGATGAACGATGGGGTGAAGCAGTCACCGCCGTCGTGGTCCCGCGCCCCGGAGCGACGATCGATGCCACCCTGATGATCGAGGCGGTCAAGCGGCGGAAGGGCGGACATCAGGCCCCGAAATCAGTGGAAATCGTCGACCAGCTGCCCCTGACCGCCGTCGGAAAGGTCGACAAGAAGCGACTGCGCGAGCGGTACTGGGCCGGCTCCGAGCGGAAAGTGCACTGACAGCGACCAAGTCAGCGCAGGGCCGAGAGCGACGTTCCGGTGCCCCTTGGCTACCTGCTCGCGGCCAGCCGGCTTGGCCTCATTAACCGGAAGAAAGAACCCCAAATCACCGTGGATCGCTGATCGGCGGTGGAGCCACGACTAGGGAGTGACATGTCTGCTTACTGGTTCGGACGAGCCAACCCTCGCGACCACCTTCTGCTCGCGCAATACGCCGAGATCGTCTCGCGCATTCAGCCTCAGTACGGCTTGGAACCCCTTTCCCGAGGGCAGGCGTTCATCGAGCTGGAGGGCGAGCTGAAGTTCGAGCGGTATTTCCTGCACCGCTTCCCCTCCATGGATGCGGCCAGGGCCATGTTCGACTCGCCCGAGTACCGCATGGCGGCCGCTATCAGACAGGCCGCATGCGACGGATGCGAGCTGGTGATCATAGACGGCGGCGACAACCTCAAGGGCTCCTGGTAGGAGGAGTTCCGAGAGCGGGCCTCGGCGCGCCCAGCGCGGGTTCGAAGGGTTGGCGAAAGAGGTGAGGGCAGCGAGGACGTGCACATGTTGGACGCCTTCAATTCCGATTTCGCCGGCGGATCCCACCCAGTCATGCCTGCTGCTGCCCGAACCAAAAATCGACACCGGAGGACGAATGAACTACAAGGCGGCTCCTCGACGTCGGGTTCCCCGGCGAAGGCCCTGGATCCCGGACCCAGGAGATGTGATCGAGCTCCGTGAACTCGGCGTTACCCGAGTAGGACGAGTCGAGACGGTGATGCCGGACGGCACCGGCTTTTGGCTGGCTCCTGACGGTCCGGACAGACGCCGCTACGTGCACCTGGAGGACGAGAATCTTGAAATCCTGGCTTAGCTCCGCCATCAGAGGCCGGAACGATGTGCTGGCGGTGCCAGACGTCCTCTGGATATGGCTTCGGACCACGAAGCCGTTACTCCTACCGGCTGCGCCGTTCGAGATGCTGCATCCGAGTGAGCTGTGAATCGCAGTGATACTTGGCAGGTATTTCGCAGCGCGCCGGCCTCGGCTCGGTATCACCCAGATACATGGAGGGGGCGCGGGCCCTGGGCTTCTCGCACGCCCGCGCCTTCATCAACGTCAGCGTCCCGATCGGCCTGCGCCTGTCCCTTCCGGGCCTGACGAACACCATGATCTCCGTGGTGAAGAACTCCGCCCTGCTCTTGAGCATCGGCCTTGCGGAGCTGACCTTCGTCGTGCAGCGCCTGTCGGCGGAAACGTTCCGAACTGTCGAGCTGTTCGTCGTCCTGGGCGCTGTCTACCTTGCGCTCGTGCTGGCCCTCAGCTCAGTGATGCACATGATCAGCCGACGCTATGCACTGGGAGCAGGTGTGTGATGAACGATCTATCGTGGATTCAGCCAACCCTCGGCCTCGTCGCCTCGGGCGCCCTGCAGACCGCAATCATCGCGCTGGCATCGCTAGTAGCGTCCGTTCTGGTCGGGGTCGTGCTCGGCGTCCTTCTGTGCCTTCCCAAGGGTGGTCTGAACGACACGTTCCGGTGGATCCTGACGATCTACCTTCAGCTGTTCCGAGGGCTTCCCGTCCTGGTCACGCTCTTCATGGTGTTCTTCGTCTCCCCGTCGCTGGGACTGCAACTCCCATCCGGCGAAGCAGCGATCGTAGGCCTTTCGCTCTGGGGCAGCGCGAACGTCATGGAAGTGGTGCGCGGGGCCGTCCGCTCCATTCCGACCGCCCAGTTCGAGGCCGCCTCCGCGCTCGGATTCCCGTGGCGGTCGGTCATGCGGTTGGTGATCCTCCCCCAGGCAACTGCCCGAATGCTCCCACCCGTTGTGAACCTCGCAGTGGACCTCATCCAAGCCACGACCCTCGCCTCCCTGATCGGCGTCATCGAGGTCCTTCAACGATCCCGCCAAGCAGTAGAGTATTCCCAGCTGTCCGAGGGCGATGGCCACGCAGCGCCGATCTTCGCCGGGGTGCTCCTGTTCTTCTTCCTCGTCTGCTACCCGCTGACCCACCTCGCAGGAAGGGTGGAGCGACGGGCTCGAGTGGGCAAGCCGTCAGCAACCCGGACACGGCCCCGCCCCAGGGAGACCACTCCGGCACGGGGCTGACCAGGCCCGACACCGGAGATCCCCGCGGCCCATCAGTCAACCGCCCCCGCGCGCTCCCCACGAGGGACCCTGAACGCCCCCGTTCAGGGTCCCTCGTGATCAGCGCGCCGTCCTGGCATCACGATCTCAATGGTTTGTCCCCGGGGAGGGATCGCTCAGAGGACCGCTCCGCGGAGGCCAGCCGAGGCCGTGCAGAGGGACTTCCGGTCGTCTACGCGGACGACTTCAGCAGATCAACACCCCACCATCAGCCAACTGTTCCATGGACGACCGTCCACGGGACACTCCCCGACGGACTCAGCGATTGTGGTGTGTCGTGTTCCATAAGCCGTGTCCAAGAGCTATGTAGTCTCAGGAACGTCCGCGGTGCATTCTGGGCATGGCCATATCCATGGCACGTGTGACTGAATCGTTCATGATACAGGGAGTACGCTCAAGCTTAGCCCAAAGATCTAGTCAATTCGAAAAAATCCATTGACTGGATTATCTCGGCATCGTCATGCTTGTAGTCGTTCAGCAGGCGTGCATCACCGGGGAGAATCGCCAACCAGACGGACCTCCCGCGGGCTCTCGCTTCTCGATGGAGGGTTACCGCCCATGGAATGGGAATTGCGCCTCTTGGGATGCTGGCAACTCCTCCGCAACGGGACTACCGTCCCCGTCGGGGCACGCCAGCAGCGCCTTATTGCGGCACTCGCACTCTTGGGCCAGCGGCCCCGCTCGTTCCTCGCTGGCCTCCTCTGGCCGGAAAGCACGGAACAGCAGGCTTCGGGGAGCCTTCGGGCCACCGTGTTCAAGCTCCGCCACCAGCTTCCCGGCCTCCTCGGCGACGCCGCCGAGCCCGTCTCGCTCGCCCCCACCGTCGTCGTCGATGTTGACGGTCTTCGGCGGAGCGCAGAAGCGGCCCGCGCGGGCCACCCGCTCAGCGCGCGTCAGGCCGAGCGCTTCTACTCGGCGGAGCTCCTCCCCGGCTGGTACGAGGACTGGGTCATCTTCGAGCAGGAGCGGCTGCGCGAGCTGCGCATCGCCGCCCTCGAGGCGGTCGCCCAGCGGTGCCTCGCGGAGGACGATCCGCACGCCGCGATCGCCGCCGCGATGCACGCGGCAGCGATCGAGCCGCTCCGGGAATCCGCCCACGCGCTCGTGATCCGGGGCCAGCTCCGCGCGGGCAACGCGGCAGGCGCCCACCGGACGCTCGAGGATTTCCGCCGGAGGCTCCGCGACGAAATGGGGCTCTCGCCCTCGCGACGGCTCGAAGCAGCCATCGGGGGGAACTCGGCCGACGACTTCGGCCTTCCCGGGCCGCTCGCCGCAAAGGCGCACGCGGACCGAATCTTGGTCCATCGCTAGCCCCGGAAGGATGTGCCGGCATGGCGCGTCGCCCCCAGCACCCGCTCGCCCTCCTCGTCACCGCATTCGCCGCCGTCGCACTCGCGGCCTCCGTTCCGGAGTCCGCCTCCGCCGAAGGCCGCGGGCCATCCGATGAGTCCCGCGCGTCGTCGTCGCTCGACGTGGCATCCTCGGCGATCCCTACCTCGGCCAACCCCCTCGTCACGGACGCGGCGCGCTCCGAGACCGGCCTCCGGCCCACGGGCGGCAAGGCTGTCGCGACCGCCGTCGCGACGAGCGAATGCAACGGATGCTCCGGAACGGCGACCACGCTCCAGACCGTCACGCTGGATGGCCCCGCCGCGGCCGTCGGGGACAACGTCGCCACGGCGTGGTCGAGCTGCGTGGGCTGCTCGTCGACCGCGGTGTCCGTCCAGATCATCACCGGCCCCCGAGCCGCGCCCATCGAGGCCAACAATCGCTCCCTCGCCGCCAACATCGCGTGCGCGGACTGCCAGTCCACGGCGGTCGCGCTCCAATTCGTGATCCTGGGAGGCACCCGGCGCGAGCTCTCGGCCCAGGCGAAGGCAATCATCCAGCAGATCGAACAGGAGCTTGGGCTCACCCTGGCTGCTCAGGAAGCGCGCAACGACGGGTCGCATCACGACGACGCCGAACGCGCCGCCGAGGACGCGGCCGCGCGGGCTCGGGACGCCATCAAAAACGACACCCGCGCGGACAGCGTCGCGGCCCGGGTCGACGTCGAGACCGGCGACTGAACCCCGCAACGCGTTCGCACCACGCCCTCGGACCGCGAGTGGCCACGCGTATGGCGACATCTGGCCACGCGTATGGCGACATCTGGCCACGCGTATGGCGACATCTGGCCACGCATCCGAGACATGAACGCGTGGCCACCTCTCGCTCGACGCGTGGCCGCCTCTCTCCCAGCCCCCGCAACGCGACGTCACGCGCAGTCACGTTGGCACGCGTGAGACGCCGCGTTTCCCTGTTACGGCGTGCCTAGACCCGCCCCTGCGCCGCCCCATACAGTCGAGGCCAAGGATCAAGAGTCCCGGCGACAAGCTCTGGCTGGCCGGGCGGCAACCCTCTCCCGTAGCGGGGTGCCCCAGATGAGGATCCGGCCGCGGTGGCCATCCGCGGCAAGTACGGCGCCCGCAAGGGGCGTCCGGTGGGAATGCCGAGGGACAGCAGATGACCGTGACAACTGTGCAGAACGCCGTCAGCGGGGCGGAGCTCCGCCGCGCCATGGGGCATTGGGCCACAGGCATCGCGGTCATCACCACGGAGCACGAGGGCGCGATTGCCGGCCTCGCGAGCAACTCGTTCACGTCCGTGAGCCTCGAGCCCGCGCTCGTCTCGTGGGCCGTGGACAAGCGGTCCTCGTCCTTCGGCCTGTGGACCTCGACCGACAACTTCGCCGTGCACATCCTGTCCGAATCGCACCGCGATCTCGTGCAGCGGTTCGCGGCGAGGGGAACGGACAAGTTTGCGGGATTGGCCTGGGAGCCCGGCGCGCTGGGCTCGCCAATCGTGGCCGACGACGTCCCGCGCATCGAGTGTCGCCTCTGGCAGCGGGTGAACGCAGGGGACCACGTGATCCTGATCGGCGAGGCAGTGAGCGTCTCGGATCCGGGGAGCTTCCGTCCCCTCACGAACCACGTCTACTGGGCCAAGTAGTCCTTCACACCCTGTAGCCCGCCGAACCGCCGCCCCGGTCGAAGGCGCCTCTCGCCCGGGCGCGGCGGATCGCCACACCCGTTTTCCCCTCTCGTCCCTGCCTTTCACCATGCCGAGCGCACACCCGGTTCGTTCGGCGTGCCTTCACGGCTGCCTCCGCGCGGCCACAGAACCCCCAAGGAACTCCCCCATGAAGAAACTCACGTCCATCGTCGGCGCGACCTCCGCCGCAATCGTCGCCCTCGCCGTCTCGGCCTGCTCGGGCCCGGCCGCCGCCACGAGTGGGGCGCACCAGGTCACGGAACTCCGGTATCAGGGCTCCGCGAACAATGTCACCCTGCCCGAATTGGCCCAGGATCTCGGATTCCTCGGCGACGTCAAGCTCACGTGGGTCGGGAATACGATCAGCGGCCCGCAGGATATCCAGTCCGCCGCGACGGGACAGACGGATTTCGGCGGCGCGTTCGCCGGCGCCGTCGTCAAGCTCGTCGAAGCGGGAGCGCCCGTAAAAGCCGTGGTGAATTACTACGGCGAGGATGAGAAGACCTTCTCGGGCTTCTACGTCAAGAACGAGAGCTCGATCCACGGCGCGCGCGATCTCATCGGCAAGAAGATCGCGGTCAATACGCTCGGCGCGCATTCCGAGGCCGTCATCGACACGTGGCTCGAGAAGAACGGGCTCTCGAAGGACGAGATCAATCAGGTGCAGCTCGTGGTCCTCCCGCCGAACGACACGGAGGAGGCCGTTCGGCGCGGGCAGGTCGACGTCGGCTCGCTGAGCGGGCCCCTCCAGGATCACGCCATCGCGACGGGCGGCCTGCGCTCGCTCTTCAGCGACTACGGGCTGTTCGGCGCCTTTGCGGGCGGCCAATACGTGTTCCGGAGCGATTTCCTCGCCCAGAATCCGGATACCGTGCGCACGTTCACGACCGGCGTCGCGAAGGCCATCGAATGGGAGCGCACGACTCCGCGCGATCAGGTGATCCAGCGCTTCACGCAGATCATCCAGAAGCGCAACCGCGGCGAGAGCACCGCAAACCTCCAGTACTGGAAGAGCGTCGGCGTGCCGAATGCGGGAATTGTTACCGACGCGGATTTCTCCCGCTGGGATTCGTGGCTCCGCGAGACGGGCATCCTGAACAGCCCCATCACGCCGCCCAAGTACTACACCAACGAATTCAATTCCCTCGCGAAAGGGTGAGACATGACCCCGAAAATCAGCCTCCGGGACGTCAGCCAGCATTTCTCGGTGCGCGGCGGAACCTCGCCCGCCCTCGACAGCCTCACGCTCGACGTCCGTGAGGGCGAATTCCTCACTCTTGTCGGGCCGAGCGGCTCCGGCAAGACCACGCTGCTGGACCTGCTCGCGGGGCTTACGAAACCCACATCCGGGCAAGTCCTCGTCAACGGCCAGCCCGTCACGGGCCCCGGCCCCGACCGCGCCATCGTCTTCCAGCAGTACGCGCTCTTCCCGTGGCGCACGGCATCGCAGAACGTCTCGATCGGGCTCGAGGGACCGGGCCTGAGCCACCGCGAACGCGCCGAGAAGGCCAGGTACTACCTCGGCCTCGTGGGCCTCGCGGGGTTCGAGGACCGCTACCCGCACGAGCTCTCCGGCGGCATGAAGCAGCGCGTCGCGATTGCCCGGAGCCTCGCGTTCGAGCCGGACATCCTCCTCATGGACGAGCCCTTCGCGGCCCTCGACGCACAGACCCGCGAGCAGCTCCAGGGTGAGCTCCTGAAGATCTGGCGGGCCACGGGCAAGACGATCGTCTTCATCACCCACGGCATCGAGGAGGCCGTGTACCTCGGCCAGCGCGTCGCCGTCCTGAGCTCGCGGCCCGGGCGGCTCAAGGCGATCGTCGACGTGGACCTTCCCGCGTACGACGACGAGGCCGACATCCGCTCGCACCCCGCCTTCGTCGACTATCGCCACCGGGTGTGGGACCTCCTGCACGACGAGGTCCGCCGCGCCAACGCAGAAAGGATCCCCGCCTGATGAGCACACTCACCGTGCCATCCCTCCGGTCCGCCGAGGCCCCCGGGGAAGCTCCCTCGGGCAGCCGAGGCGAGGGGGCGGGCCGCACGCTCCGGCGAGTCGGCGCCGTCGTCCGTTCCTCCCTGTGGAAGTCCGCGGCGGTCCTCGCCTTCCTCGCGCTGTGGGAGATCGGCCCGCTGTGGTTCGCGCCGCCGTCCACCCAGGTCTTCCTGCCGCCGCTGCACGAGGTGCTCGCGGCCGCCGGGAAGCTCCTCGCGAACGGCGCGCTCGGGGGGCACCTCGCCGCGAGCCTCACGCGCTCGATCGCGGGGTTCGGCGTCGCCGTCGTCCTCGGGGTCGCGGGAGGCCTGCTCATCGCGTGGTACCGGCCGCTCAACTCGTTCATCACGCCGCTGCTCGAGGTTTTCCGCAACACGGCCGCGCTCGCGCTCCTGCCCGTGTTCACGCTCCTGCTCGGGATCGGCGAGGAATCGAAGGTCACGATTGTCGCGTACGCCGCGTTCTTCCCCGTGCTGCTCAACACGATCGCGGGGGTCCGAACGGTTGACCCGCTGCTCGTCCGGGCGGCGCGTTCGCTGGGGCTCTCGAGCCTCGCGCTGTTCCGCAAGGTGATCCTGCCCTCGGCCGTCCCCACGATCTTCACCGGGATCCGCATGGCCGGAACCGCGTCCATCCTCGTGCTCATCGCCGCGGAGATGGTCGGGGCGAAGGCCGGGCTCGGGTACCTGATCGTGAACGCGCAGTCCAGCTTCCTCATCCCGGACATGTACGCGGGAATTCTCACGGTCTCGCTCCTCGGGCTCGCCGTGAACTCCCTCCTCGTCGCGCTCGAACGCCACTTCTCGCGGTGGCGGGTCGAGACCCGCTCCTAGCCTTTCTCCCTCTCGCCAAACCCCACGCAAAGGAATCCAGCCATGACAACGTCGCTCGAAACCCGCCTCGAATTCACCAAGCTCGGCTCGCGCATCGGCGCCGAAATCCGCGGCCTCGACCTGAGCCAGGACCTCTCGGACGAGGTGATCGCCCAGATTCGCGAGGCCCTCAACCGGCACAAGGCCCTCGTGTTCCGCGAGGCTAACATCCGCACGGACGAGGAGCAGGTGCGCTTCGCGTCGCGCTTCGGCCCGCTCACGAAAGCCCATCCCACGGTCGCGTCGGTGGACGGCGCGGAGAACGTCCTCCCCGTGGACAGTGAAGACGGCTCTGCGAACACGTGGCACACGGACGTGACGTTCGTGCTCAACCCGCCGCAGGCCTCGACGCTGCGCAGCATCATGCTCCCGCGATACGGCGGCGAGACGCTCATCGCGTCCTCGGCCGGGGCGTACCAGGACCTGCCCGCCGAGCTTCGCAACTTCGCCGACACGCTCTGGGCCATCCACACGAACGACTACGACTACTCCGTGCCGAAGAACCTCGAGCACCAGAACGCCGAGGACCGCCGCAAGATCTTCACGCGCATCAAGTACCAGACCGCGCACCCCGTGGTCCGCGTCCACCCGCTGACCGGCGAGCGCGGGCTGTTCATCGGCGGCTTCGCGCAGCGGTTGCGCATCGTGGGCCTCTCGAACACGGAGTCGAAGGACGTCCTGCGCCTCCTCCAGGCTTACGTCACGCGGCCTGAGAACGTGGTCCGCGTGAACTGGGAGGCGAACCAGCTCGTCCTGTTCGACAACCGCATCACGCAGCATTACGCGCCATCGAACTACGACGACCAGCCGCGGCGCCTCAACCGCGTGACCATCGCCGGGGACGTCCCCGTGGCGATTGACGGGACGAAGAGCCAGGCGATCGAGGGCGACTCGTCGCAGTACTCCGAGGTCGTCTCCGTCGGGGCGGGGGCTTGACCGTGGCGAGGAAGCTGCATCTCAACGCGTTCCTCATGAGCACGGGCCACCACGAGGCCTCGTGGCGGCTCCCCGAGAGCGATCCGCACGCGGGCACGAGCCTCGCCCACTTCACCCGCCTCGCTCAGACGGCGGAGCGCGGCAAGCTCGACTCCGTGTTCTTCGCCGACTCTCCGGTGCTGTGGGGATCGGTCGCGCGGCGGCCCTCGAGCGCCGTCGAGCCCACGGTTCTCCTCGCGGCGCTCGCCGCCGCGACGCACCGCATCGGACTTATCGCGACGGCCTCGACGAGCTACAACTCGCCGTACAACCTCGCGCGGCGCTTCGCGTCGATCGACCACCTCTCCGGGGGACGCGCCGGATGGAACGTCGTAACGACGGCGGGGGCCGACGCCGCGCGGAACTTCGGCCTCGACGATCAGCCGCTGCACCGCTATCGGTACGAGCGCGCGGCCGAGTTCCTCGATGTCGCCTTCAAGCTGTGGGACTCGTGGGACGACGACGCCGTGCTCGCCGACAAGGCGGCCGGGGTGTGGGGCGACGACAGCCGGGTACGCGCCGTCGACCATTCGGGGCCGCACTTCTCGGTCCGCGGCCCGCTCGATATCCCGCGGTCTCCCCAGGGCCACCCCGTGATCGTGCAGGCCGGCTCCTCGGAGGACGGCAAGGATCTCGCGGCGCGCTACGCCGAAGCCGTGTTCACGGCGCAGCAGACCCTCGAGGAGGCGCAGGCGTTCTACGCCGACCTCAAGGCTCGGACTGCGGCGGCCGGACGCGACCCTGACTCGATCAAGATCTTGCCGGGCATCGTGCCCGTGATCGGCGGGACCGAGGCCGAGGCGCGGCGGCGCGAGCGCGAGCTCGACGCGCTGATCCGCCCCGAGTACGCGCGGGACGAGCTCGCCCGGACGCTTCGCGTCGCGCCCGAGGACCTGCCCTTGGACAGGGAACTGCCCCCGGATCTCCCGGGCGAGGACGAGATCGAGGGGGCGAAGAGCCGGTACACGCTCATCGTGGACCTCGCACGGCGCGAGCGGCTCACGGTACGGCGGCTCATCGGGCGTCTCGGCGGCGGCCGCGGGCACCGGACCGTGGCCGGCACGCCCGAGCAGATCGCCGACGCCCTCGAATCATGGTCCGGGGCGTGGGCCGCCGACGGCTTCAATATCATGCCGGCCGCCCTGCCGTCTGGGCTCGAGGAGTTCGTGGACCACGTGGTGCCGATCCTGCAGGCCCGGGGGCTGTTCCGGACCGAGTACGAGGGCTCGACCCTGCGCGAGCACTACGGGCTCGCACGGCCGGCCACCCAGCTCGCGGAGGTGTAGCGCACCTCCTCAGGCACCGCGCCCCCAACCGGTTTGGACCGGTTGGGGGCGCTGTCGTCGGTTTTGCCCGCCGAACTCCCCACGTTTAACGCCGACCGCCCCAACTTCACGCGTCAACCCGCAGCGTGTTGCCCGAACTGCCGGCGTGTCGCAATTCAGGGGCCTCAGAAAATGGGGAACCCGGCGCAGAAGCTGGGGAACTCGGGCGCCGCCCCGATCAGCCCACGCCGAGATGCTTCTCGAACGCAAGGTGCCCGATCGTCTCGGGATCCGCGTGGAGGTCGAAGAGCGGCGTGTAGCCGGCCGTGAGATACAGCGCGACGGCCTCGGGCTGCCGCGGACCGGTCGTGAGGTAGACGCGCGCGTATCCCCGCCGGATGGCCTCGGATTCGAGGGCGGCAAGCACCGCGCGAGCCAGGCCCCGGCGTCGGTGCGCCGCATGCGTCCAGATGCGCTTGAACTCCGCGGTCCGGGCGTCGAAGCGCCGGAACGCCCCGCCGGCCACAGACTCCCCCGCCTCGCGCACGATCAGCAGCGTGCCGTGCGGCGGGGCGAACTCCTCCGCGGGAAAGCGCGTGAGCTCGTGCGAGGCCCCGCCATACCGGTCGCCGTACCGCGCGGTGTACTCCTCGAGGAGTCCTGCGAGCAGGGGCGCGACGCGCGGGTCACCGAGCCGGAGCTGGAGGATCGACCGGGCGGGCCCAGCCTGAGCGGCGACGGCGGTCGGCGAGCGATGGGCGGTCATGTCGGTCCTTCCAGGAGGTGCGTCGGCGGCACGGTGCGCAAGCGGGGCGCGGAGCGAGCAGCCAGGCTCGTCAGCCCGCGAGGCCGTGCACGAGGGCGACGGCGGATTCGAGCCGCGCGGAGGGTTCGGGCGTGAGCTGGGCGAGGAGACGCCGGGCGAGGGCGTCGGTGTCCCGGAATGGCGCGGCGTTGCTGCGCGGGCGCGCGAAGGCGCCGGCTCCCCAGCCTGTCGTTCCGGCCCCGACCGCGAACAGCCACGCGAACGCATCGCCGAGGACCCGCGCGTCGTCGCCCGTCCGAAGGCGCCCAGCGGCGTCCTCGCGCGCGAGCCCGTCGGCGGCGAGCGCCCGCAGGAGTGGATTGGCCGAGCCCGCCACGGCGGGGCCGGGCAGTCGCGCCTCGACGAAGACGCTCGCCGAGGCAGTCAGGCTGCCAGCCGCCGCCGTCGCGCGGAAGAGCCCGGAGGCGTCGTCGCCCTCAACGCGGAGGCCCGGCCCGAGGAACCGCACGAATCCGGCTCGTTCGAGCGCGAGCAGCTCGCGGAGCCGCCGAGGCGGCGGGCCGGAGTCCACGAAGCTGAAGAAGCCGTGCCACCACCCGCACACGACCTCGCGAGACGCGGGCGAGAGCCGTTCAAGCGGCACGAGCCGCCCGAGTTCCATGTAGGCGCGGAGGATCCCGAGGAACAGCCCGAGCGTCTCGGTGTGCTCGCCCGAGTCCCGCAGGCGCAGGTCGTCCTGCACGTGGCGCACGACGGCGCGGTGCACCTCGTCGGGCGAGCCCGAGAGTCCGTCGAGCGGCCGGTCGAGGCGGTCGAGGTCGAGGCGGTCTGCGGCGACGGGGACGGCGGAGCCAATGAGCGCGTCGAGCTCGGTGCGGGACCGCTCGCCCCGGGCGGCCGCCTCGAAGCGGGCCGAGAACTCGGCCCAGGAGGCAAGCACCCGGTCGGGGTAGCCCGTGAACAGCTCGCGGTAGTACCCGTACTCGATGTCCCTCGCGATGAGCGGCCACAGATCGCCGACGAAGTCGATCTCGCCTCGCCGCGCGAGGAGCGGCGCGACGGCCTGCTCCGTGAGGAATCGGAGCGGCTCGGGCTCCTCTCCGCGCAGGGGCCCGCGCGCCTTGGAGCGGTAGGGCACGCCGCGCCGCGACCCCGCGAAAAGCCGCGGCTCGAGGCCCGACGGCACGTACGTGAGCGCGCCCTCCTCGGGCCCAGCCGAGGGATCGGCCGCGAAACGCCCGCCCCGCCCCTCGAACAGCAGCACCGCGAGGTCCACGAACGCGAGGCCGAGCCCCGAGACGATCACGTCGGCGCCCGGCGCGATCCCGGAGAGGTCCGCGTCGGTCGTGTAGTCGGGTGGGACGTACGTGGCGCCGTGCCGGCGCGCGAAGTCTGCGAGGGCGGACGACGACGGCAGCGGCTCCGCATCCGCGTGGCCGAGGGCGAGGACGACGGCGTCGGCCGCGACGTGCCGACCCGTCGCGAGCCGCACGAGCGCCGAACGCGATCCCGCTGGCGCGGGCTCGACCCGGACGGCCGTGTCCCGATGGACGGCGACCGCGACGCCCTGCCGTTCGAGCCGCGCGACCGTGCAGCGGAAGAACCATTCGAGGTACAGGCTCTGGAGGCGGCGCGTCGGGAACGACTCGGCCGTGAGGCCGCGCGCCTCCGCCGCAAGCTCGGGCGCGGCGTCGAGCGCGAGCCGCAGCTCGCCGTCGTCCGCCAGGAAGGTGCCCGGACCGCTCACGTCCATGGACCACTCGAGAAGGCTCGGGCCGTCGGCGGACGGCCCCTCGCACTGCACGGACGAATCGGTGAACATCGTCACGTCCGCGGCACGCGAGTTGAGCGCGAGGAGCGGTGACTGGTCGCGGCGCCAGATGCGGCCCGAGCCCGGAACGTGCGGTTCGATGAGGTGGATGTCGAGGTGCGCGGGAGCGTACTCGGGCAGGCTCGCGGAGAGCCGCTCGAGCAGCATCGCGGCGCGGGGCCCGCCGCCGACGACGGCGAGAACGGCTGGCTTCACGGGTGTCCCCTCGGGTGCGGGCCGGGTGATCAGGCCCTCGGACAAGCCACGCTAGGGGCCGCCCGGGCCGGCTTCCAGCCGCGCGCCACACGCGGTCACGGCCCGTCGCACGGGGTCATCATGACCTTTCGTTTCTGAACGTGACGCTTCACGTCGGCTGGTGACGCCCCGCGTCCAGCGCATTGAGAGGCACTCTGGGCCCTCCTAGATTGAGGCCACTCCCTCCATTCATTGACCTGTCATCCATCGGCGGGCCATCCACAAACCATCACCCGCCCCGAGGAGAACCTCATGTCCGCCGCTTCATCGATCGCAGGCGCCATCCCTGCGGCCCCACCGCGGCCCGTCGGGAAGCCCGACTACGCCGCCTACGCCGTGGTCCCCGCGCGGCACCCGTGGCGCTGGGCCGGCACCGCCGTCGTCGCCCTCGTCACGCTCGCCATCCTCTGGAGCCTCGCGACGAATCCCCGCTGGGAATGGGGCGTCGTGGCCCAATGGTTCACCGCGCAATCGGTGCTTGCGGGCCTCGTCGAGACGCTCAAGCTCACCGCGATCGCGGGGACGCTCGGCTTCCTCCTCGGCTTCGTGCTCGCGCTCATGCGGCTCTCTTCGTCGCCGCTGCTCGTGAGCGTCGCGTGGACGTTCTCGTGGATCTTCCGATCCACGCCTCTGCTCGTGCAGCTCCTGCTCTGGTACAACCTCGGGTACCTGTACGAGAAGGTCAGCCTCGGCATCCCGTTCACCGACGTGCGGTTCTTCGAGGCGCCCACCACCACGCTCATCAGCCAATTCGCGGCCGCCCTCCTCGGCCTCACGCTCAACCAGGCCGCGTACTCGGCGGAGATCATCCGCGGCGGCATCCTCTCCGTCGACCAGGGCCAGCTCGAGGCTGCGGCCGCGCTCGGCATCCCCGCCTGGCGCCGCTCAACGCGCATCGTGCTCCCGCAGGCCATGCGCGCGATCCTCCCAACGGCGTTCAACGAGGTGATCGGGCTCGTCAAGGGGACCTCGATCGTGTACGTGCTCGCCTACTCCGAGCTGTTCTACACCGTTCAGGTCATCTACAACCGGACGCAGCAGGTGCTCCCGCTCCTGCTCGTCGCGACGGTCTGGTACGTCGTCATCACGTCCGTGCTGAGCGTCGCACAGTACTACATCGAGCGGCACTTCGCGCGGGGCGCCGTGCGCACCCTGCCGCCGACGCCGCTTCAGCGCGCGAGCGCTTTCCTTTCGGCGTTCTTCTCGCTGCACGCGCGAGGTGTGCGATGACCACGGGGCTCGTCGAGATCGCCGACGTCCGGAAGTCCTTCGGAGCGCACGAGGTGCTCAAGGGCGTCTCGCTCACGGTCCAGCCGGGCGAGGTCGTCGTCATCCTGGGGCCGTCGGGCTCGGGGAAGTCGACCCTCCTGCGGACCATCAACCACCTCGAGAGGGTCGACGGCGGCTTCGTCGCCATCGACGGCGAACTCGTCGGCTACCGCCCCGCGCGGGGCAGGCTCCACGAACTGCGCGAGCACGAGGTGCTCCGGCAGCGCGCGGAGATCGGCTTCGTCTTCCAGGCGTTCAACCTGTTCCCCCACCTCACGGCCCTCGAGAATGTTGCAGAGGCTCCCGTCTACGCGCAGCGGCGGCCCAAGGCCGAGGCACGCGCGAAGGGGCTCGAACTGCTCGGGCGAGTGGGCCTCGCCGAGCGAGCGGAGGCCTATCCGCGGCAGCTCTCGGGCGGACAGCAGCAGCGCGTCGCGATCGCCCGCGCTCTCGCGCTCGATCCGAAAGTCGTCCTCTTCGACGAGCCCACCTCGGCGCTCGACCCCGAGCTCGTCTCCGAAGTCCTCGACGTCATCCGAGACCTCGCCTCCTCCGGGACCACGCTCATCGTCGTGACGCACGAGCTCGGCTTCGCGCGCGACGTCGCCGACCGCGTCGTCTTCATGGACGACGGCGCGATCGTCGAGGAGGGGACGCCCGCCCAGATCTTCGGGGCGCCCCGCGAGGAGCGCACGCGCGCGTTCCTGTCCAAGGTGATCGAACCAACTTTCCAGATCTGACCGCCGTCGAGAAGTGGCCACGCGTTTGTCGAGAGGTGGCCACTCGTTGACCTTGAGAAAGGAGTCCCCTTGACTCGCGTCCACCGCCCGCTGCCCGCCTGGGCCGCCTCCGCCGTCGTCGTCCTCGCGCTCGCCGGGTGCGCCGATCCGGGGGCCCAGGCCGCCGGGGCGACGGCCACGCCGTCGAACGGCGTCCACTACAACCTCGCCCCGGAGCAGAAACGCATCCGCGCGCAGAAGGATGCGGCGGCGGCCGCGAAGGTCCCGGCGGCGATCGGCGCGGACGGCAAGCTCACCGTCGCGACAACCGGCGGCTCGATCCCGCTGAGCTTCCAGGCCACGGACAACCGCACGCTCATCGGCTCAGAGATCGATATCGCGCAGCTCGTCGCGGACAAGCTCGGCCTCGAACTCGACCTCCAGCAGACGTCGTGGGAGAACTGGCCGCTCAAGACCCAGTCGGGCGCGTTCGAGACCGTGTTCTCGAACGTCGGGATCAACGCGGACCGCGCGAAGCTCTTCGACTTCTCGACGTACCGTGCCGCGTTCATGGGCTTCGAGGCGAGGAAGTCGGCCACGTTCACGGTGAGCGGCGCGGACGACGTCTCGGGCAAGAAGGTCGCCGTCGGCTCCGGCACGAACCAGGAGAAGATCCTGCTCGCGTGGAACAAGGATCTCCAGGCGCGCGGCAAGGCGCCGGCCGAGCTGAGCTACTACGCCTCGGACGCGGACACGATCCTCGCACTCTCGTCCGGGCGCATCGACCTCAACCTCGCGCCGTACCCCTCGGTCGTGTACCGGGCCGCGACGCGCGACGACCTCAAGGTGGTCGGCAAGGTCAACGCGGGCTGGCCCAAGGAGACGCTCGTCGCCGCGACCACGAAGCGGGGCAACGGGCTCGCCGACGCGATCACGGCCGCGGTCAACTCGGCAATCGCGGACGGCTCGTACCGCAAGGTCCTTGACCGGTGGGGCCTCGGCGACGAGGCCGTCCAGAAGTCCGAGACCGTCACGTCCGAATCGCTCGCGCAAAAGGCAGGGAGCTGACATGAAGTTCCAGCTCCTCGACATCATCCCGCATCATCGACATCCGATCACGGGCGAGCGCGTGCGCCCTGCGGATCGGCTCGCCCAGGTCATCGAGACCGCCCGGCGCGCCGAGGCCCTCGGCTTCGACTCGTTCGCCGTCGGGGAGCGGCACGCGGGCGAGTTCCTCTCCTCCTCGCCCGCGACCCTTCTGGCTGCCATCGCCGTCTCGACCTCCCGCCTCCGGCTGCACACGGGGGTCACGGTCCTCTCCGTCCTCGACCCAGTGCGCGTCGCGGAAGACTACGCGACCGTCGACCAGCTCTCCCGCGGGCGCCTCGAGATCACGGTCGGCAAGGGCAACGAGGTGCTCCAGTACCCGCTCTTCGGGCTCGACCTCGCGGACCAATGGGAGCTTCTCGCGGAGAAGCACGAGCTCCTGCGGCGCCTCTGGCGCGAGGAGGGCGTCACGTGGCGCGGGCGCTTCCGGCCGCCGCTCGAGCAGCCGACGACGGCGCTCCCCCGCCCGTTCTCCGGCCCGCCCAGGATTTGGCACGGCAGTGCTACGTCTCTCGCGTCGGCCGCACTCGCCGGGAAGTGGGGCGAACCGCTCTACACGGCCAACGCGATCCAGCCGCGCGAGAACTACAAGGTGCTCATCGACCACTGGCGCGAGCAGTATGCCGACCACGGCCACGACCCCAGGCACGCGTATCTCGGCTCGGGCAGCGGCGCGGGCGGGATCTTCATCGCGGACACGACCCAGGAGGCGAAGCGCCGCTTCGGCCGGGTCTATGAGGCCCTGACCGCGGCCCGAGACGTTCCGGGGAACAACACGCCGTTCCGGGACATCGACCACGCGGTGGCCGAGGGCCCCTCGCTCGTGGGCAGCCCGCAGCAGATCGTGGACAAGATCCTCTCCTACCACGAGCTCTACGGACACGACCTCCAGTCCGTCTCGCTCCCGACCGTCCTGCCGTTCGAGGAGCAGCTCGACGTCCTCGAGCGCTTCGCCCTCGAGGTCATCCCCGCGGTCCGCGCGGCGGCGCCCACCACGCTGTGGGAGGACGGGGATCCCTACGCAGGCCGCGCCGAATCCTCACTCAGCACGCAAGGAGCCGCATCATGACACGATCCAACGGACTCGTCGGCCTCGACCTGGACGACGCCCATCCCTCGGGCTGGCGCTTCGCCGCCACACCGCCGTCGCACGCCTTCTCCCCCGAGCGCTCGCTGCGGCGCGTGCTCGACGCCGAGTCGGCAGGCTTCCATTTCGCGACCTTCTCCGATCCGCTGCCGGTGGGCGGTGCCGACGAGCGCGGGCGGCTCGACGCGGTCCAGCGCGCGGCCCACGCCGCGCCGCTCACGCGGACCATCGCGCTCGTGCCCCAGGTCGAGGCGACGTCGACCGAGCCGTTCCACGTATCAACCCAGCTCGCGAGCCTCGACTACGTGAGCTACGGGCGGGCGGGCTGGCTTGTCGTCGTCGACGGCTCCGCCCCGCGACATGCCGCCGTCGGGCGCGGCCCCCTCTCCGCGGACGAGGCGTTCGCAGAGGGCGCCGACGCCATCGAGGTGATCCGGCGCCTGTGGGACACGTGGGAGGACAACGCCGAGATCCGCGACGGCGCGACCGGCCGCTACCTCGACGCCTCGCGCGTGCACTATGCCGAGTTCCGCGGGCGCAGCTTCTCGATCAAGGGGCCCTCGATCATTCCGCGGCCGCCGCAGGGCCAGCTCCCCGTGTTCGCCCCCTATGGCCAGGTTCCGCCCGCCGAGGCTGACGTGCTCCTCACAACCGCTCCCGCGTGGGACCTGCTCCTCGCCGAGGCCGCCCTCGTGCGCGAGGAGAACCCCGAGCACGTGGTCGTGGCCGAGCTCGACCTCGTCCTCGACGCCCGAGGCCAAACGGGAGGCGAACGGCTCGCGGCGCTCGACGCGACGTCCTCGTGGGAGTCCCCGCACGCGCTCTTCGCGGGCGGCGCGGCCGAGCTCGCCGACTACCTCGGCGAGCTCCTCCGCGTGGCCGACGGCGTGCGGCTCCACCCTGCCGTGCTCGACGTCGACCTCCCCGAGCTTGCCCAGCTCGTCCTTCCCGAACTGCGCCGTCGCGGCCTCCTGGCCCCGACTGTCCCGGACACGTCCCTGCGATACCGCCTCGGGCTGCGCCGCCCGCCCAGCCGCTACGCCGCCGGGCCCCTGCCCGTGTATCCGGCGCCGACCGCCGATTCCACGATCTGAGCCGATTCCACGATCTGAAAGGCGCACCCATGAGCATCCATCCCGACTTCACGCCGAGCGGCAAACTCCAGTTCGGCGTCTTCTTCCAGGGCGTCAACTCGGGCACCGTGTGGAAGCTCCCGCAATCGGGCTCGCAGACGGACTTCCAATCGTTCCGCCGCGTCGCGCAGACCGCCGAGCGCGGCCTGTTCGCAGCGTTCTTCCTCGGCGAGGGGCTACGGCTGCGCGAGCACCTGGGGCGGATCCACGAGCTCGACGTCGCCGGCCGCCCCGACGCCCAGACCATGCTCGCCGCGCTGGCGTCGGTGACGACCCGGATCGGTCTCGTCGCGACGCAGAACACGACGTACAACGATCCGGCCGACCTCGCCCATCGCCTCGCCTCGCTCGATCTCCTCTCCGGCGGTCGCGCGGCCTGGAACGTCGTCACGACGGACAACGCGTGGACCGGCGCAAACTTCCGCCGCGGCGGCTACCTCGCCCACGCGGACCGGTATCGGCACGCCGAGGCGTTCGTCGAGGCCGCGCTCGAGATCTGGGACTCGTGGCGTCCCGGCGCGCTCGCCTCGGATGCGCGAGGGAGCACGACGGCGCGGCGCTGGCTTGCGCCCGACTCCGTGCGGCCCGTGCGCCGCGAGGGCCAGCACTACACCGTGGACTACGAGCCGCGGCTTCCCCGCAGCGCGCAGGGGCGGCCCGTCCTGTTCCAGGCCGGCGATTCGCCCGAGGGGCGCGACTTCGCGGCCCGGCGCGCGGACGTCATCTTCTCGGCCCATCCGGGCTTCGAGGACGCCGTGGAGTTCCGGCGGGACCTCGTGTCCCGGACCCTCGCCGCCGGGCGCCGGCCCGAATCGCTCAAGATCATGCCCGCGAGCGAGTTCGTGCTCGCGGAGACGCCCGCGGCCGCGCGCGAGAAGCTCGCGTGGCTCCGCGAGCTCCAGATCGGGCCGCAGCAGGCCATCGCGTATCTTGAGCAGTTCTGGGGCCGGCCGCTCGGCGGCTACGATCCCGCGGGGCCGCTCCCCGACGTCGACCCCGCCGTCGAGACGACCTCCGAGACGCGCGGGAGCGGCTTCCACGGGGCGAAGGCGCGCGAGCTCGCCGCATCGTGGCGTGCCGAGGCCTCGGAGAAGGGCTGGAGCATCCTCGAGTTCGTGCGCCAGCGGAATGCCCGGGCGTCGCGGAGCTTCGTCGGCTCGTATTCCGAGGTCGCCGACCGCCTCGCGGAGTACGCGCGCGTCGGGGCCGTGGACGGCTTCAACATCTCGCCATGGCTCGTGCCGAGCGGCCTCGACGACATCGTGGAGCGCCTCGTTCCCGAGCTCCAGTCGCGGGGCGTGTACCCCGCCGAGTACACGGGCACGACCCTGCGCGAGCACCTCGGCCTCGAGCTCCCGGCCACGAGCTGGGCCTGAGGCTGCGAGAGCTGGCCACGCGATGGAATCCCCACGCGTGGCCAGCTCTCGCCGAACCCGTGGCCAGCTCTCGCCGAACCAAAGGCCACGTCTCAGCTCTTGGGCAGGCCCTGCGGGTTGAGCTCCGAGTGCGGGACGGCCTCCGAGGTCAGGCCCCACCGGTCGAGGATCCTCCCGTACGCCCCCGAGGCGATGAGCTTGTTGAGCGCGGCCTGCGCCGCAGCCGCGAGCCCGTTCCCCTTCTTCGTCGTGAACGCGATCTGGGCAGTGAGCGGCCATCCGCCGTTCAGTGTGCCGACCTGCTTCGTCTTGCCGTCCCGTGCGGCTTTGTAGGCAGCGCTCGCGTTCGGACCGAAGGTGAGATCAGCGCGACCGGACTGGATGGCGAGCGAAGACGCGGAGTCGTCGTCGTAATACTGGAACTGGACCGCTGGAAGGCCCGCCGCCTTGTTCTGCTGGTCCCACTTGACGAGGATCGCCTCCTGGTTCGTTCCGGAGCCCACGATGATGCGCTTGCCCGCGACGTCCTTGGGCTCCTTGATCTCGCCGATTGTCGAGTCGCTCTTGGCGTAGAAGCCAAGGAGGTCGTTCCGGTAGCTCGCGAAGTCGAACTTCTCCTTGCGGGCCTCGGTGACCGTCACGTTCGAGAGCACGGCGTCGTACTTCCCGGACTCAACGCCGAGCGGCCAGTCGGCCCACGCGACCGGCGAGACCTCGACGGTCAGGCCGAGCGTCTGCCCGATCGCGTAGGCGAGGTCGACTTCGTTCCCGATGAGCGTCTTGTTGTCGGTCGCGAAGAACGTGAGCGGCGCGCTGCCGCCCGTCGTGACGACGGTCAGCTTGCCCCGCGCCTTGATGTCTGCGGGAACGAGGGCCGCAGCCGCGTCATCCTTGGGCGCCTGGATGCGGTCCTGCTGGGGCGTGAGGTTGAAGATCTTGCCCGCCACGGTGGGCTGGCTCGTGGTGCCCGCGGCCTGGGCGCCGGGGTCCGCGCACGCGCTCAGCCCGGCGAGGGCGACGGCGGCCATCGCGACGGTGGCCACGGTGGCCTTTGCGACGTTGGCCCGTACGACGGCGGTGTGCCCGGCACGCGTGCGACGGCGGGCGGCAGGCGAGCGAGGGGCCTCGCGTTCGGCGGGGCGGGCTGGGAATCGTGTCATCTGGGAACTCCGGGTGCTGGGGCGGCCCTCGTGGGCCGCATATGCGACCACTGAACACGCTCGCAAGAGGCCCTCTCAAAGCCGCCGACGCACGCCGAAAAAGGTAGAAATCCGCGGCAACGCGGGGCAATGCGCGGTCACGGAACGTCGCGGGGCGTCACCTCCGGCGCAGCATTCACCCACGTCAGCCTGATAACGCAGCAGTAACGCACCGATAACAATCCATTCGATGGAATAACTCCAGCGATTCGATCGCCAACCCAAACAGAAACCCCCAACCAAGGAGTTGAGTCCCATGACGAAGCTGACCATCACCGAACTGACCGCCGAGACCGTCGAGCTGCTCCCGGGCCGCGAGACCCTCATGTTCGACGTGAACTGGACGGGCATCCTCGCCTCGAACAGCTCGGTCGCCCTCAACGCTGTGACGTTCGGCTCGGTCGCGAACAGCGCCGCCGGCCAATTCATCACGGTCACGCAGGGCTGACCCGGCCGGGCCATCCCGGGGCGGCCACCTCCCAGCACGGCCGCCCCGGAGACCCGGAGGGACTCCCGCACTGGCGAGCGCCGCCGTCGTCCGCCTCCTCGCGACCCACCGCCCGGCTCCCCTGCCGACCCACGCTTCTTCCCGAACCAGCCAGACACCCCCAGGAGAACCGGCCATGACGCAAGCACTCGCCGCAGCGCCGCAGCGCTGGCAGCGCGCGGCCGGGATCGAGCTCCTGGGCCTCGTCTCCGGATCGGGGCTCAATCGCTCGACGTACCTCGTGCGGCGCGCGGACGGGCAGGTCGTGCAGCTGAGCGAGCTCCTCCACCGCATCGTCGAAGAGGCCGCCCGGCCGCTCGCGTCGGGAGAGCTCGCCCGGCGCGTGAGCGCGCGCTTCGGCAAAGAGCTCGACGTCGATGGCCTCACCCTCCTCGCGGAGGCCAAGCTCGAACCGCTCGGGCTCCTCGAGCATCCGGAAACCGCAGCCGCGGCCCCCGCGCCCACGGCGACGCCGCTCCTCGCGCTCAGGGCGAAGGCGACGATCGTGCCGAAACGCGCCGTCGTGCGCCTCTCGCGGCTCCTCCGCCCTCTCTACGCCGTCCCCGTCGTCGTCGCGGCGTGCCTCGCGCTCGTCGCCCTCGACGTCCGGATCCTCGTGACCTCCAACGCGGGCGCCGCGCTCAGCGACGTCCTCATGACGCCCGCGATGCTCCTCGGGCTCTTCGTCCTCATGAGCCTCGGCGCGCTCGTCCACGAGATCGGCCACGCGACCGCGTGCCGCTACGGGGGTGCGACGCCGGGTGTGATCGGCGTCGGGCTCTACGTCGTCTTTCCCGCGTTCTACACGGACGTCACGGACTCGTACCGGCTCAGCCGCGCCGGGCGCATCCGCACCGATCTCGGCGGGCTCTACTTCCACCTCTGGTGGGTTCTCGCGATGGGCCTCGTGTACCTCGCGACGGACAGCCCGCTCCTGCTCCTGCTCATCATCATGACCCAGCTCCAGATGGTGCAGCAGCTCCCGCCCGCGATCCGCCTCGACGGCTACTTCGTTCTCGCCGACCTTGCGGGCGTCCCAGACCTCTTCGCCCGTGTGGGGCCCGTGCTCCGGAGCCTCGTGCCCGGGCGCCCGGCCGATCCGAGAGTGAGCGAACTCAGGCCGGCCTCGCGGCTCATCGTGACGTGCTGGGTCCTCGTCGTCGTGCCGTTCCTGGCCGGCGTCACCGTCTGGCTCGCCGTGAGCCTCCCCTACATCCTCACGACGGCGATCCAGGCGATCACCGCCCACGCACGGCACCTCTCCCTGGCGCTGGCCGCCGGCCAGCCGATCGACGCCGTCCTCGCGCTCCTCGCGATCGGGATGCTCGCCCTCCCGGCCATCGGCTCGGTGCTCATGCTCGCGCAGGCCTTCGGGACCATCACGCGGGCCGTCATCCGCCGGCTCACGCCCCGCCTCACGACTCCCCGCCCGCGGCACCTGTCGCAGCGGCCCAAGCTCCGGACCGGCCGCCACAGCTGATCCGGACCAGCTCTCACCCGTTGAGAGTCACCGACCAAGACCCTGAAAGGGGGTGAAAATCATGCAGAAGCTCACCATGGCCGACCTCGCCGCCGAGGATGTCGAGCTGCTCCCCGGACGCGAGACCCTCGTGTGGGACCTCAACTCCGCTCTCGTCGCCGCGACGAACGCCTCTTTCGCCGTGAACGCGGCAACCGTGCTCTCGTCCGCGAACAGCGTGGCGCTCCAGGGGATCACGGTCAACCAGCACTGATCGTGACCCGCGGTCCCGGCCGCGCTGCACCCACCCAGACCCGCGCCGGGCCGCCCACACCACCTAGGAGGACATCATGACGGCATTCACTGCCGCGGACGTCGCCGTCGAGCATGCCGAGCTGCTCCCGCAGCGGGACACCATGCTCTTCGACATCAACGTCGCGCCCGTCGTCGCAGTCAACCTCGCGATCGCGGTCAACGCCGCAACCGTCGGGTCGACGGCGAACGCCACCGCGCTCCAGTTCGTCGGCGTGCTCCAGCACTGACCGGCCCCGGCCGGGACCCGGCGCCCTGCGGAGGGGAAACCCCCGCTCGGCGCCCGGACCGGCCTTCACCCCAGCCACACCCCCGGCGCCGAGGCGCCACCACCTCAGGAGATCATCATGACCAAGCTCACCATCGCAGAACTGTCCGCCGAAACCGTCGACCTGCTCCCGGGCCGCGAGACGCTCCTGTTCGACGTCAACTCGGCCCTCATCGCGGCCCAGAACGCGTCGTACGCCGTCAACGCGACCACGATCCTCTCGCTCGCGAACAGCACCGCGCTTCAGGGCGTGACCGTCACGCAGGGCTGAGCCCCGACGCGAAGGAGGGAGGCCCGGTTGCCCGGGCCTCCCTCCTTGCGTGCCCCCGTGGTCTTCCGCCGTGCTCCCCAGCGTTCAGACGCACGACGGCGCAACTCGCCGGTGGTTCCCCGCGGCGCGCCGTGACGTGAAGCCTAAAGTTGGGGAGCTCGGCGCAGCGCTGGACAGTTCGGAGGGCGGAACGCGGTGCCCCGCGCCGTCAGTGGAAGAAGTGACGTGAACCCGTGAAGTACATCGTCACGCCCGCGGCCTGCGCGGCCGCGATGACCTCGTCGTCCCGGATCGATCCGCCCGGCTGCACGACAGCCCGGACCCCGGCGTCGAGCAGGATCTCAAGGCCGTCCGCGAACGGGAAGAACGCATCCGACGCCGCGACCGCTCCGCGCGCCCGCTTGGGCGCGGCCCCGCCGTCGGCCTCCACGCCGCCGCCTGCTGCCCCGCCGGGCGCGTCGACAGCGGACTCCACCGCGACGCCCAGCGTGTTCGCGCGCTCGACCGCGAGGCGGCACGAGTCCACGCGGTTGACCTGGCCCATGCCGACACCGACCGAGGCGCCGTCCTTCGCGAGGAGGATCGCATTGGACTTCGCCGCGCGCGAGGCCTTCCACGCGAACGCGAGGTCCGCGAGCGTCGCCTCGTCCGCCGGCTCGCCCGCGGCGAGCGTCCAGTTCGCGGGGTCGTCGCCCGCGGCGTCGAGACGGTCGGAGACCTGCACGAGCATGCCGCCCGAGATCTGGCGGAACTCAGTCGGGTACCGGTCGTAGCCCTCGGGAAGCGCGAGCAGGCGGATGTTCTTCTTCTTGGAGAGGATCTCGACGGCCTCGGGCGCGAAGTCGGGCGCGACGACGACCTCGGTGAAGATGCCCGCGAGCGTCTCCGCCATCCCCTTCGACACCGTGCGGTTGGCCGCGACGACGCCGCCGTAGGCCGAGACGGGGTCGCACGCGTGGGCCTTGCGGTGCGCGTCCGCGATCGGGTCCTCGGCGCCGGGGGTCGCGACGGCGATGCCGCACGGGTTCGCGTGCTTGATGATCGCGACGGCGGGCTCGGCGAAGTCGAACGCGGCGCGGAGGGCGGCGTCGGCGTCGACGAAGTTGTTGTAGCTCATGGCCTTGCCGTGGAGCTGGTCGGCCTGCGCGATGCCCGCGGGCGCCGCCTTGTCGACGTACATCGCGGCCTGCTGGTGGGGGTTCTCGCCGTAGCGGAGCACCTCGGAGCGCTCGAGCGCGAGGCCCGCGTAGGCGGGCCACTGCACGACGCCCTCGGCGTCCTCGTCGAGGAACTGGCTGGCCGTCCACGTCGCGACCGCGGTGTCGTAGGCGGCCGTGTGGGCGAATGCCTTCGCGGCGAGCCGCTGGCGCGTCTTGAGATCGAAGCCGCCCGCCGCGGCCGCGGCGACGACCTCGCCGTAGAACGAGGGGTCGACGACGACAGCGACGGCAGCGTGGTTCTTCGCGGCCGAGCGCACCATAGCCGGGCCCCCGATGTCGATCTGCTCGACGACGTCGTCCATCGCCGCCCCCGAGCGCACGGTGTCGACGAACGGGTAGAGGTTGACGACGACGAGGTCGAACGGCTCGATCTCGAACTCCTCGAGCGTCTTCATGTGCTCGGGGACGCGGCGGTCCGCGAGGATGCCGCCGTGCACGCGCGGGTGCAGGGTCTTGACGCGGCCGTCGAGCATCTCGGGCGAGCCCGTGACCTCCTCGACCCCCTGCACCGGCACGCCGATCGCGGCGATGCGCTTCGCCGTCGAGCCCGTCGAGACGATCCGCACCCCGGCCGCGTGGAGGCCCTTCGCGAGGTCCTCGAGGCCGGTCTTGTCGTAGACCGAGATGAGGGCACGTCGGATGGGAACACGGTCAAGCTGGATCACGGGGCACTCGTCTCTCGCGCACGGCACGTCAAGGGGTGTGGTCGGCCTCATTCTATCGAGGGCCGGGGCGAAGGCATGAGCCGCCCGGCGGCGCGGAGGCGCACGGGCTGACAATCGCGCCCCGGCTCCCTAGGCTGAAGGCGCGCCTCGCAACGCGGGGACACTCTTGACGCGAGCGGATTGAAGGAGAACTCATGGGATTCACGCCGAGCCACGCCATCCTGCGCCTTGCCACCGGGGCCTACATGATCAATTCGGGCGTCTCCAAGCTCTCGCTCGACGAAGAGAGTGCCGAGGCCATCCAGAACATGGCGGCCAACGCGATCCCGCAGGTCAAGCAGATCCCGGCCGCGACGTTCGGCAAGGCGCTTGCCGCGAGCGAGATCGCGCTCGGTTCGGCACTCGTGCTGCCGTTCGTGCCGACGAAGCTCGCTGCCCTCGGCCTCACGGCGTTCGGGGTCGGCCTCGTTGCGACGTACGCCAAGACCCCCGGCCTCACCCACGCCGACGGCGTCCGCCCGACGCCCGCGGGCGTCGCGATGGCGAAGGATTCGTGGCTCGCGGCAATCGGCCTCGCGCTACTCGTCGACCGCAAGCGGCGCAAGGACCCCAAGCCGGCGAAGCCTGTCAAGGCCTGAGGCCTACCGCCACAATTCGCGGGGCCTGAGCGCGTTTTTCGGCCGGGACGTCCGCGAGTTGTGGCGTTTTGAACGGCGCCGCCGATCAGACCGTGGCCGGCGGCGCAAGCTCCCCGGCCGCGAGCCGACGCAGCACGTCGACGAGGAGCCTCCGCTCGACGATCTTGATCCGCTCGTGGAGGCTCTCCTCGTCGTCGTCCGGCTCGACGGCGACCGCCTCCTGGGCGATGATGGGCCCCGTGTCCACGCCCGCGTCGGCCCAGTGGACCGTGCACCCTGTGACCTTGACGCCGTAGGCGAGCGCATCGCGCACCCCGTGCGCGCCCGGGAACGCGGGCAGGAGGGCGGGGTGCGTGTTGACGTAGCGCCCCCCGAAGCGCTCGATGAAGTCTGCGCTCACGATCCGCATGAAGCCCGACGAGACGACGACATCCGGCGCGTAGGAGGCCACGCGATCGGCGAGCGCGGCGTCCCACTCGGCGCGGGTCGCGAATGAGTTGAAGTTCACGACGAAGGTCTCGAGCCCGGCCTCCTCGGAGCGCTCGATCCCGTAGGTCCCCTCCCGGTCGGCCCCTACGGCCGCGATCTCGAGATCGAGGTCACCGGCCTTCGCCGCGTCGATGACAGCTTGGAGATTGGAGCCGGTGCCGGAGACGAGGACCACGATGCGCATGGGTCAACGATATTCGGTGCTCCGGCCGCGTCACGCCTTGGCCGCGACACCTTCCGCGCGGGCGAGCTGCCCGCGTTCGAGCCACGGCCCAAGTGCGTAGCCCAGGACGGCGCCGATCGCGGTCTCTGCCCCGACCCACACGAGCGTCCAGAGGGGGTTCGGGCCGAGCTGCGTGAAGCGCCCCACCCCCCCGGATCCGCCCGCGAGCCACGCAGCCCCGGCGCACAGCGCTCCGCCGACGAGGCCCACGAGCGCGCCCACGACGAGGGCCGAGACCGAGGCCGTGAACCAGCGCGCGGGAACCTTGATCGCGAGCCATTCGTCGAAGTGGTCCTCCCCCGCGCGCTGGAACCACCAGCCGCCGAACACGCCGGCGATGACGGGCAGCACGAGCGCGGCGGACGCCACGGGCACGGACGAGGTCGGGATGGCCGCGAGCGCGGGGATCGGCGGAAGCGGGCCCACGGCCGTCGTGAGGGCGCTCGCACTCGAGCCGACGCCGAGCGACACG
Source organism: Sinomonas terricola (assembly GCF_034931225.1). Lineage (NCBI taxonomy): Bacteria > Bacillati > Actinomycetota > Actinomycetes > Micrococcales > Micrococcaceae > Sinomonas > Sinomonas terricola. The sequence goes on from NZ_JAYGGQ010000013.1 coordinate 153,705, forward strand.
CCCGCCCCGGAGGACCAGCCGAGCGTCCACACCGCGAGGTTCGGAGCGTAGCCGAGCTGCGCGAGCGTGAGCGCGGCACCGCCGACGCCGCCGGCCCCGAGGGCCTCGTACACCGTTGCGATGTCCGCCCACCTCACGGCGAGGTCCACCGTGAGGAGCGCCGCGGAGAGGCCGAGCGCTCCAACCGCCGAGACGTAGCCCGCGCGGATGATGGCCCACGCGTAGCTCCCGGCCCAGCGCGAGTACTGGCCCGTGCGGGAGATCCAGTCGACGGCCTCGACCCCGATGAGGCGCGCCCACGAGCCGGCCTCGCGGCGCGCCCCGACGACGAGGCCGAGGAGCACCGGGACGAGCGGGACCGCGGCGCCGAGCCCCACGCCCGCGCTCACTTCGGGCGTGCTGCACACGAACGCGGTCGCGAACCCGGCGGCCGCGTAGAGGGCCGCGGCCCCGAGGAGGCCCTGCCACAGCGTGTCCGCGTACGACGCGCGGGCGAGGCGGCGCCCCGCTCGCCACGAGAGGAAGAACGGGATGAGCGCAAAGCCGAGGGGCACGAACGCGAGGACGCTCGACGTCGGCGAGGCGCCGCCGTCGGCCGCCACGCCCGCACCGTTCAGCCGGAGCGGGACGCCGTGGACCACAAGCCAGGCCTGCCCGCCGAGGCGCGCCGCGTGGTCCAGAGGGAAGGAACCGAAGCCGCCCGTGAGCCATACCGCCGCGATGGGGACGAGCACACCGACGGCGGAGATGAGCACCGCCTGGAACGACTCGACGGCGCCCTGGAGCCACAGCGGCATGGGGAGGCCTCGGAGCCCGGACTGGTCGGCGCGCAATTTCATCGCGATCCACTCTGCCACGCGCGGCTCGGGAGCCGGTTCAGGCGCACCGTCCGGGCCGGGGACTCAGCTCAGGGTTTCGCGGTCCTCGGCGCGGAACGGGCGGATCTCCTCATGCCGGCCGTCGCGGATCTTCTCGATCCACGCGGGGTCGCTGAGGAGCACGCGGCCGAGGGCTACGAGATCGAATTCGCCGCGGCCGAGCTGCTCGAGCACGGGCCCGAGTCCCGACACCCCAGCATGGCCGTCGGCCTGGAACGCGACCTGGAACGATTCGTCGAGTCCCACCGAGCCGACCGCGATCGAGGGCAGACCCGTGACCTTCTTCGCCCAGCCCGCGAGGCCGAGCTGCCCGTCCGGGCCCTCGGCCTCGGGGAACGCCGGCTCCCAGTGGCGGCGGGTCGACGCGTGGAACACCGAGACGCCTGCCTCCGCGAGGCGGCCGAGGAGCACTTCGAGCTCGGCCGGGGAGTTGGCGATGCGGGCGGCGTAGTCGCCCGACTTCCACTGCGAGAACCGGAAGATGACGGGGAGATCGGGGCCGACGGCGTCGCGCACCGCGGCGGCGACCTCGGCCGGGAACCGCGTGCGCGCCTCGAGCGAGCCGCCGTACTGGTCGTCGCGCTTGTTGGTGCCCTCCCAGAGGAACTGGTCGAGGAGGTAGCCGTGGGCGCCGTGGAGCTCGACGGCGTCGAACCCGGCGTCCTTCGCGGCGGCGGCGGCCCGCGCGAAGTCGTCGCGGATGCGGGCGAGCTCATCGATGGTCGCGGCACGGCCACGGCTCTTGCCCGAGGAGGAGAGGCCCGACGGGCTCAGGGTGGGCAGCTCGGCGTTGTAGGCGGGGTGATCGCCCCGTTCCGCGCCGAGGTGCCAGAGCTGCGGCGCGATGAGGCCGCCCTCGGCGTGCACGGCCTCGACGAGCCGCGTCCAGGCCGCGAGCTGGACCTCCCCGAACAGGCGCGGCACCCGCGTGCTCGGGCCTGAGTCCTCGGAGACGTAGACGCCTTCCGTGATGAGCAGGCCGACGCCGGCCGCCGCGCGGCGCGCGTAGTACGAGGCGACCTCGTCCGTCACGGTCCCGTCTGGGGAGAACTCGCGCGTCATGGGGGCCATCGCGAAGCGGTTCCGGACCCTGAGCGATCCGAGCTCGACGGGCGTGAACAGGTCCTCGAGGGTGGCTGCGTGGGCAGCGGTGTTCTCTTCAGTGAACTCAAGCGTCATGGTGGCGGCAACAGCCGAATCCGGTCGGTCATTTCCAGTGGGCGTCACAGACCGCGTGATCTTGGTCACTCACCCTCGCGGGCTACCGTTGTCGGTGCCCCTCCTTAGACTCGCCCTGTGAGCCAAACCAACCGCCTGGGAACGCCGACCCGGGCCTCCGTCGCGCCCCTCTATGCGGCTGGCTTCACGACGGCCTTCGGGGCCCACAGCGTCGCGGCCGGCCTCGGCGCGGAAGCCGGCGCGGGCGGCCACGGCATCGCCGCCAACCTCCTCGTGCTCGGCGTGCTCCTGGCCCTCTACGACGTCGCCGAGGTCTTCCTCAAGCCCGTCTTCGGATCGCTCGCGGACCGGATCGGGCCGAAGCCTGTCATCGTCGGAGGCCTGATCGGCTTCGCGCTCGCGTCTGCCGTGGGCATCGAGTGGGCTCAGCCGCTCGCCCTCGCGCTCGCCCGGCTGGGCCAGGGCGCGGCAGCCTCGGCGTTCTCGCCCGCGTCCTCGGCCAGCGTCGCGCGGGTCGCGGGCGCGAGCACGGGCCGGTACTTCGGCCGCTATGGGGCGTGGAAGGGGCTCGGCTACGCGTTCGGACCGCTCATCGGGGCGGGGGCCCTCCTTATTGGCGGATTCCCGCTCCTATTCGGCGTGCTCGCAGGGCTCGCGCTCGCCGTCTCGGTGTGGGTCGCGGTCGCGATGCCGCGCCTCGACCCGCTCCCCCGGCCCCGCTACAGGCTCGCGGACCTTGTCCGCCAGCTGAGCGAACGCTCATTCGTCGGTCCCACGGCCGTGCTCGCGGCGGCCACAGGCTCGCTCGGCGCGGCGGTCGGCTTCCTCCCCGCGCTCGCTGCCAAAGAGGGCCTCGGCACGGCCGCGAGCATCGCCGTCGTGACCGTGCTCGCCCTCTCCTCGTCCGTCGTGCAGCCGCAGATCGGACGCCTCCGCGACGCGGGCAGGATCACGGACCGGGCCGGGATGACGGGCGGCCTCGCAGCCATCGTCGCGGGCGTCCTCGTGGCAGCATGCGGGGCCCTGGCCGCAGGCGCATGGGCGGGCATCGCCGTCTACGCCGCCGCGCTGCTCGTCGGCTCGGGCATCGGCGTCGCGACGCCTGTCGCGTTCGCGCATCTCGCCGACGCGACCCCGCACGAGCGCATGGGGCGCACGATGGGCTCGGCAGAGCTCGGCCGCGAGCTGGGCGACGCCGGCGGGCCGCTCCTCGTCGGCTCCGTCGCGGCCGCGGCGGGGATCGGCTGGGGGCTCGGCGCGCTCGCCGTCGCGGTTGCCGCCATCGCCGCGGTCGCTCCCCGCGGCAGCCCCGACGCCGCGCGTTAACCAACCCTTCCCCTCCGCGTCACGGCGTTTCCGCCGTCCCGTTAGGCGCCGCCGTGACCGTGGAAGCGTGAGGATAGCGATAGTTGCCGAATCGTTCCTTCCGCAGATGAATGGCGTGACCCACTCGGTTCTGCGGGTCCTTGACCATCTCCAGGAACGCGGCGACGACGTCCTCGTCATCGCCCCCGCGGGCGAGGCGACCTCCGAGCCCGAGTACGTCTCCGGCGCCCTCGTACGCCGCCTCCCCGCCATGCCGATGATGGGCTACTCGAAGGTCCGGGTCGCGTTCGGCGCGGTCCCGAAGGTCAAGCGCATCCTGCGGAAGTTTGCGCCCGACGTCGTCCACCTCGCCTCGCCGTTCGAGCTCGGCTGGCGTGCCGTGCGCGCGGCTCGCAGCCTCGGCATCCCGACGGTCGCGATCTATCAGACCGAGGTGCCGAGCTACGCAGCCCGGTATGGCTTCCCGTTCCTCGAGAACTGGGCGTGGGAGCGCGTCGAGAAGATCCACCTCCTCTCGGACCGCACGCTCGCGCCGTCGTCGTTCGCCATGAACCAGCTGCGAGGGCGCGGCATCTTCGACATCGAGCTGTGGCGCCGCGGCGTGGATGCCCAGCGGTTCAGCCCCGCGAAGCGCGACGCCGCGTGGCGGGCCTCGATCACGGTCCCCTCCGCGGGCGGGGGAACGAACCGGAGGCAGCAGAAGATCATCGGCTACGTGGGCCGCCTCGCCGCCGAGAAGCAGGTCGAGGACCTGCGCGTGCTCGCCGACCTGCCGGACACGAAGCTCGTGATCGTCGGGGACGGCCCGCTCCGGCAGACGCTCGAGGCGCAGCTCCCCACGGCGCACTTCGCCGGCTTCCAGGGCGGCGAAGACCTCGCGCGGATGATGGCGAGCTTCGACCTCTTCGTCCACCCGGGCGAGTTCGAGACGTTCTGCCAGACCATCCAGGAGGCCATGGCCTCGGGCGTTCCGGTCGTCGCGACGGGCCGCGGCGGGCCCCTCGACCTCGTCGAGAACTCCAAGACCGGCTGGCTCTACACCCCGGGCCGGCTCGACGAGATGCGCTCCTACGTCCAGGACCTCATCGGCGACGACGCGAAGCGAGCCGCGTTCGCCGAGGCTGCCCTGCGCACGGTCCAGGGGCGCACCTGGTCCTCGATCTGCGATCAGCTCGTGGGCCACTACGAAGACGTCATCGCGGCTCGGACGCTCGTCTCCCAGCGCTGACCGCGGCCAAGCAGTGAAAGGAACCCCATGAAGATCTCGGTTATCGGATGCGGCTACCTCGGGGCAGTCCACGCAGCGACCCTCGCGTCGATGGGCCACGATGTGGTGGGCGTCGACACCGATGCCGAGAAGGTCGGGCATCTCGCGCGCGGCTTCGCGCCGTTCTTCGAGCCCGGCCTCGAGGATCTGCTCCGGGACGGGCGGGCCACCGGCCGGCTCGCCTTCACAACCGACATGGACCTCGTCGCGGACTGCGACGTGCACTTCCTGTGCGTCGGCACGCCGCAGTCGAAGACGAGCGAGCTCGCCGACCTCGCATACCTCGAGGCGGCCACCCGCTCGCTGGCCGAGCGCGCGCGGGCGGGCTCCGTCGTCGTCGGCAAGTCCACCGTGCCCGTCGGAACGGTCCAGCGGGTGCGCGGATGGCTCGTGGGGGCTGGCGCCGAGCTCGCGTGGAACCCCGAGTTCCTGCGGCAGGGCACGGCGGTCAAGGACTCTCTCGTGCCGGATCGCCTCGTGTACGGGGTGGACGACGCCGACCTCGCGCCGGGCGCGCAGGCCGCGAGCGCCGTCGTGCGCGCGCTCGACGAGGTCTACGCGCCGCTCCTGCACGCGGGCGTGCCGCGCATCGTGTGCAACTTCGCGACCGCCGAGCTCATCAAGTCCGCGGCGAACGCGTACCTCGCGACGAAGCTCTCCTACATCAACGCGATGGCGGAGCTGTGCGACGCGGCCGGAGCGGACGTCACGCAGCTCTCCGCGGCGATGGGCCTCGACCCCCGCATCGGCCAGCGCTACCTCGCGGCGGGCCTCGGCTTCGGCGGCGGGTGCCTGCCCAAGGACATCCGCTCGTTCCGGGCGCAGGCGCGAGAGCTCGGGGTCGAGTCCGTGGACGCGTGGATGGGGCTCGTCGACGAGATCAACATCAACCAGCGCACGCGCGTTGCCGAGATCGCGAGCGAGCTGTGCGGCGGATCGGTGTCAGGGCGGCGCGTGGCCGTCCTCGGGGCCGCGTTCAAGCCGGACACGGACGACATCCGCGATTCGCCCGCGATCGACGTTGCGCTCCGCCTCGCCCAGGCCGGTGCGCACGTGACGGTCACGGACCCGAAGGCGATCAACAACGCGTGGATGCGCTACCCGCAGCTCCAGTTCGAGACCTCGGTCGCGGCGGCGTGCGACGGCGCCGAGATCGTGCTGCTCGTGACCGAGTGGGCGGAGTTCCGGGCGATAGATCCGATCGATCTCGCCGAGCGCGTCTCGCGCCCGGTCATGGTCGACGCACGGAATGTGCTCGACGGCGACGCGTGGCGGGCCGCGGGCTGGACGTTCCGCGGGCTCGGCACCGGGGCTCGCCGGCTCTCCGACGTTCCGGCCGGCTGAGGCGGTTCGGCCTCCCCGCTCATCTCCGCGATCTTCCCCCGACTGTTCTGTCGGGCGTGCGTGGGAGGATGGCAAGGTGTCCTCCTCCCCTTCGTCTGAGCTGCCTAGCACGCTGCCGCTCGTGGACGTGCCGAGCCTCCTCAAGGCCGTCGGCCCCGCGACGATGGCCCGCGCGACGGCGTACGCGCGCGGCGGGCACGTCCTCGAGCTGGACTGGGACGCCGCAGCGGGCCAGCTGACCTCGCGCGTGCAGGGCGGCGAGGAAGAGCCGTACGAGTGCGTCATCCGCATCCGGCACACCGGAGGCCGCGACGCGTACGACGGCGGATGGTGCTCGTGCCCTGTCGGAACCGACTGCAAGCACATGCTCGCGACCGTCCTCGCCGCGAATGAGCAGACGCTGCGCTCGCGCATGGGTCTCGCAACCGCGGGCGGCGACGCCGCGCCGTCGTCCGCAAGAGCCCCCGGCTGGCGCACGGCGCTCGACGAGATCCTCGCCCCGCCGGCGGCTGGCCGCGCGGGCGCTCGGCGGCCGCACCCCGCGGCGCTTGGCGTCCAGTTCGAACTGCGCGACCTCGACGCCCACAAGGTCAAGAAGTTCGGGCGCGCCTTCGCCCGCCAGCACCGCGAGGGGACCAAGCTCGGCATCCGCCCCGTGAGCTGGAACGCTCAGACGAAGCGCTGGCTGCGAGGGAACCTCTCGTGGCAGACGTTCAGCCGCCCCGATGCCGCGGGCGAGTTCAACGCCGCCCACTTCCGCCTCCTCCAGCAGCTCTACCCGCTCCACCACGCGTCCGGCGCCTACTATTGGCGCCCCAACGACCCGTGGATCTACATCGACGACTTCACGAGCCCGCTCCTCTGGGCGCTCCTCGCCGAGGCGCAGGCCGCGGGGGTCCAGCTCGTGGCGGGGCGCGGCGGCGCCGAGGTCGTGTGCGCGCGCTCGGCGGAGATCGGGCTCGACGTGAGCGCGGCCGACGACGGCGCCATCACCCTTGCGCCGTCTCTCGCCTTCGAGGGCGAGCGGCTTCCGGCCCCGCCGACGGCGACGGGCGCGATCTCGGACCACGGCGCGTACGCCGTCATGGTCCGGGGGAAGGACGAGTTCATCGTGATCGGCCCGACGGCCCGCCAGCTGACGGCCCGCGAGCGCGTGCTCCTGGGCCGGCCCGAGCCGATCGAGGTGCCCGCGCCGGACAGGGCCGTGTTCCTGAGCGAGCTCTACCCCGATCTCGCACGGACACTCGCCGTCGCGAGCGGGGATGGGAGCATCGAGCTTCCGCCGGTCGAGCCGCCCGTGCTCGTCCTGACCGCGACGTTCGAGCCGCGGGATCGCCTGCGCCTCGCGTGGCACTGGGAGTACCGGACGGGCGACGACGTCCGCCAGGTCCCGCTGTACTCGTCGCCGGGCGAGCGCCACGTCCGGGACGAGGCGGCCGAAGCAGCCGCGATCGAGCGGGCGTCCGCCGCCCTCGAAGACAGTGCGCTGGGGCATCGGGCACCGGGAGGCCATCGTGCGCTCGGCGACGCCACGCTCGCCGACCTCGACACCGCCGACTTCGCCGACTTCGCCGAGCGGACCATCCCGGAGCTCCGCGCGGTCGAGGGGCTCGACGTCGTGCTGCGCGGGGAACGGCCCGACTATCGCCGGCTCGACGGCGTTCCCGAGCTCGTGCTGAGCGCGGTCGAGAGCGAGAAGCGCGACTGGTTCGACCTCGGGCTCATGATCTCGATCGAGGGGCGCCAGATCGCCTTCCAAGACGTCTTCGTCGCGCTCGCCAAGGGGCGCACCAAGGTCATGCTGCCGGACAAGTCGTGGTTCCGGATCGACACCCCGGAGATCCTGCGGCTCAAAGAGCTCATCGAGACGTCGCACGAGCTGCGCGAATGGCGCGTCGAGGGCGGCACACCCAAGCCCCCGAGGCTGAGCCTGTACCAGGCGGGGCTGTGGGACGAGATCGCCGAGATCGCGGGCGAGACCGTCCAGCCGCCGCGCTGGCGCGAGACGGTCCGCGGGCTCCTCGATCCCGGCGCGCTCGAGGCCGTTCCGGTTCCCGACGGCCTCGAGGCCGAACTGCGGCCCTACCAGTCCGAGGGCTTCCAGTGGCTCGCGTTCCTGTGGCGGAACGGGCTGGGCGGCGTCCTCGCCGACGACATGGGGCTCGGCAAGACGCTCCAGACGCTCGCCCTCGTCCTGCACGCCCGGGGCGCGGCGCACGAGGCGACGCCTCACGCCGACGGGGAGCGCCGCCGTCGCCCGTTCCTCGTCGTCGCGCCGACGTCCGTCGTTCCCAACTGGGCCGCCGAGGCCGCCCGCTTCTCTCCTTCGCTCCAGACGGTCGCGGTCGCGGACACGGAGGCGTCCGCAGGTGTCCCGCTCGCGGAGGTGACGCGGGGCGCGGACATCGTCGTGACGAGCTACGCGCTCTTCCGGCTCGACATCGACGCCTACTCGGCCCTCGAATGGGACGGGCTCATCATGGACGAGGCCCAGTTCCTCAAGAACCGCGCGACCAAGGCGCACCAATACGCGCGGGACTTCGACGCGCCCTTCAAGCTCGCCCTCACCGGAACGCCGCTCGAGAACAGCCTCATGGAGCTGTGGTCGCTCTTCGCGATCGTCGCGCCGGGCCTGTTCCCGGGGCCGAGCAATTTTGCGCAGGAATTCGCGCGGCCGATCGAAAAAGGCGGGGATGCGAAGCGGCTCGCCCGTCTGCGCCGTCGGGTCCGGCCCCTCATGCTGCGCCGCACCAAGGAGGCCGTCGCGGGCGACCTGCCCGAGAAAGTCGAGCAGCGGCTCGACGTGGAGCTCTCCCCCAAGCACCGGCGCCTCTACGAGCAGTACCTGCAGCGCGAGCGCGAGAAGGTGCTCGGGCTGGTCGAGGATCTGGATCGAAACCGCTTCATCGTCTTCCGCTCGCTGACCCTGCTGCGGCTCATGGCCCTCGACCCGTCGCTCGTCGACCCCGCGCTCGACGGCGTCTCCCCCGCGAAGCTCGACGTGCTCCTCGAACAGCTCGAAGACGTCGTCGCGGAGGGCCACCGCGCGCTCATCTTCAGCCAGTTCACGTCCTTCCTCAAGCGCGCGGGCGAGAGGCTCGCGGCGGAAGGGATCGAGTTCGCCTACCTCGACGGGACCACGAAGCGGCGCGGCGAGGTCGTGCGCGCCTTCAAGGAGGGCACGGCGCCCGTCTTCCTCATCTCGCTCAAGGCCGGCGGCTTCGGGCTCAACCTCACGGAGGCCGACTACTGCTTCCTCCTCGACCCGTGGTGGAATCCCGCGGCCGAGGCGCAGGCGGTGGACCGCACCCACCGGATCGGGCAGACGCGCACCGTCCTGACCTACCGACTCGTCGCGCGCGGAACCATCGAGGAGAAGGTTATGGAGCTCAAGGAGAAGAAGGCCGCGCTCTTCACGTCCGTCATGGACGACGACGCGATGTTCGCCTCGGCGCTCACCGCCGACGACGTGCGGAGCCTGCTCGAGTGACGCACGCGGGATCTCCTGACCTCGATCTGTCAGGGATCGGCGGCGCACGCAGACTTCCGGCTCCATCGCTGCGCGCCGTTCTCTCGCCCTCGCCGCCATTTCCGGCGCCGCTCTGGGTGGCACCGCCCTCGCCGCCCCCGCCGCGAACGCGGCGAGCACGTCCACGTGGGACGCCATCGCCCAGTGCGAGTCGGGCGGAAACTGGTCCATCAACACGGGCAACGGCTACTACGGCGGCCTTCAGTTCACCCTCGTCACGTGGCAGTCCTACGGCAGCACGGGCATGCCGAACCAGGCCTCCAAGGATCAGCAGATCGCGGTCGCCGAGCGCGTCCTCGCGAGCCAGGGCTGGGGCGCGTGGCCGCATGCTCCGCCAAGCTCGGCCTCTACGGCACCGCGGGCGCGAACCCGACGCCAGCCCAGGTCGCCCCGGCCCAGGCCCAGCCCCCCGTCCCGGTGAAGGCCGCTCCGGCCCAGGCCCCTGCGCCTCAGGCTCCGTCCGCCCCGAAGCATGCAGCCTCGGTTCCCGTGACGGGCCAGACCTACACGGTCAAGTCCGGCGACACGCTGAGCGCCATTGCCGAGCAGCTTGGCGTCAAGGGTGGCTGGCAGCTTCTCGCCGACGCCAACGCGAGCATCATCTCCGACCCCAACCTCATCTTCCCGGGCCAGGTTCTCCAGCTCCCGGCCCAATGATGCCTCGGCATCCGGCAGACTGAGGCCTGTCCGCCGAAACGGCACCTCGCCTTCTCGGCTCGGCACGCGCCGGCCGAGCTCGCAGCATCAACAGCCAACCTCCCCAAACGCCAAGGCCAACCTCCCCAACTTCAATCTTCAATCCGCGGAGGTTCGCCTGGACGTGCCGGCGTGTCGCACCATCGCCCCTCCAAGAACTGGGGAGGTCGGCCGGGTTGGCGGCCAAGAGTTGGGGAAGCCGGCGCCGCACAGCGCGGGAAACCCGGAAGCCGGCCCGAGGCACCCAGGCGCAACTCGGGCTTCGGTATCCCAAACGAGGAATCACGCCCGTGGAAATTAATTTCCACGAACCTCTTGCGATCTTTGGTATCCCAGAGTTACCTTGTATACCAAGCGCCTGAGATATCGGTCACACCCGATCGTGACTCGCCGCACACCGGCCCCCAGACCGGAGCTGAGCCTCACAGCCACAACAGGCCAGCGGATCCCTTCCAGGCGGCGCCAAGCCGCCAACCGATCCAAAGAGAGAATCATGAACAGCAACCGAGACAGCGCCGTCCAACCGCTGACTTCCACCGATGACTTTGCCTCGCAAGGCACCCTCACCGCCCCCGCTCCAGAGCGCGATCCGCGTCTTTCGAATAAGGACCTGGTTCCGCTGAAGGATCAGCATTGGGGTTCGTACAACATCTTCGCGTTCTGGATGTCGGACGTGCACAGCGTGGGCGGGTACGTGACCGCGGGGAGCCTGTTCGCCCTGGGCCTGGCCTCGTGGCAGGTGCTGGTGTCCCTGGTGGTGGGGATCCTGATCGTGCAGTTCTTCTGCAATCTGGTCGCCAAGCCCTCCCAGGCCACGGGGGTGCCGTACCCGGTGATCAACCGGGCGATCTTCGGGGTCAAGGGCGCGAACATCCCGGCGGTGATCCGGGGCCTGATCGCGATCGCCTGGTACGGGGTGCAGACCTACCTGGCCTCCCAGTCCCTGGTGATCGTGATGCTGAAGTTCTGGCCCTCCCTGGCGCCCCTGGCGGTGAACGGGAACGGCTTCCTGGGCCTGTCCCCGCTGGGGTACATCGCGTACGCGATCCTGTGGGTCGCCCAGGGCTTCGTGTTCTGGCACGGGATGGAGGCGATCAAGCGCTTCGTGGACTGGGCCGGCCCGGCCGTGTACGTGGTGATGATCCTGCTGGCGATCTACCTGGTCTCCAAGGCCGGATGGGACCACGTGTCCCTGAACCTCTCCGCGGGCAAGCCACTGGACTTCGGCGCCTCGATCCCGGTCATGCTCTCCGCGATCGCCCTCGTGGTGTCCTACTTCTCCGGCCCGATGCTGAACTTCGGCGACTTCTCCCGCTACGCCAAGTCCTTCAAGGCCGTCAAGAAGGGCAACCTGCTCGGCCTGCCGATCAACTTCCTCTTCTTCTCCCTCCTGACCGTGATCACCGCCTCCGCGACCGTGCCGGTGTTCGGCGAGCTCATCACCGACCCGATCGAGACCGTGAGCAGGATCGACGCCCCGTTCGCGACCATCCTGGGCGGGCTGACCTTCGTCATCGCCACCGTCGGGATCAACATCGTGGCCAACTTCATCTCCCCCGCCTTCGACTTCTCCCACGTGAACCCGCAGAAGATCTCCTGGCGCACCGGCGGGATGATCGCCGCCGTCGGCTCCGTGATCCTCACCCCCTGGAACTGGTACTCCAACGCCACCGCCATCCAGTACTCCCTCGGCATCCTCGGGGCCCTCATCGGCCCCCTGTTCGGGATCCTCATCGCCGGGTACTTCGTGGTCTCCAAGCAGCGTGTCTGGGTCGATGAGATGTACACCATGAGCACCAAGGGCCGCTACTGGTTCGTCAACGGCTTCAACCCCAACGCCGTCGCCGCCACCATCCTCTCCGGCGTCCCCGCCATCGCCTCCGTCCTCCTGCCCACCATCCTCGGCCAGGCCCAGTGGATCTCGGACTACTCCTGGTTCATCGGCTGCGGCCTCGGCTTCATCGCCTTCGCCGCCCTCGAGCGCACCCGCCCCCAGATCAAGACCACCGAAACCGAAACCCTCACCACCGCCTAACCCCATCTTCACCCAACCCCCACCCCCGGGCGGACGACGACGGCCCCACGCGCCGTCGTCGTCCGCCACCACCACCCGAGCTCAGACCCTCCTAAAATGTCACGCAGGAACCCATAGTTGGAGCGTGACATCAAAGCAAGGCCTCGGTTTCCCCAGGCCCGCCAAGCTCGCTCCGACAACGACGTCCGAAAGAGTCCCCCGATGCGCATCCTCGTCGCCAACGTCAACACCACGCAGTCCATGACGGACGCGATTGCCGCCCAAGCCAGGCGGGTCGCCCTCCCTGGCACCGAGATCGTGGGCATCACCCCGCGCTTCGGCGCTGACTCGGTCGAGGGGAACTTCGAAAGCTATCTTGCGGCCGTCGCCGTCATGGACGCCGTCACGCGCTACGAAGGCGACTTCGACGCCGTCGTCCAGGCCGGCTACGGCGAGCACGGCCGCGAAGGCCTGCAGGAACTCCTCGACGTCCCCGTCGTCGACATCACCGAGGCCGCCGCAGCGACCGCGATGTACCTCGGCCACAAGTTCTCGGTCGTCACGACGCTCGACCGGACCGTCCCCCTCATCGAGGACCGCCTCAAGCTCGCGGGCCTCGACACCCGCTGCGCGTCGGTCCGTGCGTCCGGTCTGGCCGTGCTCGAACTCGAATCCGACCCGGCGCGCGCCATCGAGGCGATCGTCACCGAGGCCGAGTGGGCTGTCCGTGAGGACAAGGCCGAGGTCATCGTCCTCGGCTGCGGCGGCATGGCGGACCTCGAAACCCGCATCCGCGAGCGCTGCGGCGTCCCCGTGGTCGACGGCGTGGCCGCCGCCGTCGCGACCGCCGAATCGCTCGTGCGGCTCGGGCTCACGACGTCGAAGATCCGCACCTTCGGCACTCCGCGCCCCAAGAAGGTCGCGGGTTGGCCGCTCCCGGCCCAGCCGGAAGCCGCCGCGGCGCCGGCCGGGGCGGCGGGACCTCCCCTCGCCTGAGCACTGCCCTTCACGCTGCCCTCGCCACCGGGATTCTCCCGCTCGCGAGGGCAGCGCCGTGTGAACCCATGGATTATTCAATTCATTGGGGATAAAATCGCAAGTGCAGTCGACGCTGGGCAGGCTGTCAGTGACGCCCGACTCCAGAACCTAGGTCCAGCAAATGTGCGAACTACCCCGCCGGCACCTTCGGAATGTCTTCAAGCCCGCCCGACTGGCGGTCGGCGTGCTCGGGGTGGCCCTCGCCAGCACGGCATGGCTCATCCCGGGCCTCGCGAGCACGTTGCCGATCGGCGCCGGGGCGCTTGTCCTCCTCGGCGCCGTCCTTCCGGCCCTCAGGGATTGGGAGCTCCAGCTTCCGGGCTTCAAGGTCTCGGGCTCCCTTGATGACCACCGGGACGACATCTACGACGTCTTCGAGCACCAGCGCGGGGATCTCCAGCTCTGCGCCCAGATGCTGTGCGGAGAGCCGGACGAAGCGAAGACGCTGCTCGAGGCCGCGCTGGCCCAGACCGCCGAAGCATGGCGCGGTCCCGTCACCCCGCAGCTGCGCCTCTACACGCTGTGCCTTTTCGTGAAGCTCGCCGAAGCGCATGAGAAGTGGGCGACGCCGCCCAAGGCTCGGCGCGCGAGGTCGCCTCTGGACCCGCTCCACGCGCTGCCATTCCCCGAACGCGTAGCCGTTGTCCTGCACGATTTCGGGCGCCTCACGATCGCCGAAATCGCCGGTCTCACGGACAGCACCACCCCCCTCGTGACGGAACAGCTCGGCACCGCGAGCCAGCGCGTCGCTTCCCTTGAGAGGGGGCGGCCATGAACCACGACCTGCGCGACCACCTTCTCGCCGAGGCGGCGAAGCTCGCCGACGAGTATCCCGTCGACCTTGCACAGGCGGTCGATCTGGGGATCCGCAGGCTGCGTCGGAGGTACATCGCGGCCACGATCGTCTCAGTCGCCGTCGTCGCGGCGCTCGCCGTGGCAGTCCTCGTGTTCCGCGCGATGTCAGGGCCGTTCCCGTGGGTCGTCTCGGCCGAGACGGACAGCCCAAGTGCCACCTCTCCGGCCCCGCAGTCGCCCACCGGATCCACCAGCGCCAGCCCGACGACGGCGCCACCGAGGCAGCCGCTCGCGACCGGGCTTCGCATCGACCCCGCTTCCGCGACAATCCCGGCGGGCCTGACCCGCGCGCTCAGCGCGCTGCTCGTGCTCGACGACGGCTCGTCCATATCCCCCGCCCAAGTCGAGGTGCGCTGGCGTGTCTCGTGGACGTCTTCGAACGCCAAAGTGGCCGCCGTCGACGACCGCGGCACTGTCACCGGGATCGGCCCCGGAACCGCGACAGTGACCGCCGTCGCGACGGATCCGAACGGCATCGCCTTCTCCGCAACGTCGAGGATCACCGTCGGGCCTCCGCTCCCGGTGAGCATCCACCTGAAGCCGCTGGCGCTGAGCCTGTACAAGGGTGGCCCGCCGGGCCAGCTGACGGCGAGCGTCACCATGAGCGACGGCTCCTCCCAGCCGCTGAGCGGCGGTCTGTGGGCCTCGTCCAATCCGCAGGTCGCCACCGTCGATTCCCAGGGCAGCGTCAAGGCCGTCGCCCCGGGGACGTGCACGGTCACGGCATCTCAGGGCGGGCTGACCAGTTCGCCGGCCACGATCACCGTGTACGTGCTCTCCTGATCCCGGACTGGCAGCGCTAGCCTGAAGCCATGCCTGCGAACGAGCGCACGCGCGTCGCGATCGCCGGCGGCGGACCGGCCGGGATGTTCCTCGGGCTGATCCTCGCCCGCGGCGGCGTCTCCGTGACCGTCCTCGAGAAGCACGCCGACTTCCTACGCGACTTCCGCGGCGACACCGTTCACCCCTCAACCCTCACGCTGCTCGACGAGCTCGGACTCGGCGAGCAGTTCGCCTCGCTCCCCCAGCGCCGCATCACGTGGATCGGCGCCGAGCTCGACTCGGGGCCGGCCCAGCTCGGCGACCTCACCCGGCTGCGCGTCCCGCACCGCTACATCGCCCTCGTCCCGCAGTGGGACCTCCTTGAGCTGCTCGCCGATGCGGGCGCGCGCGAGCCCGGCTTCCGGCTTCTGCGGGAGGCGGAGGTCACGGGGCTGCTGCGCGACGGCGGGACGGGCGACGGCGGACGAGTCACCGGGGTCGTCTGGCGCGGTCGAGCCGACGGCGGAGGGCCCAGGACCCAGCACACGCTCGAGGCCGACCTCGTGGTCGCGTGCGACGGCCGCGGCTCCTCCGTTCGCGCCGCAGCGGGCCTCGTCCCGCGCGAATTCGGGGCCCCGATGGACGTGTGGTGGTTCCGCGTGCGGCGTGAGCAGAGTGATCCGGAGGGCGCGATCGGGCGGCTCTCGCGCGGACAATTCCTCATCATGATCGACCGCGGCGACTATTGGCAGTGCGGCTTCCTCATCCGAAAGGGCGCGGACGCGAAGCTTAGGGACGAGGGCCTGGACGCGTTCCGGAGCCGCCTCGCCGCGCTCCAGCCGTGGCTTGCCGACCGCCTCGGCGACGCCCCGGCGTCGTTCGATGACGTCAAGCTGCTCGATGTGAGGCTTGACCGCCTCGACCGGTGGCACCTCCCGGGGCTGCTCGTGATCGGCGACGCGGCGCATGCGATGAGCCCCGTCGGCGGGGTCGGAATCAACCTCGCGGTGCAGGACGCGGTGGCAGCAGCGCGGATCCTGCAGCCAGCGCTGGCCCGCGGCGGGCCGCCACCCGAGTCCGTGCTGCAGAGCGTTCAGCGACGGCGATGGTGGCCGACCGTCGTCGTCCAGTCGTTCCAGCAGCTCGCGCATTACGGCGTCGTGAATCGTTTCCTCGACGAAGACGCGTCCGAGCGCCCACGCACGCCTGAGAGCCCCCGCACACCCGCGAGCCCGCGCCCGCCCGAGGGCATGGGGCGGCCTTTGCCATTCCGAATCGCGGATGCGCTCCCGGCGCTGCGCGGAATCCCCGCGCGGCTCGTCGGCATCGGGCCGCTGCCGGAGCATGCTCCGTACTGGGCGCGCCGCTGAGCGTGAGAGGGCATCGAGGTTGTCGGGGCATTAGACTCCGGCTCATGAGCGCGATGCCCACCGTGGACCCCGGCCTGTTCGGGGCCGACCTCCGCCCCCAATTCGACGCGTTCCTCGACGAGCATCGGGCCGCGCTGCGCGGGTGCCTCGAAGGCGTGACGGAAGAGGAGTCCCGCAGGCGGCTCGTGCCGTCGAAGACCACGCTCCTCGGGCTCGTCAAGCACGCGACGTTCGTCGAGAAGGTGTGGTTCGACGAGGCGGTCTACGAGCGGACGCGCGCGGAGATCGGCATCCCGGCGACCCCCGACGAGTCGTTCGTGCTCGACGACGGCGACACGATCGAGTCAGTCACGGCCGCCCATCGCGAGGCCTGCGAAGCCTCTCGCCGCGCCGTCGCAGACCTCACGCTCGACGACGTGGTCCGCGGCAACCGGCGCGGACCGCTCCCCTCCGCTGGGTGTACCTCCACATGCTCCGCGAGCTCGCGCAGCACTGCGGGCACGCGGACATCCTGCGGGAGCAGATCCTCGCGTCGCGCTGAGGCGGTCGCGTGGCCAGATCCCGCCCAACCCCTGGCCGGCCGCGGGGCTAGACGCGACTCCCAGGGAGCGCAATGCTCACGACGCCGTCGCGGGCAGCCACGGCCACGCCCGTGAGGTCGGGGACGTGGAACGTCGGTCCGTGGGCACCGGCGCGCGGCCCGATGCCGAGAACTCGCATGCCTGCTGCGAGTCCCGCGGCAACCCCGGCCTCGGAGTCCTCGAGCACGAGGCAGTCCGCCGGGTCGACCGCCAGCATCGCCGCGGCGGCGAGGAAGCCCTCGGGGTTCGGCTTGCTCGCGGACACGAGTTCCGCCGTGACGAGAACCGGCGGGAGCGGGAGGCCCGCGGCGGCCATGCGAACTCGCGCGAGCGTGTCGTCCGCCGACGTCACGAGCGCGTGCGGGAATCCCCCGAGCGCCTCAAGGAACGCGCGTGCGCCAGCGATCGGCACGACGCCCTCGGTGTCCGCGGCCTCCTCCGCGAGCATGAGCCGGTTCTCGGCGAGGTTCTCCGCGACAGGCCGCTCGGGCAGGAGGATCGCCATGCTGAGGTGGCCCTGGCGGCCGTGGACAACTTTAAGCACGTCGTCGCCAAGAAGGCCGTGGCGTTCGGCCCAGCGGCGCCACACGCGTTCGACGACGGCGTCCGAGTTGACGAGGGTACCGTCCATGTCGAGGAGGACAGCTCGGGCGGTCACGGTCGTGGTGGTCACGGGGCCTCCTGAATGGGCGCGGCACGGAAGGTCGTCCGCTAAGGCTACCGCCCGCCGTCGCCCGCGGCCCGGGCGAGGCTCCAGCACCGGCGCTGGTCCGGCTGCAGGCGGGGCAGATCAGCCGATGACGATCTCCTCGCCGTCGAAGAGCCCATCCTCCTCGTCCCAGGACTTCTCCGGGGGCTCCACCTGAAAGTCCCCTGCCGGATCTTCGCGTTCATTCGGGCGGCGGACCGTGCTCCCGTGGTCGAGGCTGGCCATGGTTCCTCCTTGCTCTGGCGAGTCTGAAATCGGCCGCCCCAGATGCGGTGCCTCTCAGCACAGCACTCCGCTGGCCGTTGGTCAAGGCCCAGATGGGCGAGTACTCGGGGCCGCGATTGCAGGTGGTGCCCTGTGTCGGGCGCTCTTGATTCGAGTGGCGGGTACGCATGACGTGCACGGAGCGACGGTGGGACATTGGCAGGGTCAAGACATTCGGTCTGGTCAGCCCTCGTGCCCGGCCGGCGAGAGTGCCCCGGCCTGTCGGAAGAACGGTGAGGAGGTTCTGGGTGGACATCGCCCCCATGATGGCCCTGGTCATCGCACTCGCGCTCTTCTTCGACTTCACGAACGGCTTCCACGACACCGCAAACGCCATGGCGACACCCATCGCCACGGGCGCGATCACGCCCCGGAAGGCCGTCGCCCTCGCAGCGATACTGAACCTCGTGGGCGCGTTCGTCTCGAACGAGGTCGCCAAGACCATCTCTGGGGGCATCATCCGCGAAGGTGTCGACGGCGTGCACATCGCCCCGGAGATCATCTTTGCTGGGCTCATCGGCGCGGTCGTCTGGAACATGCTCACGTGGCTTCGAGGCCTGCCGTCGAGCTCGTCGCATGCCCTGTTCGGCGGCCTTATCGGCGCGGCGGTCGTGGGCGTCGGCCCGCACTCGGTGGACTTCGCCACCGTCGTCTCGAAGGTCATCCTCCCCGCCATGGCTGCCCCGCTCGTCGCTGGCACCTCGGCGTGGGCCTGCACCCGACTCGCGTACGCCCTCACAGCGCGCCGCGACCCCCAGACGGGACAGAAGCGCCACCAGGGCCGGGCCGCCTTCCGCGCCGGTCAGGTGTTCACCTCAAGTCTGGTTGCGCTCTCGCACGGCACGAACGATGCCCAGAAGACCATGGGCATCGTCACGCTCGCGCTGATTTCGGGCGGCGTGCAGGCGCCGGGCAGCGATCCGCAATGGTGGGTCATCACGGTCTGTGCGGCGGCGATCGCACTGGGCACCTACGCGGGCGGCTGGAGGATCATCCGCACCGTCGGCGCGGGGCTGACCGAGGTCCGGCCAGCCCAGGGATTCTCGGCGGAGGCGAGCACGGCCGCGGCCATCCTGGCCTCCTCCCACCTCGGCTTCGCGCTCTCGACCACCCACGTCGCGAGCGGCTCGGTCATCGGCTCGGGTCTCGGCCGCCGCGGCACCTCGATCCATTGGGGCACCGTCGGGCGCATCACCCTGGGGTGGATCCTCACCCTCCCAGCCGCTGCGATTGTCGGTGGGCTCGCCGCCATGGCAGTGGGTCTCGGACCCGCCGGGGTCGTGGCCGTGGCGGTGTGCGCCCTCGCGGCGATCTCCTCGATGTTCGTGGTGAACCGTCGCAGGCCCGTCGGGCACCGCAACGTCGTCGAGGTCCAGGAGGCGGCCGCGGCCGTGGGCTTCCCAGTACGCTTCAAACGTTCACGCGAGAGCGAAGCCGCCCAATGAGCGTCTGGGGAGCGTTCTTCGCCGTCGCCGCGTCGACTATGCTCGGCGCCGGATGCATGGTGCTGTTCTTCGCGCTCGGCGTCCGGCTGGGCGCTGAGGGAAAAGACCCCGCACGCCAACGTGGGGGCCGCGCCCTCCTCGCGGCCTCCCGGGCGTGCTACACCGTCTCCGGAGCAGCCGTCATCCTCGGCGTCTACCTCATCATCCCGTACTTCCACCACTAGCCGCCCGTGTCGGACACGGGACCGGCCGTTCCGCACCGAAAGCGCCCCTTCGTCGCAACTCAACAGGGGACCCCTTGACAGCGCACCGCGGCGCCCATCACACTGAACTGGTCATAACCAGACATTACCTGCCAATTGGTCAGGTTCCCCAGCCCCCTCCGATTCACGCAAAGGTGCATGCGATGTCTACCTCTGATGCGGCCGTGGTGGCCGAGAAGAAGCCGAACGCGGTCTTCGCGACCCTCCAGCGGCTGGGCCGCACGCTGATGCTGCCGATCGCGGTGCTGCCCGCGGCCGGGATCCTGCTCCGGCTCGGGCAGGCGGACCTGCTCGGGGCGATCCCGGGGTTCTCGGCCGGGGCCGCGGTGATCTCCGCGGCCGGGAACGCGGTCTTCGCGTGGCTGCCGCTGATCTTCGCCGTGGGCATCGCGATCGGCTGGGCGAAGAAGGCCGACGGGTCCACCGCCCTGGCCGCCGTGGTCGGGTACATGGTGATCGACGGGGTGTTCAAGGCCATGTCCCCGGTGGTCCTGGCCGGGCAGGTGGACCCCGCGGGCAAGCCCGCTGCGATCAACTACGGCGTCCTGGCGGGCATCATCGTGGGCCTGCTCTCCGCGGGCCTGTGGCAGCGGTTCTACCGCAC